>JBFWON010000018.1:0-47682 GCA_050250515.1 Bdellovibrionales bacterium | reverse complement strand
CTAGAAGTCCTATCACGTCGTTGTTGACAATGGTTGGTTCCGCTGACTCAAGCGACATGACTGAACCCGTAGTTGTAAGGCCGCCGAATACGTGTAAGAGAGTGGAAGGATTTGTCGTGCCGATCCCTACATTGCCGGAAGCATCGATGCGCATTCTCTCCGTACCACCAGTGCTGGCTGCGAGGACATTCGAACCCGTGGCCCACAAGCCTGTGTCTTGATCGCTATTGAACGTAATCGAGGGAGCACCGACAGCGCCGTTGGCGGCTTTAAATGTGCCCGTCATCGGAACTGTACCATCCGCTTTGAAGTCCCCAGTTCCTGCAGAAGGTTGGGGCTCCCAAATGCTGGTCGTGTTGTTCCAAGTCAGCACATATCCGTTGGTGGGTAGAGTAGAGGCTACATCGCGGCTTTGAAGTTTTGTTGCGTTCACGTTGGTTAAGAGTGATCCGTCTACAGCTGGAAGTTGGGCAGAGCCATTCAACTGAACGATCTGATTGTTGCCAGTTCCGACATCGATGGCGAGTGTACCAGTTGTCGAAATATTTCCGGCGACAAGGCCAGTGCCTGTGGCGACGAGGGTAACCGTGCCACCCGCATTGGTGTCAGTTGAACAACCCCAACCGGTGGAAGAGTTGAATTTTAAAACTTCGCCGTCGGCACATGAGTTGGCGTAAGTGACGTTGGAGCCTGTGACACCGTCAGTGATCAAAAGCCTGTTGATCGCTACGCCTAGATTGTTGATCTTGTTCGAAGTAATCGCATTGTTTTGAATGGTTGCGCCGACCGCACCAGGTCCTGTAGCGACCACGTCACCGGTGAGCGCGGTGATACCGCTAATGGCTTCGTCAGCGGCCAACCAACCACTGCCGTTCCATTTAAGAACTTGGCCAGAAGCCGCGCCTGTTTGATTGAGCTGGGTGGTGTTGATCGCAATATTCACTTGTCCAGCCCCGGTGATGCGACCTTGTTGGTCGATGGCGAAGGTCGTGATTTGGTTGGCGCTGCCATAGGCGCCAGCAGTGACCGCGGTGTTGGCGAGATTGATTGTCACATCGCCAAGTGCGCCACCGCCGCTAAGTCCTGTGCCAGCGGTGACTTGAGTGATGGTACCGGTGGGCAGTGTTGCGGGCTCCCACTGTGAACCATTCCACAGTAAAACTTGATTCGGCGTTGGTGCGGTAGCCGCTACGGTTCGTGTGGCGATCTTCGAAGCATTCACATTGAAGAGCAGAGATCCATCAACCGACGGAATTTGCGCTGAACCGTTGAGTTGAACGATCTGGTTGTTGCCAGTACCAACATCAAGCGAAATAGTGCCGGTACCATTGATAGGCCCACCGAGCACTCCACTTGTTGCATCGGTTGCCACAAGTGTAACTGTACCGCCTGAGTTGTTGTCGTTGACGGGCAGCCATGCGCTGCCGTTCCATGCGAGGATTTGGTTTGTGGCCGCACCTGATTGATTGATCTGGTTCGAGTTGATCGCAATGTTAACTTGGCCCGCACCGGTAATGCGACCTTGCTGATCCACATTAAATGTGGTGACTTGCGAGGCCGATCCATATACGCCGGGGGTCACAGATGTGTCAGCTAAGCTAATCGTACCCGCATTGGTAATGGGACCACCAGTTAAGCCAGTGCCTGTGCCAACAGATGTGACAATACCGCCGGCGCCGACGTCGTTGTCACAGATCCAACCGACCGTGGCGTTGAATTTTAGAACTTGGCCATCGGCGCAGCCATTGGCGTATTGAACGGTCGCTCCGGTGGAGGAATCTGTCATTAAAATACGGTTGGTGCCGATGCCGAGGCTATTGAGTTTAGCGGCCGTGACCGCGTCATTGGCAATTTTAGCTGTGGTGATCGCATTATTTTGAATAGTAGCGCCGACTGAGCCTGGGCCTGTTGCAACCACATCACCGGTGAGTGCGGTGATGCCATCAATGGCTTCATCAGCCGGTAACCAAGCGCTGCCGTTCCATTTGAGAACTTGGCCAGAAGCCGCGCCGGTTTGATTGATTTGATCCGAATTGATCGCAATGCTGACCTGACCCGCGCCCGTGATGCGACCTTGTTGGTCCACGTTGAAAGTGGTGATTTGATTCGCAGATCCGTAAGCACCTGCCGTCACTGCGGTATCGGCCAGATTAATTGTGCCGACACCTGTGAAGGGTCCGCCGCTTAATCCTGTGCCCGTATTCACTTGCGTGACAGAGCCGCCTGCATCGGTAACGGGCAACCAGAAAGAACCATTCCAAGCTAAAACTTGTCCCACCGTCGCGCTGGATTGGGTCAGCTGAGTAGTTGGAATTGAGATCGCCACATTGGCGGCACCTGTGATTCGACCTTGTTGATCCACATTAAATGTGGTCACTTGTGATGCCGATCCGTACACTCCAGGGGTTACTGCGGTGTCAGCAAGACTAATTGTGCCCGCATTGGTGATTGGTCCGCCGGTTAATCCTGTTCCGGTGCCAACTGAAGTGACGATACCGCCCGCACCTACGTCATTCGCACAACCCCAACCAAGTGACGCATTCCACTTTAATACTTCGCCATCGGCACAGGCATTCGCGTAAGTGACGTTATTACCAGTTGTGCCGTCTGTGATGAGTAGTCGATTGATCGCAATGCCTAGATTGTTGATCTTAGCCGAGTTGATCGCATTGTTTTGAATAGTCGCGCCAACAGATCCTGGTCCGGTGGCGACCACATCGCCTGTGAGAGCCGTGATGCCAGTGTCGCTGTCAGTGGCAGGCAACCAAGCACTGCCATTCCACTTAAGAACTTGCCCAGAGGCCGCACCCGATTGATTGATCTGATCCGAATTGATGGCGATATTCACTTGTCCCGCGCCAGTGATGCGACCTTGTTGATCCACATTGAATGTTGTGATCTGGTTGGCTGAGCCATAGGCGCCAGCAGCAACCGCGGTGTCAGCCAAATTGATTGTTCCCACGCCAGAGAACGGTCCACCGCTGAGGCCCGTGCCTGTATTCACTTGCGTGACCGATCCACCGGCATCGGTGACGGGTAACCAGAAAGAACCATTCCATGCTAAGACTTGTCCAACTGTCGCACTCGTTTGCGTCAGTTGCGTGGTTGCAATCGCAATATCGACTTGTCCGGCACCCGTAATGCGACCTTGTTGATCCACATTAAATGTAGTGATTTGCGAAGCCGATCCGTACACTCCGGGGGCGACGGCAGTGTCAGCGAGGCTGATTGTGCCTGCATTGGTGATTGGACCGCCAGTTAGGCCTGTACCCGTACCAACATTAGTAACAATACCACCTGCGCCGACGTCGTTGGCACAGATCCAACCGATAGTGGCGTTGAATTTAAGAACTTCGCCGTCCGCACAGCCATTGGCGTATTGCACAGTGGCGCCCGTGGCAGAATCCGTCATTAAGATGCGATTGGTGGCAATGCCAAGAGAGTTCATCTTAGCGCTTGTCACTGCGTCGTTGGCAATCTTCGAAGTGGTCACTGCATTACTTTGAATGGTCGCACCCACGCTGCCAGAGCCTGTGGCCACCACATCACCTGTTAAAGCTGTGATGCCCGTGTCCACATCTGACGATGGAAGCCAGGCACTGCCGTTCCACTTCAACACTTGACCAGAAGCCGCACCAGACTGATTGATTTGTGTTGAGGCGATCGCAATGTCGATTTGTGCGGCACCGGTGATGCGACCTTGTTGGTCGACATTGAACGTGGTGATTTGCGAGGCTGAGCCATAAGCGCCAGCAGTCACAGCGGTGTCAGCTAAGTTAATTGTGCCAACGCCAGAGAAGGGGCCGCCACTTAGGCCCGTGCCTGTGTTGACCTGTGTGACCGATCCACCGGCATCGGTGATCGGCAACCAGAAAGATCCATTCCATGCTAAAACTTGTCCCACCGTGGCGCTGGTTTGAGTCAGCTGAGTGGTTGCGATGGCAATATCGACTTGTCCTGCACCGGTGATACGACCTTGTTGGTCCACGTTAAATGTGGTGATCTGCGAGGCACTTCCATAAACACCGGGAGTCACTGCCGTGTCGGCCAGGCTGATGGTTCCAGTCGTACTGACTGGTCCGCCGGTGAGTCCTGTGCCCGTATCAACCAATTGCACGGAGCCGGCAGATGACGGGAGTAGACTTGTTGGGATCTTGCCCGTACCGTCAAGCTCCACCAATTGATTGGCCGCAGTTCCGTAATCTTTAAGAGCCGCGGTTCCAAGACCTACGATATCCGCTGCGTTCAAGGTTACCACGCCAGTCTTACCCGCAACCGATGTGACCGGGAAGTTGATCGCGATATTAGAGGCTTGCGTGATTCGACCTTGGGAATCCACAGTGAATTGACCCACATTCGTGCCGTCGCCGTACGAGGCTGCGGCGACTCCAGAGCCACCTAGTAGTCCTGCTACATCACTGCAACCCCATCCGGTCGAAGCGTTCCACTTCAACACCTCGCCATTGGCACAAGCGTTGGCATAGGTCACATTCGCGCCGGTCGTGCTGTCCGTAATGAGGATTCGATTGATCGCGACACCGGCGCTATTGATCTTGGCCGAGGTGATCGCATCATTAATAATTTTAGTGGTGGTGACCGCGTTTGGCTGAATGGTCGCACCCACGCTGCCCGAACCGGAAGCCACCACATCCCCTGTCAGCGCGGTGATCCCGGTGTCCGTGTCATCCTGAGCCATCCACTGCGAACCATTCCACTTAAGAACTTGATTGAGTGCCGGTGTACCTGGTGATACGTAATTGCCTTGTAGAGATACCGCATTCACATTGAACAGCTGCGAACCATCGATCACGCCGAGACGCGCCGAACCATCCAGCTGGACAATCTTGCCCGCCGTGGTGCCGACGTCCACAGAAAGTGTTCCTGTGGTGGTGATGGTGCCTGCGACCATGCCTGTGCCCGCGGTGACCGATGTAACGGTGCCACCACTTGAGCCGTCCACCCCGCACTCCCAACGACCGGGGGTGGCGTTCCATTTCAAGATTTCACCGTTCACGCAAGCCACATTGTTTGGCTGGTAGGTCATGTAGGCCGACGCCGCATTGCTGATATCGGCATAGGTGTAAGCGCGCGCTGTCCATTGATTGCCCGCCTGGTCCCACACCATGGTGAATTTGTCACCCGCCGCAGGGCCGACTCCTGTTGTGACCGCAGTCTTACCGCCGACGTAACCGTCTGAGTAAGTTTTGTTAACCGCATCGCCACCGGCGGTCGGTGTGCCGACGTTCGAAACCACTTGGCCATTGAACGAGTAACTGGAAGTGAAGCTGTTGTTCAATAGGTGAGTGAGCTTTACGTAATTGGTGGCGCTAAAGACAGTCTCCACATTGGTTTGGTTTAAATCAGTTCCGACATCGTCTTTGACTTGAATAAGATCAGCCGCCTTTTTACCTTGAACACTTTCGGCGATCATCGAATACGCAGCCGAAGACATCGGCACGTTCGGCGTCATCGCGACAAAGCCGCTGCCCAAATCGTAAGAAACGCGAATGACCCGGTTGTCGCCCGAGTTGTTGGTCACGCCACCGCAACCCGGGAAGGCGCCCGTCGCGCCATCGTTTTGAAAAACTTTGATCGACAGCGCCGAAGGACTTGCGCCATTGTCGATGTTGTTTTGGATCGAACTTCCTCCGCCCACTTCAAAAGAAAATCCACCCTTCGTGACTGAGAGATCCTGGTTCATGTGATCTTCGACGTACAGTACACAAGACTCAGCCGCATCCAAGATCTCCACCTTGAAGTGCACACCGTTTTGCAAGACAGGTTGGCCGTTCGGTTGATAAAGGGCACCGCTAAGATTGAACCGAATAGGTGGAGATTGGGCGAAGGCCTGCGCGCTCACTACGGCCAGCGCAAGCGATAGAACAAGTCGAATGTCGAAACGCATCCTTATATTCACCAACGTCCCTTATCGGTAGCTTTTCAGACATATGTATTGTCGGACTTTGGGATCTAGACCTTTAGCCAGTCTCAGAATAAAGTTGGCCAGTTCCAATAGGTTGGATTCGTGAAGGGATGTTGATCATTCTCAGTTCGAGACGCTCAAAAAGTGCCGCTTAACCGCCCATAAAACGAGATTGAAATCTCTTGTTGAGATTTTTCCATTCCAAAATGGTCATCAAGTCGGTGCAGTTAAAGTCACGATCCCAGGCTGGAACACCATGAACCTTCGCTCCGGCATGTAGGTAGGATCTTAAGAGCGGGGGCAGTAGCTCACGTTTTTCGGTCGGAGTGAGTCCCTCGGGAGCGTCATGGGTAAAGCCCGGCATAAAGAAGTCAGAAGTCGTTTGAATGGAGTGAGGATTTTCCCAAGAGCCTTGGTCTTGCAAAGTTCTATAGAGTTTCGACATGTGAATGGGATCGACCGATTTGATGCTGCTGCAACCGAAAAGGTAATCCGTTCCGCTGAGCTCAATGTATTTGGAAAGTCCTGACCATAGAACATCTATGGTTCGACCATCACGATAGTCAGGGTGAATGCAGGCGCGCCCCATTTCCAGCTTGACGGCGGGGATGCGCAGAAATTCATTCATGGTAAATTCTTGGGCCGAATAAAAATCATGGGTAAAATGCGAAGACAAAAGCCGGTAGGTGCCGACCACGTCGCCATGTTCCTTATCCAGAATCAAAAGGTGGTCGGCGTTGAAATCATAATCGTCCACGTCCAATCGATGAAAGGTGGTTCGCCCCTGCCAGTCCTTGATAAAGACCTCATGTCTGAGTTCAAGGGCCTTAAACAGTTGATGTCCACCAGAGGCCGTAGTGACCAGGAAGTCAGCGGACTCTTGCTCAAAGTGGATATAAGGCCGATACTCCCTGATTCTTTGAAGAAGCGATTTTTTGCGACTCACTTCTTGCAAAGTTCTAAGAATCTTTTTGGCCGCCACTGTTGCACCCATGGGTACCTCCGTTGGTTAAGACTAGGCTAAACTCATTTTATTCATGGCCCTAGTCTAGGTCGCCGTCTTGACCGTTTCTTAACCTAAGGGTGATGGTCTCTTAACACACAATCCCATTTTCTTTCGCCATACTGGGAGCGTATGTTTTTGGCGGATTTGCACATTCATTCCACTTTTAGTGATGGTGAGATGACGATCCCCCAGATCGTCGACTTTTACGGTGTTCGCCAATTCGGGTGCATCGCAATCACGGATCACTTGTGTGAGTCGAACACTATTATGGGAATCGCCGCCCGCTGCATGAGTATCACTCTGACCCAAGCGAATTTTGGTGATTACCTCCGCACGATCGAAGAAGAATCTATTCGCGCCTGGGAGCAATATAATATGGTGGTAATCCCGGGCTTTGAGCTGACGAAGAATACTTTTTCTAATCATCGCTCAGCTCATATCCTGGGACTAGGCATTGACCGCTTTCAGTCCGCTCACGGAGATGTTCTTGATCTCATCCGCGGAATCAAGGGCCAAGGTGGTTTGGCCGTCGCGGCCCATCCGGTGATGACATACAAGACTGAGCTTCAGACGCTTCACCTATGGGATCGGCGCGAAGAATTGGCCGAGGAGGTCGACGCCTGGGAGGTGGCCAGTGGGGACAAGATATTTGAAGAAGTGGCGGGCAGTGGACTTCCGCTGTTGGCGAATTCGGATCTTCATCGGGCCCGTCAGATCAATTCCTGGAAAACGATTTTCCGTTGCGAAAGAAAAGCCGAGGCCATTTTACAAGCGATTCGAATGCAACAGTTGGATTTTCATTTTTATCGAGATCCTCTTAAAGCCAGATCACTTCAGACTCTCTCGGACGCGAGTGGCCTTTTCTCCCTTCAGACCACTTAGATATTTGAGAGCCCGCGCCCTTTGACCCAGGCGGGCCAGCGAATACCCTAAGGCGTAGCGCACTTCTTCGTCTTCAATCAGAGGACTAGTCGAGACCACAGCGTCGAGGGCCGCCATTTGGGTGTACTGACTCAAATCCACATTCAGTGCAATCTTGGAACGCAGCTGATCTTTGGCCTCGCGAATTTGCGGAATCCAAAAACGGGCCCGCTGAGGATTTCCCACCTGTCGCTGAATCTCAGCCGCATGGTAGGCGTATTGTCCATCTAGAATCGCAGCACGCTCAAAGGCCTCTGCGGTTGATCTTAGCGAACCTCGATCAAAATAGGCCTTGGCCAAAGAAACTTGGGTCTCCACGTCTTCGGGATAGCGAAGACGAGTCCACTCGAGAATTTGTAGAGCGGCTGTGGCTTCGCCTCTTTGATAAAACAAATCAGCTAAGGCGAGGGATTCGGTCACGCTCGGTTCGGTCGGTAGAGCTAAGGAGTATTCAAGTGCTGTCTTGGCTAGGCCTAACTCGAGTAGAAGGGCAACCTTTTCACGGGCCAAGGCAAAAGAATGAAATTTCTTGTATCCGTTCTCAAGGGCTGCAAGGGCCGCATCGGACTCCTTCGCAAAGAAAGAGCAAGCCGCCCGAGCGATCACGTCGGATTCTAGGTTTGTCCACTCCTGTTGGCTCAGTTGAAACTGAGTATGGGCAGCCCCCAGATCCTTGAGTGCGTAGTGGGAGCGCGCTAAATAAAGTGCGCGAAGCGGGGAAGGCTTCATTGCCTGAAAAGCCGTGATCGCCTTTTTCATTTCGCCTTTGGCGAACTGCAAGCGTCCAGTGACTTCAGATCTTCGCTCCGATGGCGCCTTGTACTTGGCTAGTTCGTCTTCGGCCATTTTCAATTTGCCGTCTCGGACTAAGGCCGCCACAAGGTCCAATCCCTCATACTCGTCATAGACGGGATCTTTCACCGTCGCGAATGTGAAAAGGGGGAACATCAATAGAAAAAGAAAATTTCTTAGAAGCAAAATCTCCTCAATTCAATTCAAACTTGATCCGTTGAGTGGTCCAAGCCGCGATGGCTTGGCCTCCTTTTAGACCCGGTTCGAACCGCCACTGGCGCACGGCCGAAAGCGCCGCCTGGTCAAAAAATCCCTGCGGTTCGCTCTTTTCGACGCGAATATTTTCGATGGCTCCATTGACAGTGACCAGGATGCGAAGTTCGACAAAACCTGATACGCCTCGGGTTCGAGCTTCAAGCGGATACTCAGGCGGTCTTTTGACCACAGCTCTTGGCGCCCGATCCACGCTGGTCCGTTGCTGCATCAAATTTCCTGCATCACCAAATCCACCGCCACCGGCAATGGCGGGTCCAGAACCGCCGCTACCAAATCCGACTCCACCCAGGTCCGTCAAAGAATTTGTAAAGGACTCCGGCGCCAACTCTGCCAGCGCGGAGGTCGGCTGTGACTGTTCGGGAGGCGGCGGGGGCTCTTCGGCCTTGGGAGGATCGGGTAGCTGAACGGCGATGGGCTTGGGCGGTTCCACGTATGGTTTTTCAATTTCCGACGGATCCAGCGCAAAAAAGCTGGCCCCAAGGGTAATTACCAACGCCCAACATCCGATCGCCATCACTAGAACTATCATCGCTTTCATAGTTAGGCCCTCAACAATGCCATAAAGAGTCCGGCCACCAAAAGAAGCATCAAAGCCAAAAAGAACAGGGGTCCAAGGTCCGCGAGTCGTTCGAGAAATGTGGCGGCGCGCTCCACATGGGCGGCCTCCATCATGTTATCGAAGAAGTACTGCCCGCGGCCGGTTTCGGTTTCGAGCTCTTTGAGTTGGCCTTGACCATTGGGTCCGAGCAGGACCTTTCGGTCCTGGTCCTGGATAAACGCGGCGACGCGGCCGACGCGTTGGATTTTTCCCGCCTTAAGCTGATCATCACTGGATAGAAAGGTTCCCTCGTAGGACGAACGATCAGAGGAGCTTTTCAGTAGATCCAGAGTCCTATCTATCAAGGGATTAAGGTCGGCGACGGTGACTTCCTTAGAAAGTGTAGGCTGTTGCTTTTCTTTATTGGGTTCAAAACGCAAAGCCTTTTGCAGCTCTTCCGTCGAGACCATGGCGCGTTTGACAGTACTTTCGATAGAGAGTCCTCGGCGCGCCAGTTCCTTTTTCTTTTTCTCGAGCGTCATTAGATTCTCATGGAGTTCGTCGTGGGCCGCGGCCATTGTGGTCAGTTTGCGCTGAAGATTGGCGACTTCGGCTCTAAGTCGGCTAGTTCTAGCGGAATAGTCGGCCACCATTTTCTCATACTGGCGCTTTTGGGCCTGTCTTTGCGAAGTGAGATAGAGGTACTCTCGCTGATAGGCGGCGTCGAGGTCGGTGCTAGAAAACGCCATGGGCCCGGTCAAAAAAAGGCTAAGAAGGACTATCGTTTTCATAGAGTCTCCTTCGGCAGAGGCAGGGCATAAAGGCCCGACTTCTTTTTGGATTTCACGTTGCCAATGAGTCTTCGAATTTCATCTTGATCACTTTTTGCTGTCACTTCTTGCATGGACCAGCCGGATTCCAAATGTTCGGCCCGATAGACTTGATGCGTGGGAGTCAGCGCGAACATAGTGAAGTTGCCCAGCCGCACGACCTCGGCACTTTCAACCCCTCGCGGTGTCGCGATCTCGGTGATGCGGAACTCGTTGTCTCCCGCCATTTTGATTTCACTCTCTAGAAACATCCAAAGGTCGGCGGCCAAAGTCTCTGAGCTCTCAAGCCCACTCTCCAGTCTTTCCTCAATGCGTTTGAGTGAACTCATGCGCTCGCTCTGACGATAAGGCAGAGACACTTCAACATACTTCATGACCTTTTGAAGCGCAGCCTTAAGTTCCACGCGCTCCTTTGGATTTTCGGACGATTCTCGCTTCACTTTTTGCGACAAGAGAACGGTCTTTTGCTGAAGTTGGAGTCCGCGTAGAGTTTCTTTTTGCACGGAGGATTCGAGTTCCATTTTCTTTTGTAGCCAAAGATCAAGCTCCGCCTGTTTTTCTTTCAGCTCGTTTTCAGCCGCGCGGCTTTCGCTGTCGAGTTCGGCCCGCATGCCGACCAAACGGGCGGTCATATTATGAACATCGTCTGCCCATGCCGGTGGGGTGATTAGTAAAGCTCCAATTAACAAGTAAGTCTTATTCATATTGTCCTCACTTCGCTTCTGCCAGAGGTCGATCTGTGGTCACGGCAAAACTCTTCACTCCAGCAGACTTAATCCAATCTAAGACCTGAATGATTTTTCCATACTGAAGTTCGCGATCGGCAATCACCACGGCTTGGACTTCCGGATTTCGCTCGACTTCACTTTTGGCCATGGCTCGCGCTTCGTCCTCATTCACTTCTTCGTTGTTAATTAGAACTTGGCCTTCAGGCGTGATCGCGACGTTCAAAAGGCTGGGTGTGGTCTCATCACCGCTCGCGGCTTCAGGCAAATTGACCTCCACACTTGGCTTGATCAAAGCGGGTGCAGTCACCATAAAAATAATCAATACGACGAGAACAATATCGACTAGGGGAACGATGTTAATTTCAGATATGGTTTCCGAGGTCGAGCTGGCTTTTGCTCCCATACTTAGACTCCTTTGGCTTTCGCATAGGCGACTGCGGCTTCCCGAAAGGTTTCAATTCCGGTGATAATGGCCTTCACTTTTTTCTGAAAGTAGTTGTAAGCCAAGATATTGGGAATCGCGACCAACAGACCGGCCGCCGTCGCGATGAGAGCAGCTGAAATTCCAGCCATAACTGTTTGCTGGCCCGCACTGCTGGCTTGGGCGAGATCGTTAAATGACTTCATAATTCCCAGCACGGTACCAAACAGTCCGATATAAGGAGCATTGGATCCCACGGTGGCTAGGAAGGTGAGTGACCTTTCAAGTCTCGGTTGTTCGAATTGAACATAGGTGTTGAATTGCTCCTCAAGACCAGCCGATCCATATTTCTTCATATGAACCATCGCACGATTCCAGACTTCGCCCTCTAAACTCTTTGGGTTCAACTCAATTTCGCTTAAATCTTCTTGATCTCGAAGAGCGACCTCCAGACGGCGTCGTTCGGCTTTTGATACTTTAGCGATCTTTCCTAGCCGCAGGTGGCGTTCGATGATCAGAAAGAGGCTGACAAAGCTTAGAAAAATCAAAAGGTACAAAACGGCGGAGTCGGCGAAATGGGCAATGGCAAATATTCGATCTTTCATAAAATCTCCTTCATTCTTTGGCTCCGAGTTGGGTCAAGAGTTCCACAATGTCTGGCAAATTCTTTGCTTTCGCTAGTGACAAAGGCTTTTCACCTTTTTCATTCGGTAGATTGAGATCCGTGGTCGTAAGTTCAATCTTATCCTTCCAATTAACAAGCGTGCGAATGACGATACCTTTGCCCTTTTGAATTGACAGAGTAAGGGGTGTTTCACCCGCATTGTCAGGGTCAGTAAAATTCGGATCCGCTCCGTCTTCGAGAGACTCCAACACTTTGGCGTAGCGACCTTTGACCACAAAGCTCATAAGAGTTTTGCGGACCGTTTTTTGTTTTTCAGAATCCAGAAGAAGCTGCGCTCGCAAATTTCCGTTGTCGATGGCGTATTGAAGCGCCGTCTTACCGGCACCATCCTTGATACTAGCGTCGGCCCCTTTCTTTACAAGAAATTGGATAACCCGTAGCTGACTTTGTACGGTGGCGTGAATGAGCATGGTCCGACCATTGTTGAGCCTGGCGTTGATATCGGCGCCCTCGTCCAAATACTTCTGTAGATCTTTTAGATTTCCACTCTCAACGGCTTCTCGCAGTTCTTCTTTGCCGCCCGAAAAGACCTTTCCGGCATTGAGCGTTCCATAGGATTCGGATTTGTGTCGGGCACAGCCGACAGCGAAAGTGAGCAAAGGAACGAGCAAGATTCGACTAAAAAACGCCACTGAGTCCCACTCCAATGCTACTGCCCCGTCGATAAGACCGGACCGTTTGATCTTCTTGTTTAGCCAAAACTTCGGGGTCGAAAATATTTTTGAACTTAAATCCGGCGCTCCAATTTTTGGCCACTTTCTGAGACAGCACAACGTCGGCTTGCAGGTTGGGTTCTTCATAAGTGTCGGGAATCCCGTTGGTGCCCACTTCCGTGATCCTTCGGCCAACGGCGTTGACCAAAAAGGTGCCGGAGAATCCCCAGAGCGGTCGATCGTATTGCAACTGAAAGTTCCAAGTGTAAGGGGCCTGACCTTGAAGCGGTCTTTTGCGCGAGGTCTGCACACCTTGATTGCGCTCATTCAGTTCAATTTCAGAGGTGATCCATGTGCGATTGAAGGCCACGGTCCAGCGTCGCAGAAACCGCGTGACGTGGCGGAGGCTCGTGCGAGTTTCGAGTTCTAACCCATAGTTATCCGCACCTTTGGCGTTATCGAAGGATTGAATTCGGTTCACGCCAGGGACGAACATGACCTCAATGGGATCCTTAAATTTTTTGTAGAACGCTCCGAGAGACAGATATTCATCCGTGGTCCAGTAGTACTCCCAGCGATGGTCGTAGTTTTTGATCACGGTCCCGCGCAGGTTCTCATTGCCTTGTACGATGTAATCTGTTTCGTCATCTAAGAATCCAACGGTCGACATTTCTCGAAAATCAGGGCGGGCCAGAGTTTCGCTGTAGGCCAAACGAGAGCGCCATCGGTTGGTCGGCTTCCAGACCGCTGCATAGGCGGGGAGGGTGTCGTCCATTTTCAACTGAGACTCAGCAAAAGGCTCTGACGGTGAGTAGTACTTAAAAGTCTCCACCCGTTGCACAGAGCTTTCCATGCGGGCCCCACCTTGAAAACTCCACTTCGGCGTGGGGGCATAGTCCACCATTGCATAGTAGGCGCGAATGGATTGATGGCCCGCATAGCTGTCCGCTGCGTCTGTCAGATTTTGCGGGAGAAATTTCCCCGGTCCTATATTGTCGGGCGCAAATTGCTCCTCGGGTGAAGCCCCGACGTTCACGGGTGCGTCACCGGCCCAGTCACGTAAAAATGTGAACCGATAGATCTCAGACCGGCGATCTCTGGTGGCGTAACTGGACCCCACTCGCAACTTGGCTTTATCCACATTGCGTGAGAGCGGGATCGTGATATCTAAGCCGACTTCACGACTCTTGTCGGTGAGATCCGACCAGGTTCGGCGATTGCCGTTACTATCACTTCGCATTTGGTAAGACTGAGTCGTTCGTTCAAAAGCATATTCACGGCGATCGGGGTTAGTGCGACTCGAGTCCGCCAGACCGGCGCGCCATTTGATTTCGTAAGGGCGCTGCAAGTAAGACTGCAGGTTGTGTTGGCCGGTCAGATGGTGCGTCCATAGTTGGCGCTCCGTCCAATCGAGGGTGGTCTTCTCGATCGTGATATTAGTCGCCACCTGTTCAACGGTGGAATCTCTTTTGGTTAAATCGGTTGTATGTCGAAGTAGAAATGTGGAATAGCGAACTTGATGGTTCTTACTTAGATCCGCACCCAGGTCCACGTTGGTGGCCAAGCGTGTGGTGGTCTCGGAGGAGCGAGTGGACTTGTCAAAATACCGTTCGAGATTTCCCCCGGCTCCCTTATTGTATCCGAAACTCTTTTTCTCCACGGTGTCGATATCTTGTCCGTAAAGAACGCTCGCGGCGGCACCCACTTTTGCTCCGGCGACTTTGTATTGGTTGCCAATGGCAAGCGTCAGTCCAGGGATCGGCTGTTTGTTTGTGTCTTTAACATTGTATGTGTTTTTAAAGGATTGCCCGGTGGCAATCAGCTCTTCATCGCTCAAACCCTGATCCGATCCGGGCTGTTTCCGCACGATCTTCGCCCCTGATTCGAGCACACGCTTCACACGGCCGGGCAGTTTGCGAGAGCCATCATCCGCCCCCATCCAATCGAGGGATCCACCCCGGTAACTAGCTTGACCATCGCGATTTTCAATCGTCGTGCTGACGCTGGCCTTAACATAATATTTTTCTGGGATGGATTTGGTGTTGAGTTGAATGAGGCCGCCGCCAAATTCACCCGGAAGATCTGGTGAGTAGCTTTTCTGTACGATCACACTCTCTAAAATTGAGGTGGGGAAAAGATCCATGGGCACAACTCGACGAGAAGGCTCAGGGCTGGGTAGCGAAAATCCATTCATACGAACGCCGGAGTAACGTTCACCAAGTCCGCGCACGTAAACGTATTTGCCATTCATTAGGGTCAATCCGGTCACTCGACGGAGCGAGGCCGCCGCATCGCTGTCTCCGGCGCGAGCCATCTGCTCAGCGCCTAGCACATCCGTTACGTTCGAAGACTTTCTACGTACTTCCACAAGGGCCGATACACTCCCTTTAATCTTGGGAGCTAAGACGACCACATCTTCCAGTTCATTTTCTACTTTCGCACGAGTTTGGCTCACTTCCTTCGCCGGTTCCGCGTGGGCAGGCTTGTTTAGAGCCACCGGCTGCATCAGCGACATTTCGGCTTGTTTGGGGCCGGTCAATTGAACGGTGACTTGGGTCTCTTCACCGCGGGTTACATCGAATTCTAATTTTTGTTCCGTCGCCTGAATCACGGCCTGGTAATGGCCGGGTTTTAATTCCTGAGAGATGACTCCCTCAGTTGACGAGATCCACTGGCCAAATGATCCGTTCAGTACAACACCGGATTGGGGTTGGCCATTATAGAACGTCACAACCAAAACCCGGCCGAAAGGAACTTCTTCACAAACGGCAAAGGGAGGAGCCATGCTCCCCCCTAAAATAAGACAAGAAAATACGATTCTGAGGAATCGATTCACGGTTTTACTGAACCGTCCAGCCCGCCGTCCAATCTTCATCGGCGAAGGGGCTCATAGCACCGGCGTAGTCGACTTCAACGAAGCCGGCAGTCGGAGGAGCGATCCACTTACCAACAGCAGGACTGCTCTCGGCAGGGCGGAATCCTGTCAACATTGGGCTGACCACCAAGCTTTGGCTTTTGTCAGAACCGCGGAACAGTTCGCTGATCAGGTAAGGATCACTGGCTTTGTCATCAAAGTTGTTGCCCTTGTCGCAAAAGACAATGGTGTTCACAAATTTGATACCGGCTTGCTCAACGGCAGGTGCTGTTGTGACAGATCCACCGTTATTGAAGGTTTCGGCGTCATCCATTTGAATGCAAGCGGTTGTATAGCTGCCCGTGACGATGGTGTTGTAGAACTGGGCGCCTGTGCCAGTGTTCATCACAATACCGTTGAGTACGTGGGAGTTTTGACCCTTGCCCACGATGGTCAGGTTGCTGATGGTGGGGTTCGAGCGAGGCTGAGCGGAGTGATTGTCTTTGAAGCTGCTGGCTTCAATGCCATTCACTTTCTCAGTGCCGCTCTCGACCAAAATAGTCGCGAACTGAGCTTTACCTTGCCAACCGAAATCCCAATCCAAACCGTCATCATCGGCGTCTGTGATCACGATATGCTTAAGACCAACAGTACCACCGAAGATTTCGATGCCATCGTCTGCGCTTTTCAAAACTTGAACATGGTCGATATCAGTGCCAGCGCCAACGCCATTCAAGGTCAAACCGTTGATTTCGTTGTCAGGCGCGATTTCGTAGCCGGGATACTCTATACGTAAGTAGTGCAAGTGACCCGAAGATTCTGCGGGCTGGTTGCCTCCAAATTTCGGTTTGTTATCAGCAAATCCTTCTGATTCTGCTTCGCAAACGGGGGTGCCAGCGGCGCAAGCGTTGATCGGAGCATTTCCGTTAAGAACCAGTCCACCCCAGAGGCCAGGACGAAGCGAGTTACGTTGAAGCGATGTCATAATCACCGGCTTGGTCTCAGTCCCGTTGACGAAAATCTTCGAACCGCGCATGACCACGATGACCGCGCCCGCAGTGCCGTAAATGTGAGTGTCGGGCTCGATGGTGAGAGTCGAAGCGTCGGCATTGTCGGAACCAATGCGGATGTCCCCTTCAAGGACGTAGGCATTGTCAGCGGTCAGTGTGAGGTTAGTCGATAGGTATTGTCCTTGAACAGTACAGACGGGGCGGTTTTCGACCATGTCTCCGCGGGCCGTTGTTCCAGCGGGGCATGCGGCGTGAGCCTGCAGACCGAGTACGAGCGGAGCGAAAGCAAGAAAGTAAGCCTTCATCTCGGGTTCCTCCTTATAAGGAAATGGGGTTTGTTTAATCTCTGAAGTAGTCGAGTCGGTGGGCGATGTTAAATCAGGAAAGTGTTAATCGGGCACCCAAACAGAAACCTAAAACTCGATGCGCACGTACTCTCAGGCGCAGAAGAATCGAGTTTCTTTGCTCAATATTATGAAAGGCAATTGTGCGACCAGACAATTAATCCTGACTGAATCCTGATATTGCCACCACAGCGGGCCTGGGAATGCTCTCACCGCCATTGGGCCAATGACTTGTGAGTTCTTCGCGCGATTTCGATTCTTCCCCGGGATGTTGAACGCTCAGAAATAAGGTCGAGCCGTCGCTCGAAAAGCTGGGTCCGGTCAGTTCGGCTTCGACAGGGGCCGAAGCGATTTGAATCACTTCACCTCTTTGAGGACCGGAAGCGGGAACGACAAACAAGCCGTTGTTTTTGAATTTTGCGTACTCCCCTTTGCCGAGCGAACCTGAGGAGATATCGGAGGTGATAAAAAGATTCCCTTTGGCATCAAATACCAAATTGTCGGGGCAAGAAAATCCAGACTCTGATCCCCCGGTCAAAAAGACCGAAGCTTGAAATCGCTCCGCTCGAGGATCGCCATTTTCTTCTTCGATCTTTAAGAGTGAGCCGTAAGCATTGCCGGTTTTCTTGTTGTTGGTCAGCGCCACAATCACGTTTCCGGTCAATGGATCGATCTTAATATCCTCGGGGCGGTCCTGTGGTGTGCCGCCCACGAGGCGGGCGGCATGTCTGGTGCGAATTTGAATTTCAGTTTGGGAGCGAAAGTCCTGCTCGAGCTTTCGATTTTTTCGTAAGTCCAAAGATAGCCATCGCCCACTAAAAGTATCGGCAACAAACAATTCGCCTTCATTTAGCGAATCAGTAGAGTGCGAAATAAATTTGTAAATGCATTCGCCCGCGGCATCATCCCCCATATAGACCACACATCGACCATCCGGTGCACGCACGGGTGTTGCCCCTTCGTGGGCAAAACGCCCAAGGCCGACCAGTTTCTTGGCCTGGCCAGTGAATGGATTGATTTCAGTCACCCAGCCATAGGCTTCGGGGGATCTGGAGTAATATTGATGCCATCCTTCGACGTAGGCGCCAAATTCTCGCCGGCGAGTTCCATTTTCATAAACGTATTCACCAAACGCGGATTGGTAATTTTCCTCGCAAGATAAGACGGTTCCCCACGGAGTCACTCCCCCTGCGCAATTGGCCAGGGTTCCTTGGGCCATCGTTTGACCATCAATGGGTTCAAACCATTGTAGAGGAATCGGGGTAAAGGCGTCGAGCCTGCGGTTGTAGGGGCTGTCATGCACGACGTGCCACTGACTTTGAAAACGCTGAATGTGAACCAGTGATCCACCCACACTCTTCATTTCCGCATCGACTTGTGCCCGAGTTTTGGTTTTGGGGTCTTGATTGCCGTGGATAAAAAGTGCATTGGCATATTCATGGTTTACCCACAAAACCCCCTGATCGGGTCGGCTAGTGAGGGGAAAGAAAGCTGTGAAGTCGTTGTTAAAGCCAAATTTAAGCTGTCCCAAGGCATCCAGAGCTTGATCCCATTGAATCAAAGTTTGGGTGGTCAATCCTGGGGCGACGATCAGTTCATCTGCGGAGCTGGGAGCGATGCCGTGGAAGCGGGGAACGTAGAGGCGTGCCGCCCAAGCAGGAAGTGAGAATTGTGATGCAGCCAATCCAACAGCGCTTGTTCGTCCCAGAAATTCTAAAAAGCCCCGTCTGTTCATGCTCGATCCTTTGATGAGTTCCAGTTTGATTGCCACTGCACAACTTTAGGTGATGCAGTTCAGGTTCCGTCAACGAGGTCCATCACCACGCGCGCAGCCAAAACTCAAACTTTACCCAGAGCTGACGAGATCTTGACAATTTGGCGGCGTGATTCAATCCCGATCTTCGGGTGTAGTTGAACTTGATTGTTGGGCGGGTGACCAGAATACCCACGATTTTGTTTGATGGCTAAGGTATCAGCCATTGAGGAGTGTTTGCTAAGAAAAAAGAACTAACGAGTTTGCTAGTCCTTGACGTAAAATTGCTGTCTTAAAACTGTCAGTGAGCGGAGTTTTTAATTCAACCCGTAGGGGATCCCGCGCCTTCCATCTACTTGCTGGGGCGAAGATGTGAGACTCCTTCAGGGGCGCGGTATGGACCTTTTCAAAAATGCAGACTCTTTGAAGAGATCGACCAAATTCAGCTTTTCAGAATGTATGGTATATTCACTTTCCTGTTTAAAATAAGGAGAATCATGCGCAAAGCGAAGCAACTCCAAATGTTTGATATGCCGAATCTTAAGGGAGTTTTCACGATCAAAAAGGGCAAACGAAAGTGTGCGAGACCTCTTTCGCGCCATCACGCCCTTCATTTGATTCTGAAAACGAGTCGACACGATTTGCCTAAGAACGAAAGACGGATTCATGATCAATGGTCTTACCTAAGCAAAAAGTTAGGCATTAAACACTTCTCAAATATGTGAAACTGAATGAGTGGGAAGCTTTGGGATACATCGAATACCAACCTATGCGAACCCGCAACTTGCCGGAGTGGCTAATACTTTAAAATGCGGACGTGACAAACATTTAAACTGCTTTCTAGGCCCGCGGTTGCGGCCTCGTTCTTAACATCGCCCGCGCCAGCTACAGCGACTGCAACAGCTACCCGAGGTACTGGATTCCTACTACGACAAGCCCGGAATCAGGATGGCGTAGCCAGCGGATTTCACCACGCAGGGGAAATTGTCCGCCAATGGATATGGAAAGGGACTGTCCCTTTTTCAGTTTGTGGGCATTGATACACACGAAGCTGCAGCCGCCATGAGAATCTTCCAAAACTAGGGCAGAGAAATCACCTCGAAAGGGTCCGTCCGGTCGACTTCGAATGTCTACAACAGCCAGTGATCCCTCGTCAGGGAGAAACCGCAGGAATCGCCGGCGGTTGATGGGCGCCTTGATCTTCTTCTTAGATGTTTTTGCCATGACTCGACTTTAAGCCTAGGGCAAGAATCCGATTCTGTCCACGCCCCCTAGACTTCGCGGTGATTGCGGGAGGTTTACCTGTTCGCATAGAATGGGGCATTGACAAGCAGTCTCGGGGGACTTCATGAAGGTTGCGCTGTGCTATTTAGTGGCTCTCTTTACGGCGGTCTCTTGGGCCAAGGAAAAGCCAGCCACCACAAAGAACCCAGCTAGCAAAACCGCAAAATCAAAAGCGGCCACAAAAGCACCCAAGAAGGGCAAGGCAAAGCCTACGGCAAAAACCGCGGCCAAAACCAAAGTCAAACCGAAGTCCGTGGCCAAAAAGCCCAAAGCCAAAAAAGCTCCGGCCAAATTTTCGCGTCGAAAACCAAAGACCAACGCCGTCGCAACCAAAAAGGTAAAGCCGAAAGGTAAAAAGCCTAAAAAGAACCCGGCAAAATCGACGAAGACGCCGGCCTCTTAAGAATATAAAGAAACTCTTTACCATCTAGACTGAGGACCAGCTGTAGTTCTTCCCCCGCAAAACGAATAGGGCTGCTGGTGGTTCGGCCCATTTGCATGTCGGGATCTTGTGAGCAAGAACTCTCATTGTCGGGATTTAGCCAAGTCACTGTTTGAGTGAGCACAGAATTTTCCAAGGTGTAACTGGCCGTGCGTTCACAAAACTGGGTCGGATCTTCTCGATGCCACTTCAAACGGGATTCGGTTTCGGTAAAAGTAAATGTGAGTTCGAATTCGGGATTGGGATTGGGATAGCGATGACCGTCGAAAAAGAATCCATCGTACTGCCAGACTCCGAGAAGCATCGCCAGAACTACGTTCATTTCTATCCCCCCATCAGTTGGCCCCCAAGGTGGCCTACGTCAAAGGCCAAAATCAGTTGGGCTATCAATGCCAACCAAATGGTCATCCACCAAATAGAATGAATTTGCAAGCGAGGTCGAATTCGACCCACTAATAGTAACAAAAACAGTACACCCGCTAACGCCGAGAACCAGTAGGCCATCTTCTGGTGATACAAGATCGCGTCTTGGCTCCCGGCAGAAAAAAATCGCGCCGCATGGCCTGTCCACAGGGCCGCCGGCAGGTTGAGGAGTTGAACGGCCGCAAGGGCGGTCAAGATCCAGTAGGTGTGTTCTGTCCATTTCCCTCGCCGTACGAAATACCATACGGCGAAGGTCAGTGGTGGCATCAGCACCGCCAAGGACAGCGGGAGATGAACGGTCGCAGAGTGTGGAAGGCTCAGGTTCACTAGTTGCCGTTCATTTTGTCTTGTTGGAGTCGGGGCGACTGGCGGTCCTCAATGTCTTTCACTTCGGCGAGCCGTCGCAACTGCTCTATCTGCATCTGCAAAGCATCTTGGTAATTGGAACCTTCTAAGTAAGGATGCGCCTCATGCACCGATTGAATCAGTTGCGAAAAACATCTCTCGGCCGGCAGGCTATGGGGCAGATGCCGAATACAGCTCTCGTAATAAAATTGCGCCAAAAACGGCTCATTCATCGAATCTGAAACCAGGCCAGAAAGCGAGAGAGCTTCAAGATACTGCGGCGACTTTGAGTTCTCCAAAAGCGTATGGAGAATGCCCGAGGCCCGAAGATTGTTGACTAGGGCCCCTTGAGTTCGGCGGAAGTAAGGGGATTGGCCCTTTTCCACCAGTTTTTTGGCTTGGGCCAAGCGTTTGGCATCGGTTCGTGCCGTCTTTTCCCGGCGCCACGTTCGAATGTCAGTCAGCCATTCTTTGAGTTCATTGCGGACGTAGAACGGAGCTGCCTTATTTTCCAGCGCGAGCTCGGTGAGCTTTTCGGCCTGAACGGGATCTTCTTCTACGCGAATGATCATGCCCATAACGTGTCCAAGCGTTTGTATCCAATCGCTAGGAGCGCGATTGGGTTCGGCCTGGCTGCTGGCTAACTTTCGCGCTTCACCCATGGCCATCGCATACTGACGATTGGCTAAGTAATACTCAACCAAGTCAATCGTATCCATAGTGGAAAGTTGGGGAGCCCAAGCCATTGGAAAATCCTTGGCTCCTCGATCCGCTCGGGTGTGACACGAAATACAATACTGGCTCGTGCGGCTTAATGAAAATCGGGCCCACTGCAGATCGGAGGCATTAAAAGCCAAATTGGCCTGTCGAAGTTCGGCCAAAAATCGGTCGGCTGTGTAGCGAATCAGGGGATCCGAGTCTGGAGCCTTGGGATCTTTGGTCATATCTTCGGCCACTTCTGTCATCAGTCGAATGTCTTGCGAAATTTCAAACTGATACTTCGGATCTGAGAACTTTTTTTGGCTAGCTACGATCGGAAGCAGATGGCGATGGGTCTCGGAAAGTTTGTGCATGCGACTGTACCAGTTGGCATCAGCCGTTGAGCGCTTAGGAGCACTCGTACAAGAAATGAGCGATGACAATACGATGAAGGCGGTCCACTTTTTCACAGATACTCCTTAAGGGCTTCGATGCTGTTTTGAACAGATTCGGGAATGGGTTTGCCAAAATACCTCTCACGCATACCTTGTTGATAAGCTTCGTGGCATTTTTTTGAAAACGATTTCTTAGGATAGCGAACGATGCACTCTTTCAGGTAGATCTCGCTGACCGAGTACCAATCCACTGGGGAAAGGCTTCGTTCACATAAAGCCAAATTATATAGAATCTCCTGAGCTCGGGGACTATTCGGCTCTTGGTAGAGTCTTTCGTAAAGTAGGCCCGAGAGATAAAGAAGATTTCCGAGCTGGGGATCCCCAGCTGAAATTTTTCTGTTCGGTTCCTTGGGCATTTGTCCTGTGACAAACTTAAGGAGGCCATCTGTCGGCATGGCCTCAGGCTTGGCTGACCGCGATCCTTGTTTGGTCAGCCACTCAATCCAGACTTCGACATTTCGGCGGATGTCGGTCGGAATTTTTTCGTTTCCTAGGTCTTTCTTAAGACTATCGCGGCCGCCAAGGAAGTCACGTTGGACTCGTGTGATCACAGCCAGCTTTCGGCGAAAGAGTTCATCCAGCTGAACGGAGGAAAGTCCTTTTGGATATTGGCCGATCAACTGATCAAATTGGGTCATGGCCGCATCGTACCGGCGAATGACAAAGAGGAAATTGGCGTTCTCAAAGTTAAATTTTTTGTCGAGTTCCTGAAAGCCTCCAAAAGGGGAATTCTTTGAGATGTTGGGAGCCTGCATATGACAAGTGGCGCACAGACCTGTAGTGGCGTTCAACCGGACCCGAGCATACTCGAGTTCACCAGATTTAAAGATCTCTTGGGTTTTTTGAAAATGGTCAGCAAGCATTCCAAGGGAGACCTGAAATCCAGGGGATTCTTTAAGACCCGCCGGAGGATTTTTGATCTTTTTAACTACGGTCTCAAGTGAACTGGCAATTTGCTTTTGGCCCTCGGGTTTGGCGAAGGATTCCGAAGTGGCCAAATAGGGGCGCATTTTATAGAGCTCCGCTACAAAGGTGTGCATCAACGCTTTGATGGCTCCCTTTTCTTCGGGAGGCGAGGCCGCCCGTGAGGCGATCGTCCCGACCAGTAGGGTTAAAAGGGCAATCAAACGTACCACGTTTCCGCTGGTCCGGATTCTCCGCATAGGGCCTCCTGAAGCATTGTTCATATCTAAACTATGCAACGCTCGCGCCTGGATCAAATGAAAATTGGGGTTGGATTGGGGCGGGGCAGCTCGAATGCGGGACAATCTGTCCCAACACTTTGGGGACTCTACATTCGCACTTCGAGTTCGCCAGTTTCGAGAGATGTGTACAAGTCGAGGTAGCGGCGCATGACGTGAAGAGGGTAATCCTTCGGCCAGACCTTTTTCTCCAAGGCCTCATCGACGTTACGAGCCCCCATATTATAGGCCGCCAGATAAAGTTGTGCGTGGGAATCGAATTTCTCGCGCAAGTGATGTAGGTAGGCCGCCCCGATCTTGATATTGCGGATGGGATCGCGCAGTGTCTTTACGCCTTTCCACTTGAGCCCGTATTTTTTTGCAATCCATTCGCCTGTGGCGGGACGAATCTGCATAAGACCGATTTCATCTACGGGACCCTTCTTATCTGGATCGAAGCTGCTTTCGCCCAAAATGACGGACACCAAGAAGAGGGGATCGAATTCATTGCGCAAACTCTCGTCAATAATCGCCTGGGCGATCTTTTTATATTTTTTCTGATATTTCTTGGGCAGACGCTGGCGCACGAATCGGTACACCTTAGAGTTGATTTTCTTAAACTTTTCACCACTTCTAACGACGCTTCGGTTGTAGTATTTGCCCAAAAGTTCTTGCGCGTGTTGCAGGCGGGCCTCTCGCTGAAGAGTAGAAAACGGTGTGCGGGTGGGTAGCTCTGGAGCGGTCGGTTCGGTTTCTGCTTCTGTTTTTGCGAGTAATTCCTCAAGACCGTGGTCCGCTGAACCTTTCAGGTTTGCGGGGGCTCGTGTCGCAGACTTCTTTGGTGCCTTTACACCGTACGAATTCGTCAGGTGTACCGCCGCAGATGGACCGGGCGTACCAAACACCTGGTAAGCTCCCCAGCAGAAGAAAAAGACCAGAAAAATGTTCGATCCAATTTGAATCGCGGACCAGATCTTAATTTTGGTCATATGGCACTAATCATTGCAAAGAGTGTGACCAGTAGACCTCTCTCAACTCCAATCTGGGAGGGTGCATATGTGCATGAGTTTGACTGTGTCTGACCGTTGATCAGTGTGCTCAGTTTGATGCGTTTCGAAATGTCTCGCTTAAGGACAGTGTATTTTGACTCGTTTGGTGTCGCGCTTGTTACAAGTGAGAGTGCCTTCGGCATTGATGACGTTGCTCATGAAGGTGAGAGTGAGCATTCTTGTCTTGCCGTCAAATCCGAGGTTCTCGAATCCACAGGAGCCTAGATCATGAATGACCTGACGGGGCTTTTTTGCTTTGCCCTTTTTGTTTGGAGGACAGTAATGATCAACCGAAAGTCGAATGGGTGCACCGACAGGCTCGCCCCCAGTGTCTTCGATCGTTAATTTGGCCTCACCCCATTGACCAAGAGCTATGGACTCATACTTGTAGGTCGAGGCCGGGCCCTCGGCGGGCTGAGCGTTGTCTTGGGCGATTGCCAGGGCGGGAGAAAGTAATTGGAGAACGGCAATATAGCGACCCAGGGAGGCTGCTACATTCGGACAAAATGGACGATGATCTTCGTCGCCTAGGGTGCCCGGTGCTTGTGTTCCGCCTTTTAGGCGGTAAAGACAGCCTCCCCGATAGCTGTTAACGACCCGACCCCAGCACTCCCGCAGATTTTGAAAAAAGGACTGAACTTCAGGCGCCTTGCTGGAATAGCGATAGAGCTTAGTTCCGATTTGGATCGCGTTGATGTCAATGGCGCGCCCATCGTTTTGTAGTGAGCCTGTCATTTGGTGGCGAGCATCGCCAATAATTCCATCATGAAAAATCACACCGCCGTCGGGGGCTCCACTCATGCCAGCCGCATCCTTCGCACATCGGTTGAAATTTTGATCAAACAAATCTGCCATTTCACGGTCCATTCTAACTGCGGGTTGGCAATTTTGGCTAGGCGGTTTGCCGTGAACAAGTGAAAATTTGCCTGGTGCTTTGCTGCATCCATTCAACCGGCGACGAAAAGAGTGTCACAGTCAAGGTCTCGCGAAAAAGGCCGGGCTTGGCGGAGGCGCATTCCACCAACTCATCTCATTTTGAGATGGGTGTTTAAAATTTGCTCATGTGTTGGATTTGGCTTGGGATTTCAGTTGAGCGAACGTGCCGTCTAGCCCATAATCAGGCGCACAAGGAGGGTGGGCTCATGGAAACTAAACCTCTCAGTATTGCGAATCCGGTTTACCGTCTTGGAACGCGAGTTTTTATTCAGCGCCTCTTTCGATTGGCCCGACAGCCGTTGTTTATCACGCTCACGATCTACGGCAATTCCATCGTAGCCCTTGGGGCCCTTTCGCTTTACCACTTTGAAAAAGGAGTGAACCCCAGCATTCACTCCATGCTTGATACCATTTGGTGGGCCGTGGCCACGGTCACCACCGTTGGTTATGGCGACATTCATCCGATGACAACGCAAGGTAAGATTATTGGTATCTTGACTATGATCATTGGTACGGCTTTGTTCTGGGCCTATACGGCGCTGTTTGCTAGTGCCCTATTGGCGGATGAGTTCGACGAGTTTGAAGTTGAGCTCAGACGTATTGAGCGGGCCGTAACGAAATCCGGCCCGGGAAGTCGCCCACTCGAGCCGGACCAGGCGCAGGCCATCATCGCGCAACTCGAAGGAACGCTTGCCGTACTTCGTTCGCACAAGCGCGGTCCGGAGGGCTAAAGAAACCCTCAGTTTTTGAGTCGAGTATCGAGCAGGTCACCCATGGCATTTAGAGCATCGATCCAAGTGAAAATGCCCACCAATTTTTTGTTCTGACAAACTAACACGCAGCCAAATTTTTTGGCGGCCATGTGATCACAGACATCTTTAAGAGATGCATCGGGCGAAGTGATGTAGGGATCGGGTGAATAGGCCTCTTCCACTTTCACTGTTTTGGGGTCCACGTCAGCAAAAGTTTCCACCAGTTTGACATCGCGATCGGTTAGAATTCCCACCAGTTGGCCTGCCTGCAAAACGGGCAAGTGACGGACTCGATATTCGCGCATCATTTCTTCTGCTTTTGCGAGTGGTTGGTCGGCACCAATCGTATGCGGTAGGGTCGTCATATACTTTTGGATGGAAGGAATAGATTTCATAAATTGAACTCCTTAGGATTGATTATGAATTGTGCAAGTGGTGTACCAGGGTGGGAAAACCGACGAACGAAGGGGTGGGACAAAACGGCCCAGGCACAGAATGTCTCGGGTCAATTGGGCTCGAGAATGGGAATTTAGTAACCCTTGATCTCGGCATGAGCCTTGAACTTCCCCAAGATATGCTAGAGCGTAGCGCACCTTCCCAGAAAGAGGCGAAAGACTTTTCGTTTTTAGACGCTCCCGATGTCCGGGTGAATTACGCCTTTGGTCCACGTGGCCAGCAGATGGATTTTTATGTGGGCGGGATTAAATGTTCCAAATGCATTCGCAAGATTGAGGACTTAGCCTTCGTCACTGCAGGGGTGGAAGAAGTTTCGGTCGATCTTTCGCGTAACCGAGTTCGAGTTCGGATTTCCGACGATGCCCCAGGATTTGGTGAGTTCGCAGATGAACTGGTTCGTCTTGGTTATGAACCCGTCCCACTGGCGATAGAAGAAAGTGAAGACAAGTGGATGGCCAAGGAGAATCGGGCGGAGCTTATTCGATTAGCGGTCGCTGCGGCCTGCGCTGGTAACATCATGACCTTTAGTTTTGCCAACTATTTTGGCGTCGCGGGCCCACTTCAACAGATCTTCGGTTGGATCAGCTTTTTGCTCTATTTACCTGTGGTCACATATGTTGCATGGCCGTTTTACCAAGGAGCTTGGAGCAGCCTTAAGCGGCGACAAGTATCGATTGATCTCCCCATGGCGATCGCATCTTCGACCGGATTTTTGTTTTCCACCGTGCAATTGGCTCGAAGTCAAAGTGATTATTATTTTGATTCGATCAGTGGATTTCTTTTTTTGATCTTACTTTCACGATTCGTCCAGCGCCGAATGCAGCGGCGAGCTTTGTCGGCCCAGCTTTCTGCGCAAGACTTTACTTCACACCAAGCGCGAGTTTTTAGCGGGAGGGAGTGGGAGTGGAGGACCGTTGAATCCCTGGTAGTCGGTGACGAAATTCTGGTTTTACAAGATGAGACTATACCGGCCGATCTCAATCCCCAAGAATCCGCCGTGGTCAGTTTGGCTGTGGTCTCGGGTGAGTCTTCTCCTAAGATATTTTTGCCAGGTTCCATTATTCCGGCCGGAGCGACACTTATGAGTGAGAAACTTCGAGCTCGGGTCGAAACTCCACTCGCTCAATCGCAATTCGGGGTCTTGTTGAATGAAGTCCGCCGTTTTTCATTGACCCGAACCAAATGGATAAATCAGGCGGACTCGTGGGCGCAAACTTTATTGATCGTGGTGTTCGCCGTAGCGGCCGCTAACTTGGCCTTAACCTGGTCACACGGGCCTGAGACCGCGATTCGAACTTCGTTAGCCCTTCTGATTTTGGCTTGCCCTTGTGCCATGGCCTTTGGCACGCCCTTGGCGATGGCTTTTGCCTTGAAGGCGATCAGATCGGCTGGACTCTTGGTCCGAGACGCCAATGTTCTTGTCGCAGCCGCGGACGTCAAAACCATTGTGTTCGACAAAACGGGGACCATTACAGACTCCGAACTCGCTTTACTGGGACCCACGACAGAAATTCCTGACGTCTATCAGCGAGTGATATTGAGTCTTGAAAACGGCTCGTTCCATCCGATCGCATTTAGCTTGCGTGCGGCTCTTTCTCCCATGGGCCCCCTTCCGCCGGTGGATGGCTGGCGGGAAGTTCCTGGTAAAGGTGTATCAGGTTATGTTTATGGCCGATTTTTTGAGCTTAGGGCCGACGGGCAAGAGAGTCGCTTCATCACTTGTGGGCTTTATGAAGATGGGATTTTGCTTTTCAATCTCGAGTTCTCGTACAAGCTTCGACCGGGTGCTGACAAAACCATTGAGGATCTTCGTCGGCAAGGTTTCGCTGTGAAACTAGTTTCTGGCGATCACAAAGACGCGGTTCACTCTTTAGCTCAATCTGTCCGAATGAATCCCGCCGACGTTCACGCCGAGGTTTCACCTGCTGGCAAGGCCCAACTGATTCGCTCGTGGAGTCCGGCCATGATGATCGGGGATGGAGCCAACGATGCATTGGCCCTAATGCATGCCAAAGTGGGCGTGGCCGTGTCCGGCGGGGTGGAAACGGCCCTAAAAAGTGCGTTTGTTTATCTCACCAAACCGGATGTTTCTGGCGTTGCCAAGCTGCTGGAAGCCTCTCGTATGGCCAAGCGACTGATTAGGCAGAATTTGTGGATTGCTGTCCTGTATAACCTTGTGGCGGGGACATTGGCTTTAATGGGATTTATAGGTCCCTTTGGCGCCGCCCTCTTGATGCCGGTCAATAGTGGGTTGATACTAGCGCTGACCTGGTGGAGGGCGCGAATTTGAATATTTTAATTCTAATGATACCCATATCTCTCTTTTTGGGATTTGGATTTTTGGCGGGATTTATTTGGACGGTGCTCAGTGGCCATATGGACGACACAGAGACACCGGCCCATCGGATTTTAGAGGAATGAAAGAAAGGATCGCACCTATGGCTAACAACAGTTCGGCTGTCGAAGAAATTTTTTACGATGACGATATCGTTCGAAAATTTATTCTTGCAACGATCATATTTGCTGGAATCGCGTTTTTGGTGGGACTGATTGTCGCCTTGCAACTGGCGTTTTGGCCGCTGAACACGCATTGGGAGTGGCTCACTTTCGGGCGACTTCGCCCACTTCATACAAATGCAGCGATTTTCGCCTTTGCTGGGAATGCCGTTTTTGCGGGAATTTATCATTCCACTCAAAGGCTACTTAAGACGCGTCTCTTCTCGGATGCCCTAAGTCGAATTCACTTTTGGGGTTGGCAACTCATTATTCTGGCCGCCGCGGTATCATTGCCTCTGGGATATTCGCACGGAAAAGAGTACGCCGAGCTAGAGTGGCCTATCGATCTGGCGATCACGCTGATCTGGGTGGTCTTTGCGGTGAATTTTTTCGGGACTCTCGCCCGTCGGCGCGAGAAGCATATGTATGTGGCGATTTGGTTTTACATCGCGACCATTGTGACAGTGGCTGTTCTTCATATCGTCAACTCGATCGAGATTCCCGTTTCATTTATGAAAAGCTACCCCGTCTATGCCGGAATTCAAGATGCCTTGGTTCAGTGGTGGTATGGGCACAATGCGGTCGCCTTTTTCTTGACCACTCCGTTCTTGGGCTTAATGTATTACTACATTCCCAAAGCGTCGGGCCGTCCGGTTTACTCATACCGACTTTCCATCATTCACTTTTGGGCGCTTGTTTTTATTTATATTTGGGCTGGACCTCACCATCTTTTGTACACTTCATTGCCAGAGTGGGCGCAAACCTTGGGTATGGTGTTTTCGGTCATGCTTTGGGCGCCGTCGTGGGGAGGTATGATCAACGGATTGCTCACCTTAAGGGGGGCGTGGCATCTTCTAAGAACGGATCCCATTATCAAATTCTTCGTTGGAGCCGTCACATTCTACGGAATGGCCACCTTCGAAGGGCCATTGTTGTCGATCAAATCAGTCAGTGGTCTAGCTCATTATACCGATTGGATCATTGGGCATGTGCATAGTGGGGCCTTGGGTTGGAACGGGCTTTTGACATTCGGTATGCTTTATTACTTAGTTCCGCGCTTGTGGAAGGCAGAACTCTATTCAATCAAACTGGCGACGGCCCATTTCTGGATCGCGACGCTTGGGATTGTGGGGTACTACATTTCGATGGTGACCGCCGGAATCACACAGGGCTTGATGTGGCGGGCGATCAATCCGCAAGGGGCTCTTTCTTATCCCGATTTTGTTGAGACCGTCACTCGAATCGTACCTCTTTACTGGGTACGGGCGCTTTCCGGACTTCTCTTTATCATTGGCTTTTTTATGATGGTCTACAACCTGTACAAGACCATGAAGTCGGCCAAGGCACCTTTGACCGATCAATCGGTGAGAGTCCCGGCCTTGCACCATTCACCGTCACCTGAGCGAGGTCATCGCCGGCTGGAAGGTTTGGCTGCCACGTTCACCGTGGCTGTTCTTATTGCAATTTTGGTCGGTTCGGTGATCGAAATCTATCCCACCATGGCTCTTAGCAAGTGGGTGCCGCAAGCCGCAAAAATGCAACCTTACTCGCCACTCGAGCTAGCTGGACGTGACTTATATGTGAGAGAGGGCTGTTACGTTTGTCACTCTCAACAGATCCGACCGATGGCGGCTGAGGTTCTCCGCTATGGGGCTCCTTCCACAGTGGAAGAGTCGATGTATGACCATCCTTTTCAATGGGGTTCCAAGCGCACGGGCCCAGATCTCGCCCGTGTCGGCAAGAAGTATCCCGATTTGTGGCATTACCGTCATATTATTGATCCACGGGCGGTCGTCCCGCAGTCGATTATGCCGGCTTATCCCTGGATGATGCAGAAGAAGATTGATTTCGTAAGTCTTAGAAAGAAGTTTTCAATCATGCGTAATCTGGGCACACCGTACACCGAAGACGAAGTGGTCAACGCGGACGTCAATGCGGAGAAGCAGGCCAAAGAGATCGCCACTCGTCTGGAAGCCGAGGGCGCACCGACGGGTCTGGAAAATAAAGAAGTGGTCGCCGTGATCGCTTATCTTCAGGCCCTCGGGCAGAAGATGAAGGAGTAACTCCATGTTGAGTCAAGGGGCAAAACTAGCGGCAAACATCCCACTCAGTCTTTTGGGTATGATGATTTTCTTAGTGGTGTTCTTAGGCATTTCGATTTGGGTCATGTGGCGACCCGGGGCTCGGTCCATCTATCAGGCCCGTGCTGCGCTTCCACTGAATGATGAAGGAGACGAGGCATGAGCAACGAGAATGATCAAATCATTGAGAATCATGAGTACGACGGCATTCAGGAATTCGACAATCCACTTCCTATGTGGTGGATGACCACCTTTTTTATCACGGTCATCTTCGGATTTCTCTATTGGATTCACTACGAATTCGGGGGAGGTCCTTCCCTAAAGCAGTATCTCGACACCGATATGCAGGAGATTCAAGCGCGCCAGCAAAAGGCTGCGCCACCTGAGGACAATGAGTCGGACCTACAAGCGCTTTTGGCCGATGCTTCCGTTGCGGACAAAGGTCATGGAGTTTTTCAAGCCAAATGCGCCGTTTGCCATGGTCAAGAATTGCAGGGCGGCATCGGGCCCAATTTGACTGATGATTATTGGATCAACGGAAAAGGAACCATCGTAGATATTTTGAAAGTGATGCGAACGGGAGTCTTAGATAAAGGAATGCCGTCTTGGCAGGGTCAGGTTCCTGAGGCAGACTTAAAAGCGGTAGCGGTATTTGTGGCGAAATCCAATGGAAGTAATCCACCGAATCCAAAGCCGCCACAAGGAGAAAAGGTTGGAGGCCGGTGATCGACTCTCGATGTTGGACGAATTCGGCGGGCGAAGATTTATTATCCCCGCCGAAGTTCTGGGCCGATTTCGCAAGTGGCGCAATTGGGTTTATTTTATTCTTATGGCGATCTTCCTTGGCCTCCCGTGGATCAAAGTGGGCGGGCACCAAGCTTTACATTTCGATATCGGGCAAAGGCGTTTTGTAGTCTTTGGTTCAGTTTTTCACGCGCATGAGGCCCCGATCATTTTTTATCTGCTGGCGATTTCGGTTTTAGCCCTAGCCCTTATGACCGCCATTTGGGGTCGCGTCTGGTGTGGTTGGGCCTGCCCGCAAACGGTTTTTATTGATCTCGTGTATCGCCGAATCGAGCAATGGGTTGAGGGTGGATATATTGAGCGTCGAAAACTTTATCTTGGGCCTATGACCGCCACAAAATTTCGCAAATACTCCTTCAAGTGGTTTTTGTATTTTGTGGTGAGTTCCCTCTTCGCGCACAGTTTCATTGCCTATTTTTCGGGAGCCAATGAGCTCTTGGCAATGACTCAAAGACCGCCAGAACAAAACATGACCTATTTTTTGCTCGTCACGGTGACGACCGCTGTTTTGATGTTTAACTTTGGTTGGTTCCGAGAGCAGTTTTGCATCATCATGTGCCCCTATGGGCGGATTCAAAGCCTGCTCATGGATCGATCGACGATCAACGTGATGTACGACTCGGATCGAGGCGAGCCGCGCAAGGGCTCGGTTCCAGTAGGAAAAACTCAAGGCGATTGCGTGAATTGCTTGCGCTGTGTGCAGGTCTGTCCCACCGGAATCGATATTCGAAAAGGTATTCAAATGGAGTGCATTGGCTGCACGGCCTGCATTGACGCCTGCGATGAAATCATGACCAAAGTCAAAAAGCCTCTTGGATTGATTTCCTATCGACCCACGGTCATTCGCAGCCACCGGCGCGTACGATCGCGAGTGGTTGGTTATTCGGCCCTGCTTGGGCTAATGGTGATAATGTTTATTTGGAGTGTGGCGAGAAGAGAGCCTTATTCGGCCCTGGTCCTCCGTGCCAAGGATACGCCTTATCAAGTTCTGCAGGGGGATCTGATTTTGAATCATTTCAAAGCTCATCTCATCAATCAATCGGGTGGGACGCAGATATTCCGGTTTGAGCTCCCGCCGGAGGCCGAGAAAGAAGGAATCTCTCTCACCACGTCGGCCCCCCAGTACACCGTTGCTAGTGGCCAATCGACCGAGGTGCACGTCTTTGTGCGGTTTCCCAAACTCCGGCTGGCCGGCAAAACGGAGGGTCAGATTCCTTTTTTGCTAAAGGAACTTGGCACCGCCTCCAATCGTGAGATGAATTTCAGCGTGGTCGGGCCGTAAAATTTCATTTTCCGTTAGTTGTCTAAAGGCTCCGGCTCGTCCGATGAAACGAATCCATACTCCCGCTCTTTTCGATAAAGAGTGCGGCGATTGATCCCAAGAATTTGAGCCGCCTTCTCTTTGCGGTTCCCTGTGCGCTCCAAAACCAGGCTAATGTATCGCCTCTCCAGTTCTTCCAAAGGAGGCAAGTCGCCCGAATTCTGGCCCAAGAAGCCTTCAAAGTTCATCTGATCCGTTGTTGGGATATCCTCAATCTGAATGACATTGGTTTTGGCCAATACGACCAAGCGCTCGATCATGTTTTCCAACTCGCGCACATTTCCGGGCCAAGGTAACGACATTAATCTTTGCATGGCCCCTTGGCTAAACCCGGTCACACGACCGCCGTTCATCAATGAATACTTATTCAAAAAATGGTGGGCTAGTAGCGGAATGTCCTCAGTTCGGTGTCGAAGGGGAGGCATGTTGATCGGGATCACACAAAGGCGATAGTAGAGATCCTCGCGAAAGCAGCCATTGCCAATCGCCTTTTTCAAATCCTTGTGGGTGGCTGAGATCACCCGAACGTCGACTTGTTTGCTAGTGGTGGCGCCCACCGGACGAATCGTTTTCTCCTGCAAAACGCGCAGGAGCTTGGCTTGCAGAGAGACTTCCATATCGCCGATTTCGTCCAGGAAGAGAGTGCCACCGTTGGCCTCCTCAAACAATCCCGGTTTGTCAGCGATCGCGCCCGTAAAGGAACCTCTGACATGTCCGAAGAGCTCGCTTTCTAAGAGAGACTCAGGAATCGCCGTGCAGTTCACCGCGACGAACTGCTTATCAGCACGAGGGCTCTGTCGGTGAATGGCCTTGGCGATGACTTCTTTTCCCGTGCCGGACTCACCTGTAATCAAAACGTTGCTGGTCGAAGAAGCGACCCGCTCAATGAGATCAAATATCTCTCGCATGGGTTGGCTTTTGCCAATGACCTCGTTGAGCGACCAGGTCCTTGAGACCTCTTTGACCAGGCTTTGATTTTGTCGTTTCATTCTACCAAAAATCACGGCTCGATCAATGGTGTGACCCATTTCAATCAGTCGAAAGGGCTTGGTGATGTAATCAAAAGCCCCTTTTCGCAAACCCTCGACCGCTGTGTCCACGCTGGCAAAGGCAGTCATTAATATAACCGGCACATCCGGATGTTTGGGTTTAAAGTTGCGCAGCAAACTTATACCGTCGACCTCCGGCATACGCAGATCGGTGATGACCAGGTCTACGCGCGAGGCATCGGGGTCTTGTCCATTCAAAAAGCTCAGGGCCTGGCGGCCATCTTCATAAGATTTGACCTCGTAGCCTTCCATCAAAAGATGGTCGACCAACATGGATCGCATCTCAGGTTCATCATCTACGACTACGACAAGGCCACGGCTATTAGGGTCCATAGGGTCGGTTTTAGCCGATAAAGACCTAGAATCTCAACTCTAATATGGAAATGTCGCTTGTCCTGAGACAATTTGTCCCTGTAGATTGAGGCGAAGATGTCGGAAGATGTTAACGAGCTCCTGCAGGAGCTAAGGGATCATAAATTCGCACTGGATCAGTCGGCCATTGTGGCTCTGACAGATGCTCGCGGCATTATTACTAAAGTTAATAAAAGATTTTGCGATATTTCTGGTTACAGCCGAGATGAATTGATCGGCGCTGATCACAGAATCGTGAATTCCGGGACCCATCCTAAAGCCTTCTTTAGCCACCTCTGGCAAACGATTGCCCGCGGGGAAGTTTGGCGAGGCGAGGTCTGCAATCGAAGGAAGGATGGGACGCTTTACTGGGTCTATACAACGATCACTCCCTTTCTTGACCAGCAGGGCCGGCCTTTTCAATACCTCGCTATTCGGCAAGATATTAGCGAGTTGAAGGCGGCTCAGCAGATCATCATGGATCAGCAGGCTCAGCTGATTAATGCGTCTCGCCTCAGCGCGATCGGCGAAATGTCGGCCGCGATTACCCATGAAATCAACAATCCTTTGGCAGTGATCCTGGGGCGGACTGAAATGCTGCAAGGATTTATTGCGCGCGGGCAATACGATGCGGAAAAGTTCAAACAACTGACCGATTCGATCCTCACCACAGGTCGGCGTATTGAGAAAATCGTGCGCACCATGAAGTCCCTGTCCCATAAGTCGGAAGACACGGAGCCCTTTTTTCGAGTTCGAGCCAAAGAGCTGATCGCGGACGCGACGGAGCTTTGTTTTCAGCGGTTCCGTCATCACGGTATAGACCTCAATACGGTCGTGCCTCTCAAAGACATTCAGCTGGAGTGCCGCAGCCATCAGGTGGTGCAAATATTGGTTAACCTTCTCAACAACGCATTCGATGCGGTCGCCAATTGTGAAGAAAAATGGGTCACGCTCGAGGTGGTTCCGTTAGCTGAAAGTGTCGAGTTTCGCGTCACCGACAGCGGCCCGGGAATCCCAGAGGAAGTTCAGATTAAACTCTTTCAACCCTTTTTCAGTACAAAGCGAGTGCAATACGGCACGGGATTGGGTCTTAGTATTTCCCAAAGCTTGGCCAAGCAACACGGTGGGGACTTGGCGCTGGATTCCTCATGCCAACACACACGATTTGTGCTTTCACTTCCGCTCGTTCAAGCTAGGGGCTAATCTACACGACGCACCCGGCTCCTGTTCCAATTTGCCGCATCAAAATGGATGAATCCTTTGAATCGGGTGGTTTTACCACAGGAACAGCCTTTGCTCCTTTGGATCTTATGAAAAAAATAGCCAGTCTCTTAATATTCGCCCTGGTCACGGTTTTTAGCACTTTGAGTTTCGCCGAAGCTAAAACCTACAACTTGAGTGTGGAGGGCTTGGTGCTGGGCTTCTTCCCTCATTTGGGAGACGGAGTCCAAGTTCAGCCCGTCGAAGGATCGAATGAGATTCGGTTTGCTCCGGCCTCTCGTTGTATCGAAATCAAGCGAGTGGAGAGTCTAGGATCCAGCTTTCACGGTCTGACTTTTTTGCCCGAGTCGAGAAGGGTCGTCCGTAACAAAATGACGGGGTTGATGGGTTATCCGGGTCTCTCCTCCGATAGTTTGGCAGATGATTGGCTTCGATCGGCAAAAGGGCTGGCCTTTGAGTACTATCGCGACAATGTGGCGGTCCCCCCGCCTGAGAACACGGTCCAAGTTCTCTTTGTTCCGGTGGTGCTGGCTCCGCGTCCGCTGGTGATGACGTCCGCAACAATGACTGCGGCGGCAAAAGAAATGTTGGATCGTGGCGATTGGGCATCCCTTGAGAAAGCCTGCGGAACTCATTTCGTAGAGGTCGTGGGTGAAGAAAATTTCGTGATCTATTCGACTAAGGTGGAATTCAGCAATTCCGAAGAGCGGCGTCGATTTGATCTCGTTCAGTCCGAGCGGGATTTCAAGTCGCCGGCCGGGGCGTTCGATACTTTGGAAAAACTGCGACAGAGTTTATTTTTGGATTCTTCCCCCAAAAAAATCATTATTGATGTTTTACAAGTTGGTGGAAGGCCGCCGGAGGTCTCAGGTCTTCATTCCAGCGTCGAGCGTCAAAAGGCGAAGGTTGAGATTCACCGATTGTCTAAGCAAGACACGGTCATATCTCGAATATCAAAGACCTGTGATTTTAGTGAACTCCGTAAGTGTCAAGAGGTGGCGACAGCCGTTTTGGATTATCAGTTCAATCGCCTGACGTACACTGGGGACAGTCCCGCGTTTGCCCCTGTGCGTTTGCGCTTGGTTCCCATTCGTCATTTTGCCTCTTTTTATCCGCAATGACTGAGTGCCGATCGCAAGTCCTCGATTAGATCTTTGGCGCTTTCCAGTCCAACCGAAAATCGAATCAAACCTTCGCTGATCCCGGCTCTCTCTCGCTCAGCTGGGGTCAGTGACAGATGGGAAGACCGCGCTGGTTGGATCACTAAGGACTCTACGCCGCCCAGACTGGCCGCGTACAAGGGGATCTTCAGGCTTTTGAGAAAGTCCTCCACCTGTGGACTCTGCAATTCGAAACTGAGCATGCCGCCAAACCCACTGAAGTAGCGTTTGGCATTTCCATAGGAGGAAGAAGTTTCCAATCCTGGGTAGTTCACGCTCTTAACTTGCGGTGCCTGGCTCAGGAAATGAGCCAATTCGAGGGCCGTGGCATTTTGCCTTTCGACCCGAACGGCTAGAGTTTTCAGACCTCGTTCCAGCAAAAAGCAGGCGTGCGGGTCCAGGGAGCCGCCAAGATGGGCGGCGATGCGTCTCACCTCTTGAATCAAATCTCTTCTTCCAGCGACCACTCCGGCCACCACGTCTGAGTGTCCATTCAAGTACTTCGTCGCACTATGCAGGATAAGATCAAAACCCACGTCCGCTGGACGAAAATTAATGGGAGTGGCGAATGTGCTGTCAATCAGCGAGACCAACCGATTGTCGCGGGCAAACCGAACCACATCCTCAAAGCAAGGGACTTCCATCAGGGGATTGGAGATAGCCTCCACATAAATGGCTTTTGTATTCCCACGCAGCTGTCGGTCCCAGGCGGATGGGTCATTTGAGTCCAAGATGTCAAATTCAATGCCGAGGCGACTGAATTCTTTCAGAATTAAAGACATAGTCCCGCCATAAAGAGTTTTTTGCACGAGCAAGTGATCGCCCGAAGCGAGCAGGCTCAAAAGTGAGTTGCTAATGGCGGCCATGCCACTGGCCAGGACAAGCGCGTCTTCCGTTTTCTCAAGTCCGGCGATTTTCTGACCCAGTAAAATCTGATTGGGGGTGTTGTTCAGGCGGCCGTATCGAATATTTTCGTACTGGCCCTGGGATTCAAAGAGATAATTTGCCGACTGATAAATCGGTGTGACGACGGCGCCGGCCGGATTTTGCGGCAAGTGATCGGTGTGAATCAGTTCGGTTTCGATGTCCATGTTTTCTCCCCATGACGATGGCTCCATCTCCGTTGATGGCGGCCCAGATTAACAGGGGAGTGTTAGTGCGGGCAACTATATGACCCTGCCGATCCATTCCAATCAGACCGAAGTGACCCGCTTTGCGGCGCTGGGCCGAGGTCAATAGAGTTGAAGCCGCTTTATGAAGAGGGATTTTGGCCTCAACCAGACTGCAGATCGACGCCGCGGCTCCGGCCTCGACAATTTCCTCTCCCGTGCCTGTGAGAGAGATAGCTGCATGTTCGTTGGCGAAGTTTCCTGCACAGGTGCAAGAATCCGATACACGGTGAGGAAATTCGTATCCACGTCCGCCTGTGGAGGTCGCCGCCGCCAGTCGACCTTTCTGATCAAGTACTACAGCCCCAATGGTGCCGGAGGTTCCCTCTTTTCGGCGCTTATACTCGGCCAATTGATGGGGCGTAAAGGGGGAGGACCGTTCCAGCTTCAATAGATCCGCAAATGCCTCGGCCCCGGCTTCGGCCAGAACGCGATCTCTCTTCTTCAAGAGAGCCTGCGCCAACAAAACAGGATTTTTAAGATTTTCAACGTTAATACAACCGGCAAATCGTCGTCGATGGCCGTCCATAATGGAGGCGCTCATCCGAATATGGCCGTCGCTTTGGATCTTGGAGCCGAGTCCTGCATTGTAAAGCGGGTCATCTTCAAGGAGTCGAGCCGCCTCAACAGCCACGGCGGTGGCGCTTCGCCCCGCCTGCAACCATTTCCAACAATGTTGGATGATGATTTCAAGTGAAGCCGTGACTTCAGCGTTTCGCGTGGCGGAAAGTAGGCGAGTGCCCGCTCCGCCGTGAATCACAATTCCTGGTTGCATTACTTTTCTATAAGCTGAACCAAAGCCTTTGTCATGTCTTGCGTGAAGACGGGCACGCCGGCTCCGAGTCCCTGCTTGGTGTTAAGGCGTCCACCCAAGCCGCGCATGGTGTCGCGAACGTCACGACCGGCGGCGAAATGATTCCAATATTTGGTTCTAACTCCAATAGCCACATAGGTGTTGGCGATCGTTTGCTGTGAGTTGCTGGGGTGCTCTTGAAACACGACGAGCACCTTAGCGAATTGTAAGACTTGATTGAAGTAGAACATGTTCAATTCGAGAACGCCCCGAACCTGGGTATTCAACCGGGTCAGCTGGCTGAGTGGCGCTTTCGACCCATACTCGGCTTCGCTAACAAAGTACCGGGCTTCGGCTTGAAGTGCCGAAGCCAAGTCCTTTTTTTGTTTAAATAGCAGAGCTCGCAAAATGTTCTCCGCTTTGATGGCCTCTTGAATGGGCTCGCTGTACGAGTAACAGGATTCAATGCAGGTCGATCGATCACCGCCAGAACACCATCCTCCTCGAACACTGGGGGGTGGATTTAGGTAAGTGAGGGAGCGTTCGACCTTCGGCAGTTGAACACCAAGCCCGCACCAGTCAAAATTTGTAATGTTCTTTCGGCCACCAAGGGTGGGCATCAAATCGGCCTGACTGATGACTTTGATTTTCAGTGAAGGATCGAATTTGCCGACATTCTCGGGCTTAATCAGATCCGCCAGGGGAAGAGACGCCGAAGGTCGGTTGATCACGGTGCGTGATTTGGCCATATAAACGTGAAGCGGGATTTTGCCCTCTGGATTTTTCTTATCTTTTAGAAAATCCACTCGCGGTTCTTGATAACCGTTGTAGGGTCCGAGCATGTAGGCCTCTATTGCATATTGAGCTTTCCACTCGTCAAAGGAGGGGACCTTGACCGTTTCTGCGTATTGAATGGTTCCCGGCGCAGCGCTCGAAACAGCCTGGTCGAAGGCCTGCAAATCCATTTTTTGGATCGTCTGGGCGTGAGCCATTCCGCTTAGAAATAAAAAGAGTGCGAGTTTCATCGATTTCCTCCTTCGAAGACGCGTGTTCGCCAGTCGCGACCACGTTCATTGTAATAGGGGCTCACCCGTCGCTGACGGCGCCTTTGGATTTCATATTGTTCGTCAGGGCCTGGTTGATACCAGCCTCCCCCTTGAGGGGGCTGTTGGAATCCGAATAGGGAATCCCAAAAGGGCACACCTTGCTCGCGAGGTTCTGCGTAGGTGGGTCGATCCTCTTCGTTGTAAGTGGGGGCAAATCCTAAGTTGATTTCTCCCGGCTTAAGAAGGGCTTGGACGGTGTTGGTCGGGCCACCGCCGTAGCGGGCGTCCCGCCGGAATACCTCTTGAAAATCTCCGGCGCCGAACTGACCCGTTCTCAAGTCAATCGGGTATTCCGCAATCTGACCCAGAATTTCGTTCGGCGGTGGAGCGAGGGGCTCTGGCTTTTTGAAATTTTCAAATGAGGATCTGAGAATTTTTTCTGCGATCGGGAGAGCGACGCGACCGCCGGTCATTCTGGCCCCAAGACCGGAGTGAGACTTGTGGTCGTCGTAACCGACCCAGACAGCCACCGTAATGTCATTCGTAAAACCCACGAACCAGGCGTCGTTCTCATCGTTGCTGGTTCCCGTTTTGCCACCAACCAGGCCACGGAGCTCTCGAATCCTTTCCGCCGTTCCGCGAATGACGGGCCCCTCAAGGATTCGGCGCAACTGATAAAAAGCCACGCGATCCGCCTGACCCATGCGGACCAATTGCGGTGAATTCTGCCAAGTCTTGCCATCGGCTTGAATGCTCTCAACCAGGTAAGGCACTGGCTTTAATCCGTCGTTCGCAACAGTAGCGTAGGCTGTCGCCATATCAATAACTCGAGTGGGTTGGGCACCGAGGACCCAGGGAAAATAGGGCTTTGTCTGCTGATAGATGCCGAGTTCTCGAGCGAACTTTTGCACATATTCGAGTCCCTCAATGGGAGTGGTTTGCCCGAGCTCCGACATCATCCGGACTGTGGGTAAATTGAGAGATTGCTCGATGGCCCAGCGAAGAGTGACGAGACCTCGAGAGCCTCGATCATAATTTTGCGGAGACCACCATTTACCCCCTTTTTCAGTCGGAGGCAGTGAAATCGGGATATCCGGAATCAGAGTGTTGGGCTGAAATCCTGCGGCCAGCGCACCCAGAAAGATAAAGGGTTTGAGCGTTGAGCCGGGCTGGCGATAGGCCTCGAGGGCTCGATTGAACTGTGAAGCGGCGTACGAAAAACCACCGCTTAAAGCGAGAATGCGGCCCGTTTTATTCTCGAGCACCACGGCGGCCCCTTGGACCTCCGGCACAGATCGAAGCGTGGCACTGGGTTCCCTCCGCTTCCCCTCAGGTACATCGACAAAAACTAAATCATAAACTTTAAGGCTTTGAATGGCGGATCGAGTGGCCCGAAGTGGGACCACCTGGCCGTCTTCTAACCCCACTCGAGCCGGATTGAGGCTGACGACCGCCGCGAGTGGCCACCTCACGTCATAAAGATCGCCTTGCACCTTAGGCAAAGTTTCTTGCCAAGTTGTACTGTATTTCTCGAGGTCTTTGGCAATGGATCCGACGGCGCCTCGAAAGCGAGCGCGCTTGGCGGACTGCTCGTAAGCGACCAAGCCATCGCGCAGGGCCTCTTCTGTAGCTCGTTGCAATTCGGGAACAATGGTGGATCGAATGATGGAGGTTGAAGCCACAGGGTCAATTTTGGCTTTGTTTTTGGCCTCTTTAATTAGGGCGTCGAGGTAATAAAAGGCGGCTTGTCGCCGAGGACTTTCGAAACGGACAAACTCCATTTTGGCCGCGCTGGCTGTTTTCTTCTGCTCTTCCGTGATGACCTTTTCGTCGACAAGTCGATCGAGAACATAGTCGCGACGTTCCTGGGCTCTCTCAGGATGACGATCCGGACTATACCAGGTGGGTCCTTTGACGAGAGCCGCGAGAAGCGCCGCTTGGGCTGGATCCTGAATCTCTCGGATCGATTTGCCAAAATAGCTTTTGGCGGCCATGTCGACACCCCATGAAGAACGACCGAGGTAGACATAATTTAAATAGAGTTCGAGAATTCGATCCTTGCCGACCAAGCTTTCAAGTCTTGCGGCTAAGAGCAATTCCCGCATTTTTCGCTCAGGGGTAATGTCGTCGTTCAATAACAAATTCTTAATCACCTGTTGGGTGATGGTCGATCCGCCCGCCGCCCGTCCGGATTTAGCTTGATTCATCATGATGGCGCGTAAGACGCCCAGCATGTCGAAGCCCTTATGCTTAGAGAAATTTTGGTCCTCGGCCGCGACAAAGGCCTTCTTCACAATGTCAGGAATTTCTCCGATGGGAACGAAGGTTCGCCGATTTCCCTTCCCGATAATCTCGCTAAATCGTTGTCCGTAAACATCCTGAACCATCGACGCCTCGGGAAGCCGCATGGAAACAAGCGTCTTAGCCTCCGGGAGGTCTTGCATCGCTTTGTTGTAAAATTCGATGACGGGGCGAAGATCCAACTTCTTGGCGGCTTCTTTATCCCCTTTGCAATAGGCTTGGTAAGCGGTCAGCAAGTCTGAAAGATCCGCGCCTTTGATCATCCGATCCAGGACGGTGGGTTTAGACGGCTCCTGACCGACTTCCGGTTTTTGTTTGGCCTTCTGACGTTCGACCCAAGTGGTGAGCAACAACTCAATGTTGAGATTCTCGGCGGTGAAGAATTTCACCCCGGCAACACATCCGGCCTCCAACTCTTTAGCCACCACGGGCGAGTCCGTCGCCGGATTGAATTTTTCCTGGTACTGGGTGACCGGCTTTGACAAGAGTTGAGAAAGGGTGAGGCCAAGGGCCATCACTTGGGCAATAAATTCGTGCATTTTCGCGCTTATAGCACATCGTTAGCGCAATGCATTAAATAAGCGATAATAGTGCAATAATTCTAAGGAATTCTACGAATCTTACAGATGACAAGGGGGTCAATTCTCATTAGATTTGCAAGATCACTTATGGAGGATCCCCATGAAAAGACGTCAGTTTTTGGCATATACAGCTTTGAGTGCTCCGGTTTTGGCCCTTTTCAGTCGCACACTGCTTGCGGCCGACAAGGCCGCCGATAAGAAAGCCGCAGTCACCGACAAGAATGTTCTAAAAGAAGGACAGCCCGCCACCATTGCGAATTATTGTGAGCATCCAGATAAGCAGCCCAATAAGTTTTGCCCCACGCCCAAGGGCAAGTGCGCCGAGTGCATGTTCTATAACCAGGACAAGTCTGAGACGACTTTTAAGGGTGCAAAAGTCGCACACTGCGCTTTATTGACGGATCCAGCAAAACCGCAGTTTGTTTATAGTACGGCGACATGCGCGACTTTTGTTAAGAAAGCTTAGAGGCTCTCGCCACGACATCGTGGGCGTGTAGACTTTCAAAATGGCGGACCTCGATTTGAAAGTCCGCCAGTTCAGCCCGCGTCATCAAAGCCGCCTTCAATTTGCGGGCGGCATCTTCACAAAACATCAGATTTTTAGCATTTAAGCGGGCGAACTCTTGCTCGTCCGCGCGTTTGACGGCCGTTTGCACGGGTGTGCCGAGAGCTTTTTCCATGAGGTCAATCCAGGCTTCGGGCTCAGTCGCGCTGAGGGGATCGGCAAACTGGAAACGACAAATCGCTTCGCTTCTCTGGGCATGAGCTGTGGCCACCAAAGACTCGGGTGAGGCCAACCAATGGGCGAGTTGTGATCGATCAATTTTGTCTTCCGTAAAGTCCTTTAGAAAAGCGTCCCTTAGAGCCTGTTGGCTCAAAGCCGCCGAACATGGACAGGTGCTCGAGTAAAGCACCTTCACCATCAGTTCGTAGGAAAACCCCATTTCCGATCGGCTGACCCGCATTTGCATCGGGTAATGCCGCCACCCTTTTTGGCCGCTTAAAAGAGCCTCCCGCAAGAGTGGCAACTCGAATTCCACTTCAAGTTCGGCGCGGGTGGAAAGCTGATCGTGAGTCGTGAGCATCTCATCAACGGCCTTGGTCAAATGCAGGAAGGTGAGTTCGTCACGATCCAGCTCTTGCATAATTTTAAACAGACGCGACATATGAATGCCGCGGGACTTGTCGGCCTCAAGGGAAACAAAGCCGGAGGCCACCGCCGGCAAGTGAGCGGATTTACAAAGGACTCGGGTCTGTACGGATTCTAAACCGACTTGGTCTAGGCTCAATTCCTGGCCCGCCGGAGCCTGGGCGATCGCCACATCTTGCAATTTGTCCTGAAAGTTCAGTTTGTCCATTGCGTCAGTAAGGGATAGTCCAAGTGCCCGGGACATGCAAACGGTATATAAGCTTTGCACTTATGCAAGTGTCTGAGTCCGTACAAAGAGCCCTAAAAGCCGCTTTAGCCGCCCGTGAGAACGCCCATGCCCCATATTCCAAATTTAAAGTGGGGTCCGCGGTGCAAGTCAAAGGTCGACCAGAGCCCCTAGTTGGTTGCAATGTGGAAAACGCCAGTTATGGCGCGACGATTTGTGCCGAACGGGTGGCCCTAACCCAGGCGGTCGCGCTTCATGGGAAGAGCTCAGTGGAATTTATCCTGGTCGTGACCGACGAAGACTCTGCCACCGTACCCTGCGCGAATTGCCTGCAAGTGATCGCCGAATTGGCTGGCGATGACACTCCCGTTTATTTAGCCAACTTAAAGGGCGTCCAAAAAAAGTATTCACTTAAAGAATTACTGCCCCATCCTTTTCGCTCCTTCGAGGTGAAGTGATGGAACGCTGGGCACTTGTTTCCGGAGCGACTTCGGGAATCGGCTGGTCGACGGCGTTGGCTCTGGCGCAGGATGGATTTTCTATTTTAGCAACTGGGCGCAGGCCAGAACGCTTGGCCGATCTGAAATCGAAGATCGAAAGCTCCGGTCAGAAGATGATCGGCGCGGTCTTGGATGTCAGGGATGCCGCGGCCGTGCAGGCGCTGGCGAATGAGCACGCCAGATTGCCCATTGAGATTCTGGTGAACAACGCGGGCCTCGCCCGTGGGGTTGAAAAGTTTCAAGACGCCAAGCTCGAAGACTGGGATCAAATGTTCGACACCAACGTAAAGGGCCTGTTGGCGATGACTCGCGCCTTTTTGCCTAAAATGTTGGATCGCAAAAAAGGCCATGTGATAAACATCGGCTCGGTCGCGGGCAAATGGGTTTACCCGGGTGGAGCGGTTTACTGTGCCACTAAGTTTGCGGTGCGCGCGTTGTCGGAGGGTTTGCGCCTCGATCTTTTAGGCTCTCCGATTCGCGTCACCAATATTGAACCTGGAATGGTCGAGACTGAGTTTTCCAAAGTTCGCTTTGGCGATGAAGATCGAGCGAAGTCGGTGTACAAGGGCCTTAAGCCTTTGACCGCCGAAGACATCGCCGAATGCGTCGTTTGGTCCGCAAGGCGTCCCGCCCATGTCAACATTCAAGAAATGGTGATTTTTCCCACCGCGCAAGCCTCGGTTCGCGATGTGTGGCGGGAATGATGGCGCAACTTTACAGAAATGGAATTGGATGATGCGAAATTTAATATTAGTGAGCGCTCTTTTTCTTGGTCCGGCGTCAGTCGCGTTCGCGAAGCCGAATTTTCCTGACAAAATCACGGTCGAGGGCAAAGAGCTCCTACGCCAAGGGCAGGGGACCAGAAAGTTTGCCTTTTGGTCGGTGTATGATGCGGCTCTTTATGTCGAGCAGCCGGGGCACTACGATCCGAAGAGTCCGGAAACCAAAGTTTTACGAATGCATTTTTTGCGGGATGTTTCGCAAAAAGACAGTCGCGGCGCTATGGAAAAAGGGCTTGGGAAATCTTGCGGCAAGGATTGCAAACTGAATTTTGACGAGCTCTTTGCCAACGTTCAACCGGTCAAAGAAGGTGACGTGCATGAATATGTCTTTATGAATGACGAAACCCGAATCGATCAGGCCGGCCACAAAAACGTCTATCATGTCCCTGGATTTTCTGCCGTCGTTCTTGGTACTTGGATCGGCGATTATCCGCCGACAGAATCGCTGAAAAAGGGATTGCTCGGAAAGTAGTCTACGGGCCAGCCAAGAGAACGGCGAAAGTAGATTCGACAAGGACAAGGAGCTGTGAGGCTTCAGTTCGCAAAAAAGGTTCCGAAGTATTTTGAGCAAAATCTAAAAGTTCGCGATGACGTTTTTTGAACTCATTGAGGCGATTCTCATCGGCCTCCGACCAAAGAAGCTGCTCCCCAAGTCGCATCAAGCTGTCGACCCCATTGATTAACTCCCAAGCCTGAACGTAGAGGGGTGAATCTTGCAACTGTCCAGTTCGCAGCGAAATTTCTTGGGTCGGGCGTAATTTGTTGAGCGCTCGCCACTTCAGAACTGGAAACCGAACATATCGAAAGAGATCCATTCTCAATTTTTCCGAAACCTCCAAGCCTGCCAGGTTTTCGATGCAGGCTTGTAATCTGCTTTCGTACTCATCCAGTCGCTTGGTTTCTCTGTCGGCGCATTCCAAAGCCCGTCGCTTTTGTAATTCGCTTAGGAATTTTAGGTGTGACAACATTGAGGAGCCGCTCAAGCTATCAACGGAGCTGATTTCTAAAGCCTCCTCAAAGGTTCGATTCGAAGTACGACCCGTCGAGCAATCTCGAGGAGGAGAGACTGCAAAGAAACGCTCCGTGAACAATTTATCGGGCTGGAGACTTTCAACTTTGGGGATGGGCTGAAAGGCTTCGTAATCGACGTGTCTTTCTCGGGATCGGACGGCTCGCCCCACGCCGGCTCCACCGCGCGACGATTTAAAAGTCATTTTTTCGGGGGATTGGCAGTCAATTTCTCCACGCCCGAATAAGTAAACGCGAAAATTATGAGCCGCCCGTGCCGCCGACATAAGGGCCTGCCCAAGATTTATTTTCAACTCGGCCAAAGTGGCTCTATGCCCATAGCTAAAGGCTTGTCGAGAAAACTCGATCTTCAGTCGAGTTGAAACAAGGGCGTTTGCCCAGTCGTCATGAAATTCACTTCGTCGGGGGTTAAGATAATAATTGAGCCGGAGGGGTTCCAGGATCAGAGGGATTTCATCGATTTTGGCGGTCACTTCAGCTAACTGCTGGTCTAAGTCGGTTCTTAAGGTTAAATCCGACGACTCTCGCTGGTTGGCCAACCGGCTCACCCGGCCATAGATTTTGGACAGTGCGAGCTGCGCTAACTGAATGCGACGGACGACAGATTTTCGAACGATTTCAGATTTTTTTTCTGGCAGGAGCTCGGTAAGGAAGCGTCTAAATTCATCTTGCAGCCTCTGAGCCTCGGACTCTTTTGCTCCACCGAGATGGGCGGCTTCGTGGACCAGAAGCGCCCATACTTCAAACTTCAACGTGCCGGGGGGGAGCCTTTGTAAATTTCCAATCGACAGGCAAATGGAAGCCTTTTCCGACAAATCGGAGACTGAAGCATCGGCATGCTTGCCATCCGGAGAGGGACAATCCCC
>JBFWON010000017.1:0-47972 GCA_050250515.1 Bdellovibrionales bacterium | reverse complement strand
CGGCCGCAACACCCCCACATGCCTATCGAGTCGGGGTTTAAGAGACAGGAGTTTAGAGTCGGCTTAAGGACTTGTTGGACGATGGTTTCTAGCTGGTTTAATGAGAATGGTTTTGGGATGACGCCGTCGAAGCCTGCACGAATGAGGCGTGGATCAGTTTGTTCAAGGGAATTTGCAGTAAAGGCAACCACCGGGATCGCGGATAGCTGAGGGAGTGATCGGATACCGCGGAGAAGGTCGAATCCGTTGTGAACCGGCATTTCGATGTCTGTAATCACTAAATTAGGTTGAAGTTTCGGAAGTTGGCCAAGTGCTTCGGTGACGGATGTCGCAAGATAAGCATCCGCACCTATTTTGTCCAAGGTCAACTTCAGTAAGTCCAAATTGTCTTGGGAGTCATCAACGCAAAGAATTTTCTTCCCCTTCCAAGTCGCCGGATTCACAACGGTCCTAGCAGGGGCCTTCTGCAAGAGAAAATGAAATGTCGCACCTTTCCCGAATTCGCTTTCCACCCAGATGCGACCACCATGGGCTTCGATAATCCCTTTCGCAATGGCGAGCCCGAGTCCCGTTCCCATATCAGCAGTTTTCTTGGCCTGCCAAAAGCTTTTAAAAACCGAATCCTGGTCTTTGAGAGGAATACCGGGGCCCCTATCCTGAACTGAAAACCGAATCCGGTTCTGATCTTCGCAAACGGACAAGGTCACCTTTCCACCGATGGATGAGAACTTTAATGCATTTCCAAGCAGATTCCATAGGACTTGCACAATTCGAACTGGATCTGCGAGAACCGGAGGTAGAGCGGGCGAAATCGTGACTTGGAGTTCGATTTGGCGGGCGGAAAACTTTTCTTTTAAGGTTGCCACCGCGTCCTCCACGATCGCATGGACAGTTGTCGCCACCGGTGAGACATGCAAAGTCTTAGCTTCAATCTTCGCGAAATGTAAGAGATCGTCGATGAGGCGGTTCATATGTTGGGCGGACGACTTGAGGCGGCTCCCCATCTTTTGAACCTCTTCAAAGGAGAGTTGGGAGTGCATTAGTAATTCAGCCGACATTTGTATTACGGAGACGGGGTTCTTTAGGTCGTGAGAAACGATGCCTAAGATAGCTTCACGCTCGCGAGTGGCCTGGCGAGCCTGCTGATAAAGTTCAGCGTTGGTCAGCGCCGCCTCGATCCGGCTCACCACGTTGCCAATAAAAGCTCGGTCTGTCGGGAGTCGTCTGTAAACTGAGTCTGAACCAAGGGTAATGGAACCCGCGGGTTGGCCGAATACCTTGATCGGGAGTTCGATCTTCGATCGGGATTTAGGAGAGGAACCATCATTACTGAACAAGATCCGACCATCTGGGCCGCGGATGGTGCAAGTTTCAGCCAGGTGTCGGGTCGTGAGTTCGAACGTCCTCTTGATAATCTCATTTCTGTCTAGGGACTCTACCAAGGATCGACTCAGATCGGTTAGAAAGTGTTGTGTTTGTTCATGGTACTTCCTTTCCGTCACATCTCGGACGATAACTGTGACTTGGTCGCCCTCAGGTGTCGAAATTGGACTCAAACTGACTTCCACTGGAATTTCAGAGCCGTCCTTTTTTAAGGCGAACAGGTCCATGCTGCGTGCCATGGGACGCCGAGCGGGACTTTTCAGATAGTGGGCCGTAAAAGCTTTATGACGATTGCGGAAACGCATCGGAACTAAAATGGATACATCAAGTCCCAGTAATTCGCCCGGGCCGTAGCCGAAGAGCAATTCCAGCTGAGTGTTGTAAAAGACGATTTGTTCATGTTGATCAATGACGAGAACGGGGTCAAATCCGTCTTCCACCAGACGCTTGTACTTTTGTTGCGAAATTTTAAGTTCGCTGGTCCGCTGAGCAACTTCTTTCTCTAACTGTTGGCGATAGAGGACTTCTCTTTCCCTGGCTTGAAGCGCCGCTAACTTCTGTTCAGTGATGTTTTCACTAAATATGACTAGGCCGCCAATGCCTCCATGAGCGGAAGTCCAGGGGCGAATCTCCCATCGATACCATCTCACGTTTCCCGCTTCATCCACGTGGCGTTCTTCGGAGCCCCGCTCGATGGCTCCCGCTAAGCAGCGCTCGTAGATCTCGCGCCATTTTGTATCAAGCTCGGTGAAGGTTTCGTAGATGCTGAGCCCAGTGACGTCTTTCAGGTGAGGAAGAAGATCCTGCATCCATCGAGCATTGGCCCAGATATATTTCATGTCGCGATCAAATAGTGCGGTGGCGCCCGGCGAATGGTCGATCAGAAGCTTTAAGTGCTCGTTTAGATCTTGATGAAACATTTTTTCGACTTCGAGATTTTCATCCAGGTCGTTGAGCGCGCGAGCCGCATGCCAAATGATCCAGGCGGTAAAAGTGGACCCCAGGGTGAGTAAGTAGGGTACATCGAAGCTGTGATCGAAAAGTCCGGTAATTGAACCCACCTGGGTCGAAAAACCGAGAGCCAAAAGGGTGAGGACCAAGAGGGGAAGGTAACGGCGAGCCACGCGACCTCCGACCCGCCGGCTTAAAATATTCGCCATCAAGCCTTCGGAGCGAGATGTGATTACGCTCAGATTAAGGAAGGTGAGCGCCATTGACGTGGGGAGAGCGATCGTTTGGTAGGGGAAGATTTCAGGTTGGCCTTTCGGGTGGAACACGAGCGCCACTATAGCGAGAATCGGCAAAGGAAGGTTCAGTAGCGCCATAGTTTGCCAGATGGGCGATTTGTCGCGGGCAAAATGGCGGACGAAGATCGCCAAAGTTAAAGGAATAAAAGCCACGGCTGTAATAATGGACATCCGTCCGGGTGGCGTGAATCGAGCGTCATTGTCGCGTATGAGAAACTCGTCAATTCCCCAGTTCACGCCAATAAAATATTGCGCAATCGTGGCGATTGCGACAACGAATACCAATGTAGTCAGTATTGGTACGGCGACTGACCAACTCCTAGTTCTGTAGAAAATGCAGACAATGCCCAATGTCATGATGGAGAGAGCGGTATTCATTTTCATGCTCACGAGCGTGGGAAAGAAGCTCGTGAGGCCTTCGATGTTAAAAATCCATCCGAAAAAACCCATCGTTCCAAGAAGAAAGCCACTCACCGCAAAGGTCTGAGTTAGCCGGGACAACGAGTTCAATTCCATGTTTTAGACTACTTGCAACTTGGGGGCCTAACCTAAGACAAATAGAGACTATTTATTCGTTACTTTTGAGATTTTTTGTCTCGGGATGAGCGCTCCGGGGAGCTGAACCGATGCGGAGTGGGATAACCAGTTAAAATTCAACGTGGCGGGACTGTTTTGATTTGATCGGCCCGACTGGCCTTTTGATCTTACGACCTTTAGCGAGTGGACTTGTCCAGTTCGCCCGAGACGCCGATATCTATATCAATGAATCGCGAAAAGCGTGTGGACCTTAAAATAACTCCCAAACTCTCAGGCGGTGATCGTCTTCGCCAGTGGCTGACGACGCGATATCAAACTAAATTCAAATCTATCGAAGAGGAATCAAAGCGCCGGATTGCCGGCAACGAACTCGCCATGTTCTCGCACCCCGCGATTCGTTTCGGTGTCTTTTTGGCTGCCATGCTGGCGTTTTTGTCCATTCTTCATTTCAGCCGCCCCCCTGAATTATTGACCAAGCAATTGGCGGGCAAGAATCTGGAATACCGCCCAAATGTAGAACTCTGCTTTGGCCAAAACTGCCTGGCGGATTCGAAGCAAATTCACAAACTGTCTTTGCCATTTTTTGACCTCAAGAGTTTAGCAGGATTTCAAGAGCATGACTTGTTCTACAGGATCACGGTTGATCGGAAGCCGAGCGAACTTGCCAATCAAGATACTTTATTCTTACCGCTGGTTTGGGGAGACGCTCAGATTTACCGGGATGGAATTTTACTTAGCAGTGGGCCGAATCTTCAACCCCTGATCCCGTTGCCGACCTCGCACCACGAAATCACGGTACATGTGCTAAATCCCAGTGGCCGTAAATTTGGGATTCGCGGGACCTTTGCTCCCTTTTTAACAGATCGGCAATTGGCCAGAGAAGTCGAGAAGACTTTGCAAAACGAACCGTTTCAGTCACGCAGCGCCTTTATCGCGCAGTTGTCGGGGATGTGCCTTTTGCTAATTATGTTTTTAACTTTTCCCTATCGCCCTGAGCTTTTTGCCTTCCTTGTCTTTTTTGCGATTGAGACCTTAAAAGCTCAATTGGTTTTAGTCTACAACATGGGGTCCTCGGTCGTTTCTCCTCAGACAGATGCGGTATTAGAGGGCGTCTTGGTCGTCGCGGGAGCTTTGGCCTCAGTGTTTTTTCTAAGTCTATTTTTCCGAAGGTCTTACTACACAGTCGTTCATTACCTTGCGACGAATCTTATCAGAATCTTTGCGACGATTGGTGCGGGCGTAATGGCGTTAGTGTATTTGGGACCTTTAACTTTTAAAGACGCATTTTTTACGACGGCTTGGTTGTGCGCGCTCGGTATGTCGGTGGATTTGACCCGACATAGTTTGGCGTATTTGTACACTCATCGACTGTTCATTCGGCTCGGTGTGAGCAGTTCGGCCTTGGCGGCCTTGACCTATTGGGTGGCCGCCAATGTTCGTGATGTTTGGGTCTATGAAACGGCAATTACTTCGGTCGGTTACAACCACCTGCACTTCTTTTTTGTTATGGCCTGCATTCTGGCATTTGAAATCGGTCGAACGGAAATCAAAATAAAAGAAGCCTTTGCGCTTCTTCCCCGCGAAGTCGTGCGGCTGATTCATGATCGCCGGACCCAGTGGCGCGAAGGCTATGTGGTGCTTGTAGACGTTGTAGACTGGAGTGCGCAACTGGCGTTGCTGGATGAAGCTGACACGCCTGAGTTCATTCAAAAGGTAAACGAGTATCTGCTGTCCTATTTTGACGAATCCGCCTCAAGTGTGGCCTCGGGGACGGGGGATGGCTTTTACTTTACGCTTGAAGCCCCGGCTTCGGAGTTTGGTCTCTCCAGGCTGGTGAAGATCTGTGAAGCGCTGGCTACGAGACGGCCTACCTATAGTGAACTCGGCATTCAGCTCGCGGCCGTGAAAGATGCGCAGATCCGCGTGCGCTCAGCCATTGCGTATGGACGCTATTTTACGGGAGTTGCTGAGGTTAAGTTTTTAAAACGAGATTACACAGCCGGATTTTTAATGACGGCACTCGCGCGGGTAATCGGCAATGATTCAGACCCGAGCGGCCCCAGAATTCTGGCCGGTTCGGCATTGGACCAGTTCAACCACAAGAACATGAATCTGGTCCAGAAAACCAAGGGCATCACCGTTACGTATTGGAAAGCTTCCTAATTCGTCAGGCCCGAGGTGAATCGATTAACAATTGTTTTGGTTACAAGCTTGAGCCGTGCTCGGCTTTACACTCACTTGTACGTCAAAGGCCGAAGCCAACGCCAAACCAGCGATCGCAATCAGGGCAAAAATAAGCTTTTTCACAAGGTCCTCCTGGATAGAGAAAATGCTTATAGCCTTAAACAAGAGTGATTTAAACGACCAATGCGGCTTAAGAAAATTATGCAGACCTGCAAAGGCTCAGGACCCCTTAATTTGATTCTCAGGGTAGGGAAGGGAGGGTTGAGCCCTCAAAAACTCTGGCCTAGAGGGCCGGTTGGGTTAACGAATCAATTTGATTTGTCGGCGGGCGGAGTTGAGGTTACGAGCGCGCGGTGCGGAGATTTGAACCTCTACGGTGAATTCACCTAATGGATTTACGCATGGTGAGCTCGCGCACAATGGTTGCCACTTGACGATGGGACGAAAAACGCAACTCGGATCGGGGTTGGCGCTGTCAAAGGCCGAGCACGGTTGGCCCGCGTGATCAAATCCTGCCGTCGCTTGCCGAGCATCCCAATAAATCGTATCGGAATCCAAAACGTCCGGAATGCAGTCGAGCACTTGCGGGGCAACGGTGCCCGAGGCCGCCAAGGCGGTGAAACAATCGGTTCCGTTCTTGAGACATTGTAGAGAGGCATTGCAACCCGTACCGTTTAAGCCGATCGCTTTGCCCCACGAAACAGGATTTTCAATCGATTCGATGATGCGGTCTCGAAAGTAAGTCGAATTGCGCGTCAGATCTCTTTTTTCAGCCGCGTGACTGGCCACGTCCTGAGTTCGAATCAACGTTACGGTCAGATAGAACATCATGATGTTAAAGATCGTGACCAGTAGATTAAACATTAAAGTCCTCCCGCCTCAACCGGCGTGAAAGAATTGGCGGTCGCATAGGCGGAACCCGTCGCGGGATTTAAACCCAATTGTCCGCGATTGTTGGAACCCCAGCAAAAGACGCGTCGAGAATATGTAAGTGCGCAGGTTCCGTCGAGTCCGACCACCACTTGACGGGCGGCCTCTGGCAAAGGGACAAGGGCTGCAAATGCGACGTTGGCTGCGGGATTACCCGTTCCAAGCTTTCCATTCTGATTGTTTCCCCAACAATACACTTGCCCTGAGCTTGTTCGTGCGCAGGCGTGATACCAGCCCATATTGACTTCGACCGCCCCAGTGAGAGGAGTGCCCGCACTCGTCAAGACGTAACCGGGAGGTTGATTCGCATCCGCAGCCAATGAACCTCGACCGAGCAAGCCGACCTGAGCGCCATCGAAGTTGTCACCCCAACAGACGACACGGGTGTCAGCCAGGACGGCGCAGTGTGCCTGCTGGGATCCGAGGTCAAGGTTTACGATGCCGTCCAAGTCATCGGCCGGTGCCCCTGGTACGGGTGTCGCGCGCGACAAACCGACCCGAGGGATAAAATAATTTTGGTTCATAGTTATGGGGCTACCCCCCACGGCACCGAGCAGTCCATGCCAGTTGACTCCCCAGCACATCGCTTTTCCGGGATTGCCGACGAGAAAGCACTGATTGTGGAAGCCTAGGAAAAATTCGGATGAAGCAGGCGGGAGCACACAAGGCGCTGCGGTTGTGCGAATGCGCTCAGGAATGCTGAAAAGATCGGCGATCGGTGGGAAAGGTGGCGCCATGGCCGCTCCCAGTCTGATGGCGCCCGGATTGGTAATCCCAGATCGCTCTGGGGTGCAAATAGTCAAGTTCTCCCTTAATTCCCCCCAGCACTGATTTTCTCCCCCGACTTTGGCACAAATTGAATGATTGCCACCATAGAGACGGGTCGCCCCCGTTAAGGGCGAGGTTCCGTCCGTTGAAACGACGTAATCGGGCGGGGCCGAGTAAAACTCCTGCGCCGATCCGCCCTGCGAGGCCGGAAGCGCTCCGATGCCAGCGGCTCCGTGCTGATTTTCGCCCCAGCAAGCGACTTGTCCCGATTCGAATAGGACACACCAAGTGGCAAAGCCCTCGACAAGATCCAAGATTCCTGTCAAGGCATCTGTCCCTCCAAGACCAATCACAGGTGCCGGAGTGGCGGAAAAGGGTGTGGATGATGGTAGACCCCGGCCGAGCGTACCAGAGGCGTTATCGCCCCAACAAGAAACTGATTTGTTCGCATACAGCGCGCAGACCGTGGAGATATTCATTTCTAGTTTGAGAATGGGAATCGGCGGCACTTTAACGGTAATAATTCGTTGAAACTTGGCTAGGTTCACACCCTCAAGCGCGCTGGGGTTTGAACGCTCCAGTCTTATCTGAACCTGGTAGAATTTAGGGTTTCGGCAGGCCGCCAGGCAAAGAGGGCGCCATTCAAGCACAAATCGCACTGAGCATCTCCCCGTCCCATAAGTTCGGCAGGGAAAACCAAGGATAGTCATCCCGTCGCGATGGGTTGGATCGAATGGATCATCTACCGAATTGAGGTCGCCGAGTACAACGGTTCCTGAGGCAGAATCCCAGCTTGTCGAATAGCCTTTAAAGGCGATCCAGTCGGGCTGGCAATCGAGCGACTTATTGAATAAACACGGAATGGCCGCTTGGTTAGGCGGGGCGCTCAGTACGGCGAACGCGTCGACTTCCTCGCTGAAGGTCGAAATTAGATTCTCAAATTCAACATCGACGGATTTGTAGGTTTGCTCTTTAATCTCAATGCGACTGAACATCAGAAGGAGGGGAATGGTGGCGGCAATGCCGACCATGGAAATTCCCGTCGCCACCAAAAGTTCAACTAATGAGAGTCCTTTTGAATTCATTTCGAATGTTCCCTATCATCCATTTCAAATGGTGTTGGTGTGCTTGGCAACGTTTCATTTTGAGAATCTTCGATCTTTCCGCTGGTACCATTGCTCAACCATTGCTCTTCTAAGATTCTTTTGCATTCTGTTTGGCCTGCCACAGCTTGCGTGCCCGTGAGATTGCAGCTCTTGCCGACGTTGGTACAAATCTTAGTACACGAAGTGCCCCCCGTTCCGGGATCCTCATAGTAACAATAAGGCGTCGAGCGCCGCCACGGCATGCGGAAATGGCTCGGATCGAGCCACGAGTGAAACAAAATTTCACACAATCGATTTGACGAAGGAGGAGAGCTGATTCAATTTGAAACCCATTAAATATGGGGGGTGGGAAATGAAACTTGATGGTCAATGCCTTTGCGGGGGAGTCAAAATTTCTGCCAACGTTCCTAAAAAATCAATCGGTGCGTGCCATTGTGGTATGTGCCGCAAGTGGTCGGGTGCGCCCGCCCTCGCAGTATTTGTCCAGGGTGAGCTTGAGATTACGGGGCAAGAACTAGTTAAGACTTTTGATTCCAGCTTATGGGCTGAGCGCGGATTTTGTAGCAACTGTGGAAGCCATCTCTTTTACAGAATGAAAAATGGGAAGTTTACCAACATTCCAGTTGGGCTTTTGAAGGATCAAAATGGCTTTGAATTTGATTTGCAGGTTTTCGTCGACAACAAGCCTGACTATTACGATTTTTCTAACGAGACCAAAAATATGACGGAACAAGAGGTCTTAAAGGCGTTTGGTGCACAGTGAGTTTCGAGCGTGTTTTTAGCGGTGCGCCGATTGATCGATCCAGCGATGATGATTGAAATCGAAGCCGATGCCCACATATGAATGACCCTCGGGTCCGACGACTGGTGGATCGTGATAAAAAAACCGCTCGTTTTACCACTTCGTTGCCTCTGCGAAATACAGACAATTCAAAAGCGCTACCGTGGCGTAAAGGATGAAAACATTCGTTTAGCCAAATCTTTACTAAAGTGATGACAGGATTAATAGGGTTTATATATCGTGCGAAACTCAGTGACCGGCCGTCGCTTTCCCACAGGCGTATAGCTAATAGACGAGCAAGCGACGACGTCTCTTTGATTGATGACTAGATCGCCATTCACCATGAGAAACTTCTGAAAGTTGCCGCCGTCGGTAGCTATATTTTCGACAACCGAAATCCAGACAGGTGCGAGAGTTTTCGGGGCGGTGGCCAAAGCCTTCAAATCAAAAGCGTGAATCCAACCGCTATTGTTCACGAAGAGATAGTCATCATTGGCTTTCATGGTGCTGGTATACGGGTCCACAACCCCCATGCTAGGCGGATAACCAATCGTTTTGGTCCAGCCGCTCTTGAGATCATAAATGCTCAAGCCATTAAACCCAATTGGGCTGTATGCACCTTGCAACACATAAAGGGAGTCACCCTTGATCTCCACAGCACCAGCCAAAGAGTCATTCATCAGCCCCGCGTTGATGACTGTGTAAGGTTTCTTGGCTTTCACATCGAACAGTACAACGCCGAATTCTCCGTGAGCTATATAGATGTAACCGTTAGAGTAGGCGAAGCCGCGCGCTCGGGTTGAAAGCTTCACTTCAAACGGCCTGGTATAAGACGGATACTCCCCCGTAATTTGATTCTGATTGATATTGTATTCAACGAGCTTGTTATCTTGAAGAAACCAAATCGAATCGCCGATGAGCAGAATTCTTTTGTATTCGAAGAGTGGAAGCAGGCGATCAGATTTGCTGCCATCCGTTTTCTTGATGTGAATTTTGATCTGGCGGGTATCCGCAGATTCCATAACAGAGACCATTCGAGAGTCGTCGAACGCGAACCGAGGAGTCAAGAGGTCGTATTCTTTTCCATAAGAGCCATCGAACTCAAGCACAGTGCTTGGACATGTGTTCTTGACGAGATTGACTAGGCCAGCGGGATCGGAATAGCCAAACGCTGACGTTGACAAGGTAAAGCCAAAAACTACGATAGCTCGGAATGAATTCATGAATACCCCTCAAGAGTATCTGGTAAGTACCACACGGGTTCATTGTTTCAAACAAAGCCACCGGCTCCGTGGCATTCCGTCAAAAGGAAGCATTGCGCCAATGATGCTACCATGGTCCTGAGGGCTGGAGTACGAGTCGCCACGGCAAAAAATATAAGTTAAACCGATTTTGGAATTGATGTAACGACCAACTAAAAGGAAAGAAATATGAAAGGTGTAATTTTCGCTCTCGGACTGATTTTTTCCACGGGCACTCTGGCGCACGGAGGTGGCCATGGGCCAGGCGTGTCTCATCTCACTTTCGCGAATGGTGCTATTCATGCTCATGCATCTTGGATTGTGGGACCGCAAGGGCCGCAGGAATCATTACTGAGGATCGAATGGAAAAATGGTGCGGATCATTCGGCGACAGTTCCCCCGGGACCGTTCGAAGTGGTGCTGTGGATGCCTTCGATGGGGCACGGATCAGCGCCGACCTCAGTGCTCGAGTTGGTAGATGCGAAAGGCCAGCCAATCCTTGGATCATATGATGTGAAGAACATATTTTTTCTGATGAGCGGACACTGGGACGTGAACGTCACACTCACTTTCCAGGATCGAACTAAGGAGACTAAGACCATTAAGGTCGAGCTATGAGGTGGCATTGGTCGTCGATCTCGGTAAGCGGGTCTATTACGTGAGGTCTAGCGCTCCTAGTAAACCCAATCGAAGAACATGATGCCGTCACTACCGGCGACTTTTTGTAAATCGGAGCCGTCTTTGCGCATCACCCAGAGATCATGTGCAAATTCGCCGTTTTCAAGGTGTAGGCCGCGGGTGAACATAATCAACTCTCCGTCTGGCGACCACGTGGGCAGCCAGAATTCATTTTTACCGCATGGGTCGGGCTTTGTGACTGCTCGTTCTTTACCCGTTTTTAGGTCCATCGTGACAATGCCCTCTTTAAAGTACCAGTCGTCTTTCGGATGATCCCCTTTATGCCGGGACATGCCGTACATTCGTTCGAATGCCAAAGTTTTACCGTCGGGTGAGAACGCCGGATCCTCATCTTTGTAGTCATTGCGGGTCAGTCGGCGAACACCTTTGCCGTTGATCTTCATGATATAGAGCTGGGCTTCGTCGGTGTCCTTTTGTTCATAGGATTTGAACGCGACCAGTTTTCCATCGGGTGAAATTTGAGGATCACCGATACTTCCTTTAAATGTGGTTTTAAGCTCCCGTTTCTGACCCGTTGAAAGGTTGTGAAAGACAAGCTTGGTGAATTCGTCTTTTTCCCCTTGTTGGGAGAAGACGACCTCTTGACCGAGCGGGGGAACAAATGTGGGGATTCCCAGATAGGTTGATTTTCCGTAGGCTAAAGTGATCATGTCAGTTAAATCGGGGTTGGCCATGACAATTGAATTGTCGCCTTCAAAATTTCCCAGGAGAGGTCGCCGCGACCACACGATTTTTTTGCCGTCGGGTGAAACGGCGATTTCGGAATCGTTGACTCCATCTTGGGTCAGTCTTTGAATTCCGGCCGTTGGATTGGCTAGATCAAGAATACCGACCTCAAAAAGATCGGGTGGCTGCAGGGGGAAACGTTTCGTGTACCTTTTCCCGTCAGGTAAGTAGTTCGCGAAAATTTTCCCTGTGAGTGCGATCGGCTTGGAACGGAGAGCCCCAAGGTCCTGACATCCCGTCGGCACGGGTTCGAGTAAGCTGTTGCTTGCCGAGGCGAAAGCCGAGTGTGACAAAATACAAGACATCAATGTTAGGCAAAGAAAGCGCACCTTATCCCCCTTTTAAAAAACCAGTCGTAAAATCATTTCGGGGAATCCAAGCCAAGTCACCTGAAGAGGTCTGTCATGCCTCTCGGCGCGTTGATGTTTAAAATTGGGCAGCCGCGTCTAAGAGCGCATAGCTGTCTTCGCCATTGAAAACAGGGCTTAGTACGGCAATATCAAAGATCCAGATTCCGCGGCTGGAACCATTTCTACGGCAATGACGATCTCATTGGGAGCGAAGAAAAAGCCCACGTCTCAGTTCGGAAAAGCGAAAATAGGACAACGAGGACTCAGGTAGACCCATCTCAGCAAGAATTCGGTCCAGTCCCGGCACGCGATGGGCGACTCGGTCCGCTAGTGGTGATGAGCCGGATGTCTTTTCTTTCAGATCCTGTAGCGCTTTTTGTTTCAGCCAGAAGATCTCTCGTTCGCGCAGGTAAACTTGTGTGATCACATCGTCCGCGAGTTCAGGATGTTGCGTGAGGGTTTTGATCTCGCGCAAGGTAAGTCCAAGGCGCTGCCATTCTTGACAGCGTGTGAAGGTCAAACGTGCTCCCCATTTCCGGGCCTGAGCCTAGTTTGACCTCTCGCTTAAGGCGTTGTACTGAAGGTGAATGACATCGCCTAAAACTGATCTCCTGATCGAGTCTGCCTGCCATTGCGGCGAGCTCAAGCTGAAAATTCATGCGGCTCCACCCGAGGCCTTAACATCTTGCAACTGTTCTATCTGTCGACGCTACGGAACGCTCTGGTCTTATTACTCGCCCACGAAAGTTGAAGTCATAGCCAACCCGGGTGCGATTCAGGAGTACAGCTGGGGTGAAAAAGAATTGGCCTTTGGCCGTTGTGCGAACTGCGGTTGTGTCAGCTACTGGCGAGGACTTAACCCTACCGCCGATCGCATGGGTATCAACTCGCGCCTCTTCACCAATGTGGACATCAGCAAAATTCGCATTCGCCTATTCGACGGCGCCGACACCTGGAAGTTTTTGGATTGAGCTAAATTGGTCGGAGCGTTTGCAACGAGAGTTTCACAGAGCACTTTCAGCCTAAAACGCATGGCCTGGGCCTTGCTTTACACCGATCCCGTACGTGGGGCTTATGCCTAAATTAAATTTGGCTTTGGGGTTCGGATAATTATTTCATCCCACTGTCAAAAAACGTTTCTCAGCTTTGGAGGATGATATGAAGCTGCGTTTTGTTCTAGCTGTTGCTGTAGCTGTGGTGATGACTGCCGCCTGTGCAAAAAAATCTTCGAAAAAATCAGGTGGTCCGGATCCTAAGGCCGCTTGTATGGCTCAAGTTTCACCAAGTGCCGGTGCTGAAATTCAAGCTGCGCAACTTGCCAGTGGACAAGACGAACAGTGGCGGTTGACCAGCGTCGACGTGTTCGAGTCGATCGAAGGTAGCGGAAATTCGCTTTATGTTGGTGTCAGGGCCGTTGAATCGAAGGATGGTATGGTGATGTCACGCTTGTGTGGCGGTGGAACACCTAATTTCGATGGGGAATTCAATTTTTCGGTTCCGAATGTGATCGATGGGAAAGAGGGGGCGGCGCTGTCGGTTCTTAAGATGAAAATGAAAGTGGATCCTTCAACACTCAGAAGCTATGACTCCGCGGTTGAGACAATTACGCCGAGAAAAATGACCTTCGAACCAAAACAAGGCGCTTCATACAAGCTCACAAAGATTGATGAAAATACCTTTGAAATTTGGGCGACATTCCCCTCCGACACGGGTGCCAAAGGTCAATTCTCTTTCCGCTCGACCTATCGTAAGTTTATCCCGGAAGGCTTGCGCCCACGCCCAGACCAACGGCGTCGAGAGGAGGCGGGACGAACTCCGACTCCTCAACCTGGCAAAGTAGTCGAACAGCCTAAGCCTGACACGGGTCGCACTTTGGAACTCTATCAAGAGGCTTACCAGTGGGCTTTCTCATCACAGGGTTTGAACCTTTCGCAACCTCGGGCCATGGATTTTGCAAACAAGGTTACGTCCAAGGGACAGGAGGCTGGTGCTAAGTACTTCCGAGGTTACAAGGAAGCGTACGAGTTTTGTTTTTCGAGCGCGGGACCTAATATGTCTCAGCCGAATGCGATGAAATACGCCGAGGCGATAGCCTCCACGCTAGAGCCTTTGCAGACCCTCAAGACTTTCAAAGACGCCTATAACTTCGCCTTTGGAAGTTCGGGACTCAACCTGTCGCAACCGAAGGCTCTCCAGTTTGCCTGTATTCAGGCCGGTATTGTTCCTTAAGAGGTAACCGTTGGCGCGTCGGGCGAAGGTTTGGGAATAGATTTTCTACACCAATCAGAGATGCGGCGGATAAGATCCGCCCGCTCCTTTCTTCCGTCTCGGAAGGGGCCAAAACTGCGTGCGATCCCGCGGGAAGACCGGCCCGAACCATCGCCGACGGCTGCATCCTCTGCCATGAATCGAGTGATCATCTGGATTCCACATCGAAGATTTTGCTTTTCGTCTAACTCATTTGTAAAACTGTTGCACGCACAATTATGTTTTTGGTCTGTGGCCACTGTGAGCTGCAACAGTCCCTTAGATGTTCCGTTGTCCCCAGTGGAATTGTTGTTCCAACCTGATTCTGTTTTGATAATGGCGGCGACGAAATTCATCATGAAGAGCGCGCGTTTTTGTGGATCCCTCTGAATATAGCGAAACTCAGGGCAGAACTCATCCATTCCCCGAATCGAAGGGAGCATTCCAATTTTTTCCATGTTACTTGCCGTGCAACTAGAAGGATCGCCGTCTTTGCCCATTAAAATATTGTAAATAAAATCGCAGCGACTGATGCCACCGAACGCCGGGTCGGGCTTGGTCTGGTGTGAGGTCGTTCCCGTACAAAGCGTATCTGGACCACTGTTGTAGTAGCCGCCTTGGTTGTCTCCACTGCCAGGGCCCCGGTAGGGTGAGCCTTGCGTATTCATAGCCTTGCCCATTCCTCCAAGGGCGTTGGCCAGCTGACTCATGGGATTGGATCCGCGGCCGTTGCCATCTCCACCGTTGTTTTGCGGAAGGGTTTTGAGAATGGGGAATTGGTAGGGTGTTCCGGGCACATGTCCAGCGGCGCCTAGAATATTACAGTAGGGAAGATGATTGAATTTGGTCGGCGGACCGCCATTGAACCCTGGGATACCTTGATTGTACTTCTTCAAATAATCGGGCATTCCGGGGCTCGCCACCGGAGGCATCAGCGCGCCGGGCGCGCAATTCACCCCCGGCAAAACGTTAAGTGGCACACCCGTCGCCACCATCATTCCAGGATAGGCGACATAGGCTTGATTGACCGGCATCACCAGTGGAGCCGTTAAAATCGTGGCCGTTGGTTGAACATAGCCAAGTAAAATAGGCGAAGACCATCCCGCCACAGGCTGGATGACAGTCACGGGTTGGATCACGCTCACCGTTTGGGCAAGGCCAAGGCTCGTAGAGAAGGCAGCAAGACTTAGGGCGAGGATTCGAAGTGCACCCATCTAAATGTGTATCGGAATGAGCCTATAGATTCTTTAGCCCATGCAGCAAAAAGTGGTGAAATGGGTCGCCCACCAAAACTGGACTCGGTCTGGGAGAAAGGGGTTGATACCCTGATATGGTGAGAAGTTTCCTGATCGGGTTCTTTCGCGGGCTAAACCATCTCTTACAAACACCTCAAAAAGTGATTTGGATTTGTCTAGGGCTAGTCCTGCTCAATCTGATTATGGACGGATCTCTCTTTCGTCTAGTTTCCCTTTATCAAGATCAACAAGAGATTGCGGCGAAAACTGCCGATTTAGAGAAGCAGACAGTCGTTCTGCAATCGATGGTCAAGAAGGCCCGCGATCCCGCCTTCTTGGAGAAACAGGCCCGGGATCGTTTTGATTTGGTGAGCGAAGGCGACCTTGTCTTCGTCTTTTCTGAGGACGAGGCGCCAAATTAAGAAGGAGGAATGAGTGAATACAGGTCGGATCAAGTGGTTCAACGCGTTCCAAAGCTATGGCTATATTGTGCTGTGGGACGGCACAGAAGTTTACTTCCACTCCACAGGGGTGCGAAATAACGGGGTTTTACCCCTCTTGAACCCAGGCGCCGATGTGACATTCGACTTAATTCAGACTAACACGGGACCCGAGGCCCACAACGTGGAGCCTTTGGCCTGAATATAATGCAGGGGGGCGCGTGCCGCTGGAAAACCGGCGCACGCTGCCCTATACTAGTCCTCTTTTTAGGAGATTCTAAATGAAACCCCAGGAAATTCGGACACTTCGCCGCCGCCTTGGTTGGAGCTTAGCGGAGATGGCGCGTCGGATGGGATGTGGGACCGATTTGATCACCTCCTGGGAATCCGGTGACCAGAATCCGGACGCTGAATCTCTGAATCAGCTTCACTTTCTCCACTTTCATGTCGAGAGCTCAAGCGCGATCACCGCTCAAACTCCCATGGCCGAGCGCGAACTTGAGATTCGCGGCATTGCGCAGGTCACACACCGTGACCTTCTGAAAGACAATTAGTAAGTAATTTCTCACATATGAAGAAACTGTACTTAGTGGACGCGAGCAATATGTTCTTTCGCGCCTTTTTTGCCATCCCACCAATGACAAGCACAAAAGGCCAGCCGACAAACGCCCTTTACGGTTTTTTGTCGATGACTCTGAAGCTTCTAAGAGATGTGAAGCCAGACTATTTGGTCTACTGCTTCGATTTACCTGAGCCGAGTTTTCGAAGTGAGCTTTATGAAGATTACAAAGCCAATCGTGAGGAAATGCCTGACGACCTTTCCCCACAAATTCCTTATTTGAAAAAGTTAACGGAACTGCTCGGGATCACACATATTGAAAAGCCCGGCTTTGAGGCCGATGACATCATTGGGACTTTGGCCATCGCCGCTGCAAAAAATAAAATCGAGGCCGTCATTGTCAGCGGAGACAAAGACTTTGCCCAGCTGGTGCGACCAGGTGTCACTCTCTACGATACGATGAAAGACGTTCGCACGGATGTGGAGGGTGTGAAGGCCAAGTTCGGCGTGCGCCCTGACCAAATCATCGATTACCTCGCGATCGTGGGTGACACCAGTGACAACGTACCCGGAGTTAGAGGTGTTGGCCCCAAGGGAGCGGCGAAATTGCTCGGCGAGTATGATTCTTTAGATGGAATCTACAAGCACGTCGAAGAAATCAAAGGCGCGACGCAAGTTAAAATGAAAGAGGGCAAAAAGAGCGCCTATTTGGCACAAAAGCTCGTAACCATCGTGACCGATGTGAATATTCCCATCGATTTTGACGAGCTCAAGATGAAACCGATCGATCGCGAACCCTTGCGCGTATTGCTGCAAGAGTTGAGCTTTAAGAGTTTTGAAAAAACGCTGTTCGCCAATGGTAGCGACACGGCGGTCAGTGCAAGGCCTCCGGAAAAGAAGGCCACCCCAACCAAGCCCGCACGTAAGATCGCTTCCAAAAAGTATTCTAAGTGGGAGGAAGAAGAACTCACCGTAGAACAATTGAGGGATCGAGTGGTTCCCTACACCGAAATTTGGGGATTGCTGAGCGAGCGGGGTCTTTACCTGGGCTACCAAGGCAAAGTTTTGCGCGTGCCCGCTTCGGATGACGAAATTGGCCGAGCCCTTGGATACAAGCACTTACAGTGGAAGGGTTTTGACGTTAAACAGGTTTTGAAGGCACTTAAAATTCCCATCCCGCAGGTGAAGTGGGACTCGATGCTCGCGGCCTACGTCTATCGTCCCGATCAGATCGGTGAGTTTGAAGAGGTCTTTGAAGAGTTTTGTGAAAAAAAGCTGCCTGATTTAGCTTCGCCAGTCGACGTGATGTTGGCCCACTTAGAGCTGGAACAAGTATTGACGGAAAAACTGGCAGAGCGCCAAGGTGAGAAAGTCTACACAGAGCTCGAACTTCCTTTGGTTCCCGTTTTGGCGGCGATGGAAAACAAGGGTGTGAAAATAGATTTTGAAGAGTTGAAGCGACAGAGCCAGGACTTGGCGAGAGATATCAAATCTCTAGAGACCGAGATTCATAAACTCGCCGGAGACAATTTCAATGTGGCCAGTCCCAAGCAGTTGGCCCAAGTGCTATTTGAAAAGCTGAAGCTTCCCCCGAGCAAGAAAACAAAGACCGGTTTTTCCACGGACTCGGATGTTTTAGAGGGTCTCAAAGACAAACATCCCATTGCCCAACTGATTTTGGATTATCGGGAGTTCACTAAGCTGAAAGGGACCTATGTGGACGCCATTCCGGCCCTGGCGGATCCACAGACAGCCCGTGTGCACACGCGGATGAATCAGGCGGCCACCAGCACGGGACGGTTGTCGAGTACCAATCCGAATCTACAAAACATCCCTATCCGGACGGAGCGGGGGAGGTTAATTCGAAAAGCCTTTATTTGCGATGAAGGCACGACTTTGATTTCGGCCGATTATTCGCAAATTGAACTACGGGTTCTGGCTCATATCACCGATGACAAAGGTTTAACGAAGGCGTTTCAAGACGACCTTGATATTCACGCGGCCACCGCGAGCGAAGTGTTTGGTTGCAAGGTGACGGATGTAAGTGCTGAACAAAGGCGGATTGCCAAAGCCGTCAACTTTGGTTTGGCCTATGGGCAGGGGGCTGTGGGTTTGGCCGACACTCTTGGCATTTCTCGAAAGGAATCCACCGAGATCATCGATCGCTATTTCAAGCGATTTTCCGGCGTCAAAGATTACATGGAGACTGTTTCGCGGCAGGGTTTGGAGAACGGCTACGTCGAAACCATTTTTGGACGGCGCCGCTATATTCCTGAACTCAAATCGCAAAACCAAATGATCCGACGGGCTGGCGAGCGCGCCGCCATCAATGCCCCCATTCAAGGGACGGCGAGTGACTTGGTGAAGCTTGCCATGATTCAGGCCGATCAAAGTCTGCCGATTCCTCTGCTCTTACAGGTGCATGACGAATTGATTTTTGAGAGTCCTCTGGAGGACGCCAAAGGCTACGCCGATGACATCAAGAAGATCATGGAAGGCGTTTATCAGCTAAAAGTTCCGCTAAAAGTGAACGTCGGCCTCGGCCCCAACTGGGACGACGCCCACTAAAAAGGAGTCCGCACCTGTAGCGGCGTCGCCGCGCTAGACACGCGGACTCTCAGACGAATCGACTAACTGGCCTGGAATAGGGCAGGAAGATCTCCGCTGATTTGCCCGAGCGTAGTCGGCCCTCCGACTGCCTTAAGGGCCGAGATCGTGACTTTTGCCGGATGAACATCGGGGGCGACAATGTGCTTGCCCGGCTTGAGTCCGCCCGCCCTACCAGCGATGAGCATCATCATGTTTTGAGTGGAGTGAGATCCCCATTGACCGTCGTTGTTTCCGCCGTCGAGAATGCTCCCGATTCCGCCTTCGAAGGACATCGTCATCACGGTGTTGTCGAGCATGTTGCCATTTCCCTCCGGTGTCTTTTTAAATTTATCGACCAAATAGGCAAAATGATCCACCGCCCAAGCATGCATCAGCGACATCGCGTAAGAGCGGTCATCATTTCTTGAGTTAGCAGCAGATAGCTGAAAGAACGGGGTTCCATCTGGAACCGACGGTAGTCCATTGAAACCCACCATATGGCCTATATCATGGACCGTCATATTGGCATTTTTTAGTGCGGATACAGCTGCGGCTGGTGCCATAAAACTTTGCACAAAGGAGTACATATGTGTCGCCACACGAGTGAGGTCACAGACCATCGCCATATGAATCAAATCACAAAAGATTTTGTTTCGCAGAGTTTCATTGCTGCCAACACTGGATTGCGTGATTTCGCCGTCAATGTTGAACACGTTGTAAGGGCCAATGTTGGGATCAGTTGGCTCGCCGGGCACGCTACAGCTAGCGCTAGCGCCGGATCCCTCGACAGAAGCTATGCTTCGCTCGAGATCTCGGATCTGGTCCAAGTGATCATTGAGTCGAGCGGAGTCCGAGGCGCCCAATCTCTTAGCCAATGAATCTCTTTGTAGGAGGATAAAATCCAAAATACTTTTTCTTTTGGCTAATGCGGCCGCTACAGCGGGATCCACGCCAGGGCCCGCTCCTGGAGGCGTAAAGCCCGTGAACAAGGCTCTAAAGGCGCGGTTGGGACTGATTTCACCCACAATGTACTTTGATGCAGAGGCATCCGTGAAACTCATTGTGGCATTGTTGTAAAATGAGGAGTCGTCCGAGTTGTAACTAATGGGCTGCCCCAGGTAGTGGACATATTTGAGCTTGGTTCCCGCACTCAAAGATTGTGCTGCGATCTGGTCCGCACTCATTTTGCCAGACTGGAAAGAGGCACCCAAATACTGTGCGAAATGGGCCGTTTTGTGAAATGCGGTCTGGCGGGCCCCGGCCCCGGATGTTGGAATGAGCAAATCAGAGACGACGGATACATCTCCTTGCACCCCGCGATTCCCTAATGGCTGAAGTCCAACGGAAAGAGGATAGTTGGCACCGGCCGCGGAAGGGATCGTGTAGTTTCGGTAAGAATATTCGGCACCTAAGGACTGGCCCATAAATGTGCTGATGAACCTTTTGGGGGGATCGGCAGCAAACGCTTTTTCAGAACCCATGATTTCTAAAAAGGGCAGTGCAATCCCTATCCCACCGGCTCCTTTTAAAAAGCTTCTTCTGTGTAGTTTCTTACTCATATTTTCGTCCCCATCACCTGGCCGCAGCGCCTGCGAACGCATCAGAAGTCACGATAGCCAAAATCAAATCTTGATAAGTGCCTGAAGCAAATTTTGTTTTTAGGTTGTTCAACGTGACGCTATCCACACTGCTCACCGTTCGGCCAGCCGCAAACTCGAGTGCCCGCTGAGCCAGGCAGCTTTCTATCTGCCCAGATTGGATAAGAACTTCCGACAACTGCGCGGGACCACTGAAACTGCCGACCCCTGCGACTTCCCCGCTGGCTCGAACGGGGCAGTTTACATTTTCACTTCCATCCGAATTGGGTTCGTAACTGCGCTTGCGGCCGAGTGGATCGTAGGCTTCTAGTCCAAAGCCAATGGGATCCATTAGCTGATGGCAGGCTATGCAAGTGCTACCCGGCACTGCGTGAGCTTTGTATCGATCATATTTGCAGTTGGCCCCACCCGTGGGTTCAGGCGGAAGATCTGGATTCACCGTCGGGGGAGGGTCAGGAATGGTCTGGCAAAGTAGGTTAGTTCGAATGTAGAGACCACGTCGTGTGGGACTGGTATCGCCAAACTTGGCTCCATTCGACAAAATCGCGGGGAGACTAAGCAGTCCTTTTCGGTCCGCAGGTAAGTTTGTGAGGATGGGGGTTGTGGGTAGTCCACTGATCCCGTAGATCGTTTGACCGATTGTGCTAGAGACCGTTGTCTGCGTGGCTTGTAAGAGTTCGGTCCATTTCTTCTTTTCGGAGAACAAAACTCTGGCGATCAGGGCATCGGCTTCATCTCTGGCTGGAGCGTTCAATGATTCAGGCAGGCTCGAAATAAAATAGCGCATCCACATTTGATGAAATCTTTGGGCGCGTTTGATCGCGAGTGGATCGGCAAGTAGACGGCGAGCCTCAGCCTCCAATTGCACCCGAGTGGCAAGTAAGCCCGCTTCGGCTTTGGACAAAAGTGCATCGTCCGGGCCGCTACCTAAAATAAGAAAGCTGAGCTTGCTGGCATTGCGAATGCTGGGAGCGACATTGCTGTCTGACTCTTCAATTCTATAGAGGAAGCGAGGATCTTGGATAAGGATTCGAAGCAAAACATCCACGCCGGAATCAAAATACCCCGCTTGGTTGGATTCGACCATGGCGATTGATAAGAGTTCCGATCTTTCCTTTGCGGCAAGGGGCCGCCTAAAAAACAGGCGACCAAGTTTCGCCACCACTGAATCCATGCACGTGGAATCTCCAGCCGGGCGATTTTGGCAGCCAATGACTTGATTTCGAATCGCGGCATTTTCAAGGAGCCGTTTGCTCACGCTCATCGCCATTTCTTCAAGTGCAAATATCAAAGTAGGTTGCGGGTACTGACCCGCAACGAGATTGTCGAAGGGCAAGTATGAATCACTGGGCAAAGATGTCGAGGCGGGCTTGGTGGCGTCGAGCAAGATTTTAGCTAGTGTGTTGTCAATTTCTTCAGAGGACAACCGTCGCAGACCCGCGTAGATGGAACCATCTGGCGTGTAGTCCGGGGGTGCATTGCTCGCGGCCGACTTGCTTTCGAACTTTTTGGCGCGAAGTGAGCCTGAGCAGCCTAGAGTTGCCCATAGTGCGCAAGTTACCAATAAAGCAGATCTCATGTTAAATTTCGTGCCCACGATTCCCCCTCAATTAGGTTAGGGTATGGGACCAATCGTCAGGCGTGATAAAAGTGGTGAGTAGTCTCAAAACAAAACACGGTCCCGGGATTTTCTGTTGCTCTCTGAGCCACAATTGACTAGACGCTAGGTTTTTACGGGAGAAGGTAACATGCGTGTTGTTTTAGGCCTCTTGGTTTTGGTTTCTTTGGCCGGCTGTGATGTGAAGAAGAAAAAGGAAAAATACTCCTATAACTTAACTGAAAATGGCTGTTCCACGGGCACGAAAGAGTTCAGCTCGAAAGACGCTATGTGTGCTGCCTTAAAAAATGATGCGGCCAACGTCTGTGCGGATGGATCTCCCTATTTTGTCGGGCGAGGAATGCGAAAGCAGAAATTCGAAGCCGATGGATGTCCAGGGCCCTTCCAACCATAAAAATTAAATCATCGGCGTCCAATGATAGTCGAGGGACCAAAGGCTACTCAACTCATCAAGGGGGGTTGGAGTTCGTTGGCCATTGAGCAGATTATGAAATTGCTCCTCAGCTAGGTAAACGCCTCGACACTCTTCACATTGGACAAAGCCAACGCCGTTCATAATGGCAGCACTCATTCGACCTAAGCACCTCGGGCAGCGCGGGTCGGATTTTTCGACCCGAGCTCGAATGGCTTCTAAAAGTTCTTCGTTCAGTCTGTGAAAATAGAGTTCTTCTAACGGGCGAATATTCATTGCGGACCTCCCGTCGCAAGTGCTGCAAGCGAGGGGACCACTTCCCAAAGACTTCAAATCAAAACAAGTTGGCTTTGAATGCCCACAGCGTGGAAATTCGCCCCGATTTACGGGACAATGGTGATGATACATCGGCCATCGCCGCCGTTGTCCCGGCGTTTGCCGGTCCCGCGAGGTTTGACAAACAAGCGGCGAATTATCACAGACAGGGTCGATTACGACTTCGCTGGAGGAGGTGTTTTACCTCCGCCTTTTTTGGCGGCTTTTTCTTCAGGAGTTAGGCCCCATGGGGAACTCTTCGGACCGTCACCGCGTTTGCCGCCCTTTTTGGGACCGCCCGCTTTTGGATCGGCTTTCTTGGTGACCACGGGTCGTGGATCCGACTGGAATTCTGGGATGTAATGCATTTCATCTATTTGCGTGGCCTTCGGAGGAGCGCTCTCGCCTTCACCCAAGCTGACGACGAGAATTCGCATCAGTTTTTCCTGGTTCTGGCTGGCGACTTCAAGGGCCGCGATAAAATATTTTAGTTTATCGCCCTCCATCTTGAAGGACTCGCCGAGGCTGGCCGAAATTTCTTCGGGAGTTTTGCCACCGGCCAAAAGGTCGGCTTTGGCCTTCAGACCCTTATTCAGATTCGGACTCCAAAATTCAGTAACGGATTTCATTGGCTGCTCCCTTTTGCAAAAGCACTGTGTATCGCTCCGTGCCCGATTCTGGCAAGAAGTCGCGGCGCAGGATCACTATTTTGTAAAATGCCACATTGGCAAGGTGATGTGGCGCCCATCGCTCGTCCCGGGCCATTGGGCCTCATTCGCCAGGTTGTCGAGGCCTAGGCCGGCCGATAGCTTCTTGGGATCAAGAATCTGCGGTCGATCCAAAATTCGAGCGTCTTTGAACCAGACCGCTGAGTTAGCCTGCCTCAGGGCCTCTTGCAGAACGGAATGGGCCATATGGCCATCGCGCTCCACTCGCCCAAAAGTTCCGACTAGATAGAGCGTGGCCCTAATGTCAGCTGGATTTTGACCCGCATGACTTTGAGCTTCCTCCAAAGATCCGACCAGTCGAATATTCAAATCGGCCCGAGCCAAACCATGGGCTGCGGCGACCGCTAAGTTTTGTTCGTCGGGCAGGGGAAGACGCGAAATAAATCGCATTGCCAGGAAAGCCTGTCCACGCCGTCGAATGAGATCGGCAAAGGCCTGCTCTCGATGATCCGCGGGGCGAGGATCCCAAACTTGAGGTAGCAAAATAGGCTCCTTCGGTCCCGAAGTGATCTTTTGCCTGAACTCAGGAAAGTCGACGAGATCGGCCCCCATCCCGGCGGTGTAAGCCGTGATCATTCCTGGATCTGTGTAGGGCTGGCCCGCCGCCAAGAGCGTGTCCATCAGGGCGACTGCGGCGATCTCGGCCAACTCTTTTCCATCAAAACCGTGAGTCTTGCGATTGTAAGTTTCGTCGTAAAAAACGGAGTCGCCATAAAAGTGATTCTCGTGACGAAATCCGATTTCACCACCCACAAGAACACCGACCTCATTGTAAACCTCGATGGAGTATCCATTGCCCGCTCGAATGCGACCCAAAGCGGTGTTGTACACTTCGTCTCGCGAATATCGATTGCTGGTGTCTTCGTGATAACGTCGCTCCTTGCGGACAGATCCGTCGGCATTTTTGACTTCCACGGAGTAAGTCCTCTTTTGCGTGCGCAGATATTCGAGGGCGGCCTCAGGATTATGATTGAACTTGATCGTCCAACCTTGACTCAGCAGTCGCTCGGCTAACTTATTCAAGGCCTTCGCGCGCGAAGAGTCTTTCCATTTGCTGTAATCATGGATCCCATGTTTCTTAAGCGCCACCCAACCTTGCTGAGAGATAGAATTCACGCCTCCTGCCGTCGGAAGATGAGCGGTGCGATTATAGGTCATCGCGCTGGGCGTGAGGCGTCGCTTGAGATGCTCAGGCGTAATGAATTTTTCGACTCCATTTTCGTCGATTTCGTAACCACCGCGCTCGATCAGCTGGCGCATAATATCGGTGGGGACGGGTATTTGATTGGCCGTCTTAGGAGCAGGTTTGCCCTCTTCAATAGGGTCAAATTTGAGGCCCAATTCTTCTTCACTGCCGAGAATATACAGGGCAGAGGTGATCAGATCGGTGTCGGTGGTTCCCTTTTTTTCGTGATACTGGCGGGCGTGGCGGCGATTGGCCTTTGCCTCGTCGAGAGTCGGCACGATCCGGATCGCAAGTCCCCACCAATTGAGACCATACCGCATGGCGATTTCGTTGGTCACCGGGGTGTTAGGAATGCCATCACCCAAAAATCCGCGGACGCCCAGACCATCTTGATAATTCTTTTCCCAATTGGCGAAGCGTTCTTCTGCGATCTGATCTAAGGATCCGCTTAGGGCGACCTGACATTCTGTGGTGTTATGGGCAGATGACAGGGACGGGAGCAACAAGACGACCAAAAGGAACTTCGAAAGCAGGCTTAGCATGGGGAACTCCTTGGGGAATTCCCTCGCTTAGCACTGGTGCCACAATGAGTCAAAGGGGTGGCAAATTTTACTTACCCCGTTCCCAACCGACCACGCGGCCGCCCTCAAAGTACACGATCCGGAGCTCTTTTTGGTAGCCTTCGTTACCCGAGATGTAGCGGTTGTACTTCCAGCGCTCGATTCCATAAACTGGGTTACCGGAGATTTCCACCGCATCGGGGTCACCCCAGCTTTCATTGACGGCTTTTTGGCTCATGCCAAGTGCAATATCATTGCTTTCAATGGTGGAGGCCACTGAATCTGAATAGACTTCGTCTTTTTGGCCTAGTCCTCGGTTTTGCGCCCAGCGCTCGCGGGCTTCGTAGGTGGGGAGAGACAGAAAATACAATCTCTCCCGGTCGCTGCGAAGTTGCGATCGGATGTCGTAATATTGCTTTTTATCTCGCTTGGACAAGAGTTTGTTTTCCGCCCGTTTAAGCCGGATGCGCAGGTCGACCGAAGTTCGTTCGTCATCGGTCAAAGAGCGCCCCAAAAGGCCGAGTTCCTCCCGAGCGTCATTCTCAACGCCAACTCGCCTTTCCTCATACAGACTGGTTTTCTGTGAGGTCTCATAGTTGGTTTGTTCGTAGTAGTACCCGCTGCGCGGGCTTCGTTCGAGGGCGGCACAGGCCGAAAGTCCTAAGCAGGTCAGTGGTAGAATGAATCGCATCTTTCCTCCCGTCTCCATACTCAATGCTTTTCGGTTCAAAATGAGAAAGATTGAGTCCATACTGATAGATAGATGAGCAATTCCCAAGAAGAAGTTTCTTTAGAGGACATCGACAAGCTCTTGGCCGAGGAAGATCCCGAATTCGCGGCTGGACTTGAGGAGGTCCGTACAGTCGAAACCGACTCCAGTGTCGTGATCGAAGCGTCGGCCATCGACGAAACAGATACGGAAGGCGACGTCCACGGCGAGGACTCACCCCGTTTGACCGTGCGCGAGCGAATCCGAGTCAAAATCGCCATGCTTCGGGCTCGTTGGCTCCAATTTCGTCTGAGTTTGAAGGCTCGCTTCTTTCAGTTTCTCAAAGATGCTTTGGTCTTTCTCAAGACGAAACCCAAGGAATACGCCCTCTACAGTGTGGCGACTACGAAAGTGCTGGCTAAAAAGGCGGCCACTCCGCTGAAGTCTTTCGCGCAAGCGTCCCGTTGGCAGCAAGCGGGTATCCTTTTCTTCGCCTTGTTGGTTGCCACTGCGATTGCCGTTCTGGGCGCAAATCTAAAGGGAATTTGGATCCCCAGCCTGACTAAGCCGATGGTTTATTCCTTGGCCGACTTCGCCGACAATGTCGAAACTTTTGAGCCAGGGGACGTGGAGGGATTTTACTCAGCCTTCCCGCAAGACCGCTATGAATTCTTATTTGAAAAATTCAAAGTGAACTTGAAGCGATCGAGTGAACATCCCAATCCGATGGGGGCGTTCGAGCTTATTGTCGAAGTCGACTCAAACGACACGGCCGTCGAACTCAAGCAACGGCAAGTCGAACTGAAAGATCTTTTGCAGAGAAATCTTGAAGAAGAAAATTTTGATGATCTGGCCTCGGAACTTGGCAAAAACAGACTTAAAGGTCGGCTCAAAAAAGAACTTAATGCCAAGCTCACGCAAGGGTGGGCTAAGGAAATTAGCTTTAAGACCTTTATTCTGAAACCTTAGGTGTTGTAATCCATCATTAACTTTCGAACATCGATTTTGAATGCCTTAATCCGGTCATTCAATGTGCTTTTTGGCATGTTCAGCTCGGCTGCCGTTCGCCTTTGATTACCTCGATTGGCTATCAAACGGCTGACGATCAAATCGTACTCCATTTCTCGAATAACAGAGCGTTGGGAGCGGCTGGAAACAGGCGCTGGAGGAGGTTCAATGCTGATGCCCGATTCGTCACGGGATTCGACCAAACGCCCGAGATCTTCGACGCCTACTTCCTGCTCATTGAAAAGAGCTTTGGCTCGGGCGACGACATTGCGTAATTCACGAATGTTGCCGGGCCAGCTGAGGACGGCCAATTTCCGAATGGCTTGAAAAGAAAAGCGAACTTGAAATTCTCGTGCGAAGCTTAAGAGAATGTCCTCAAAATCTTCGCGCCTCTCAGCCAAACTGGGAGCCGTGATCTCGACGACGTGTAAGCGGAAGTAAAGGTCGGCTCGAAATTTGCCCTCACCAATCATTCTTTTGAGATCGCGATGGGTCGCGGCCAGTATGCGCACGTCTGTTTCCACGCATTTGTCGCTACCGACGGGGCGAATTTGGCGATTTTCCAAGGCTCGCAACAACTTGGGTTGCAACTCCAGCGGGAGGTCGCCAATTTCATCTAAAAAGAGGGTGCCCCCACGAGCCACTTCGAAAGCACCTTTGCGATCGTGCGTGGCACCGGTGAAACTGCCCTTCACATGTCCGAAGAGCTCGCTTTCCACCAAACTGTCACTGAGAGCGCTACAATTAACGCTAACAAATGGCCCGTGGGCGCAAGGGGAGAGGTTATGGAGGTGTTGAGCAATAAGCTCCTTTCCACTTCCGGAGGGCCCGGTGATCATCACCGGGAAAAGACTTTGGGCCACACTGGGTAGGCGGTCCAGTTGCGATTGCCAAAAACGATTTTTGCTGGAGAGGCCGGGGGCCTCTCCATCTGACGCCTTGGTCTCGGTCAGAAATTTGAGTTCGGATTGGCCAATCCGAATTTGATCACGGCCCGTTAAAAACGCTTCAAAAATGCGCCGACCATTAAGATAGGTGCCATTTCGACTACGCATATCTCGCAGGATCACGCGACCTTCACGGCGCTCGATACGGGCGTGGCAGCCCGAAACAAATTCGTCGTCCAGTACAATATGATTGCTAGGATTTCGGCCGATGGTCAGAAATTCGCCTAGCTCCGTTTGGTGCTCGCTTCCCGCCACTTGCCACTGAAGGTGGGCTCGCATCTCTTCGATCGATAGAGCTAGTAGATTTCGGGTGGTCATTGATCCTCCTCGTTGACGTGTGACGTATCAATGTTTATGCCAAGGTCAGACCCATCCAAAACGTGGTTTGGACCGACGGGCCGTCCGGAAACTCGGACAGAAAACCGAAAGGCCGGATATGAATGTTCGATTTATGAAAAGTGGCTGGCGGGAAGATGAGTATCCGCCCCCCGCCTTGCCAGAGGTGGCGTTGGTGGGCCGCAGCAATGCCGGTAAGTCTTCGTTTCTCAACGCTCTCACCGGACAACGGACAGCCAAGGTCAGTCAGACGCCAGGGAAAACTCGGCTTCTCAATTTTTTTTCGTGGGGGGAGCGTTTGTCCCTGGTAGATATGCCCGGCTACGGATTTGCGACCGGCAATCGCAGTGAAGTTCAGGCATGGAAGAAAATGATCGAGACCTATCTCACCACCCGTGAAACCCTGAGAGGTGTGGTTTTGATCATGGATATTCGACGACCTTGGTCCGATGAGGAAGAGATGTTGCAACAGTGGTTCGCATCCAATGAAATCACTTGGGCGCTGGTGCTCAATAAGGCCGATAAATTGTCGCGCTCCCAGATGCTAAAAAAACGGGGTGAAATCGAGCGGGAGGTGGGCCAAACTCCCATCTTTGTTGTATCCTCACTCAAAAAGAATGGATTGGACCAAGTGAAAAACTTGATTATTAAGGAGTGGGCCAAGTGAAGACCGTCGGGGTGATTCCAGCACGTTTTGGATCCACGCGCTTTCCGGGAAAGCCATTGGTCCCAATCTTAGGAAAACCCTTGCTTCAGTGGGTGATTGAAGGCGCGAGAACCGCGAAGCGAATTGACGAAATTCGAGTGGCGACCGACCACCCGGAAATTGCCGATTTGGCGAGACGCCTAGATGTCGTGGCTGTGATGACTCCTTCCGATTTGCCAACGGGTACGGACCGTGTTCACTACGCCACCAGAAAAGATAACTTTGATATCATTTTGAATATTCAAGGGGATGAACCTCTGATCACTGGAGATCTTTTGGATCGCCTAGTGGCCCCGATGAAGGAGGATCCGTCTCTGGAAATGGCCACACTTGGTCGCTCGCTTCAGGACGGGGATTTGGCCAGCCCGAACACGGCAAAAATCGTCGTGAACCAACAGGGACATGCGCTCTATTTTAGTCGTCAACCTTTGACTCCAAGTCTCAAGCACATTGGGATATACGCCTACCGAGGGTCCTTTCTGACTCGTTTTTGTGCTCAGCCGCCGGTGGAAATGGAAAAAGCCGAGCGTCTCGAGCAACTTCGGGCCCTTTACCTGGGGGCTACGATCCGCGTTGTACAAGTGGAGCACTCCTCTTGGGGCGTGGACACGCCCGAAGACGTCGCTAAGGTGGAGGCCATTTTGCGGGCACAAACTATTGACGCGACAGGCAAATTACCTGTATCTTAGGCCTCCATCAGGCATAATCGGGACCAATATGAAAAAGAAGTCCAAAGACAAATCACAGCGGATCGCCACGCGGTCCACCAGTCAGCCCTTGGTGCAAAAATACATTTTTATAACCGGTGGGGTGGTCTCCTCAATTGGTAAGGGCCTTACGGCCGCAAGCCTTGGGACCTTGCTTGAAGCACGTGGTTTGAAGGTCTCGCTGATGAAGTGTGACCCCTATATCAACGTAGATCCAGGCACTATGTCGCCTCTGCAGCACGGTGAAGTGTATGTCACCGACGATGGAGCGGAGACCGATTTAGATTTGGGCCATTACGAGCGATTCACCAATGTCTCGGTAAGGCGAGCCAATTCCATCACGGCTGGCCAAGTTTATGAAAGCGTCATTAGTAAAGAGCGTCGGGGTGATTATTTAGGCGGGACGGTACAAGTGATTCCGCACATCACCGATGAGATTAAAGCTCGAATTTTCGAAGCCGCTCAAGGATCGGAAGTCATTATCGTTGAAATCGGTGGAACCATTGGTGACATTGAGGGTCTTCCTTTTATTGAAGCGATTCGACAGCTCCGGGTGGATGTGGGCGTTGAAAATTCCATCTTTGTTCATGTGACCTATGTACCGTACATCGCCGCGGCGGGAGAGCTTAAGAGTAAGCCGACCCAGCACTCGGTGAAAGAGCTGATGCAGGTTGGGATTCAACCCGATTTTTTGATCTGTCGAAGTGAGCGCGAAATTGGTCCGGACTTAAAGAGTAAAATTGGTCTTTTTTGCAGTGTCAGACCCGAGAATGTGATTGCGGCCTCTGATTCGCGCACGATCTATGAAGTGCCGCTGGTCTTACATTCCGAAGGATTTGATGAGAAGGTCGTCAACCGGTTGAATCTAACAACCGAAGCACCCGATATGTCCGGTTGGGAAAGTATGGTGGAAATTTTAGAGACTCCGGAGCGAGAAATCTCGATCGGGGTTGTGGGCAAATATGTGGATCTGAAGGAGAGCTACAAATCTCTTCATGAAGCCTTGGTTCACGGTGGAATTGCCAATCACGCCAAGGTCAATATTGTCTATATCGACTCTGAAACTTTGAATAATAAGAACGTCGCCGAGGCTTTGAAAGGCGTCGATGGCGTTCTTGTTCCAGGCGGATTTGGTGAGCGAGGTGCCGAAGGCAAGATCGAAGCCATTCGCCACGTTCGAGAAAATCTGATCCCGTTCTTTGGAATTTGTTTCGGTATGCAAATGGCCGCGATCGAATTTGCTCGTAACGTTTGCGGAATAAAAGACGCCACGAGCCGTGAATTTGTTCCTGACGGCAAAGGCTCCAGAAATCTCGTGATCGATATCATGGAAGAGCAAAAGAAAATTCAGGGCCTTGGCGGCACCATGCGGCTCGGTGCTTATCCCTGCAAGCTTGAAAAAGGCACAAAGACTTTTGCGGCCTATCAACAACCCAAGATTTTCGAACGCCATCGCCATCGCTACGAGTTCAACAACAAGTTCCGGGCCCTATTTGAGAAAAAGGGGCTCACTCTTGCGGGAATCTGTGAAGAACGAGATTTGGTCGAGATCTTAGAGATTGTCGAGCACCCTTGGTTTATTGGGGTTCAATTTCATCCTGAGTTTAAGTCGAAGCCAATGTCGCCTCATCCACTTTTTCAAAATTTTGTGCGAGCGAGTTTGGACCATCGCCATAAGAAAATTGAGAAGTACTCTTCGCCGTCGAAAAAGACGATTTCAAAACGATTGTCTCGTTCGCCCAGCCCATCGGTATAAGGTGAATCATGTCTGCAGATATTGAAGAAGGTCGACGAGTATTAAAAGTGGAAGCCCAGGCCATATTGGATGTGGCCGAAAAATTGAACGGAGCCTTTTCGACTTCGGTCGAAATGGTCCTGAATTGCAAAGGTAAAGTCATCGTGACCGGAATCGGAAAGTCCGGCCAGATCGCGCGTAAGTTGTCCAGCACGTTGAGTTCAACCGGCACTCCGTCTTTATTTTTACATCCGGCCGAAAGCTCGCACGGAGATATGGGAGTTATTGGCACACAGGACTTGGTGATTGCGTTTTCGTACGGTGGTGAATCGTCTGAGTTGGGTCCTCTTCTCAATTTTTTAGCCCGCAAAGGTGTCCCGCTCGTGGCTTTCACGGCTCGAGGTGACTCGGCCTTAGCGAAAGCCGCTAAAACGGTCCTCGATATTGCAGTTCGTGAGGAAGCTTGTCCGCTCGGTTTGGCACCAACCTCTAGCTCCACCGTCAGTTTGGCCTTGGCCGATGCCTTGGCCATGGCCGTTTTGAAGCGTCGAGGCTTTCGCAAAGAGGATTTTGCTGAATTTCATCCCGGCGGTGCGCTTGGCCGCAAGCTCACACTGCGGGTTCGCGATGTCATGCACTCCGGCGATGCGGTACCGCTGGTCGGATTGAATGAGGAAATGAAGTCCGTGATTTCTCTTATGACCTCTCGTGATGTGCGGGGAGTGGCGGGCGTGCTAGATGGGCAGAATAATCTGGTAGGAATTATCACGGACGGTGATATTCGTCGGAGATTGGAAAAAAGTTCGAACCCGCTATTAGAGAAAGCCCAAGACGTCATGTCGCGAAATCCTAAAACTATCGATTGTCATGAGTTAGCGGAGAAAGCGGCCTTCTTAATGCAGCAATTTAAAATCGATCGACTGTTTGCCATCGACCGAAAGTCTGACCATCCCGGACGACCGGTGGGCTTGATTCACTTTCAGGATCTACTGAACGTCGGAATTCGCTAAGCGAATTGCTTGTTTTTTGAGCTATCGCACTTTTTTCTGCAACATAAGCTTTTAACGATGACCAGGTAGTTTGACCTAAGACCTGATTCTGGCCACAGCGAATATACAAAGCGCTGAGTTTGCTCCTAATATTTATTTATGACAAAAGCGATTTTGCTCTTTCTGGTCTCATTTGTTCCTTTGACCTATTCTTGGGCGGATGAGATCGAAGTTCCTGAAGAAGAGTTGGCGCGTGAAACAACGTTGCCGGTTTTTGACAAAAGACGTGCAGTCCTCAATCGAAGTGTTTTGACGGATCAAAAATTTGAGTTGGGCGCGGGCTTTGGCCTCGAGATGAACGAGCCTTTTTATAACGACTACATGTTCAACCTTCAGGGAACCTACAATTTCACCGAGACCAGCGCACTCAATGTCTTGGGCTTGTTTTGGATGGATGGCCTTTCCGATTACGGTGAACAGCTGAAACCCGGTCGGGCCGCAAGTGGAAGCCAAACTGCGGTGGAAGCCTTTGACGCATCTAAGGCTCCGCATCCGACATGGGCTTTGTTTGGGAATTACCAGTTCATTGCTTATTACGGAAAAATATCAGTCAGTAAGTTGGGGGTAATGAACCTCAATTTGTTTGGAATTGTTGGACTCGGTTACATAAATATGGATTCGGTCAGTACAGTTGGTCTGAATCTGGGAGTTGGACAAAACTTCTTCTTCACCAAAAACTTTGCGCTTCGATTCGACTTGCGTTGGCTGATCTTCCAAGGTCCAAACGCCACGACCAAGCAACTGCGACCGCAGGACAATCCGTCTGCCACGTCGTTTGACGATCGTATCTTCTACAATGGTCAGATGAGTCTCGCCGGAGTGTTCATTCTCTAACGTGCACACTAGACCAAGGCCTTGGGTCTAGATTCTATCTATATATATTCATTTTGAAAATTTGTTTCTGTATCCTGATGGTAGGGAATTCAATCAACCTGGGGTGAAGCAACTTGGTACACTTTCTACGACTGATTTCCATTTTAGCAGTTATATCCAGCGTTGGACCCGTCTTTGCACAAGACGATGATGACGGAGGCACGGATTCAGCCGCTCAGGAAATTGAATCTCTGTACGACAAGTCGGACTCCGAACCTTCGACAGCGCGCAAGGCTCGACCGAAGGCGCCTGAGAAAGAAAAAGAAGTAGAGACGTTAACGGATCTGGCGACCTTGTCGCCATTTGAAGACGTGGCGGTGATTCAACGTCGCTTTCTGCCCAAGACAGGCCGGTTCGAGCTTTCACCGATCTTGTTCTCGAATCTGAACAATCCATTCTTCAACTCGTTTGGTGCCGGTGCTCGTGCTGCATATTACATACGTGAGAAGTACGCCATCGAGGGGATCGCCACATTCACCACGACCAGCTCGCGCCAAGTCACCGACGATCTTGAGAAGAAGCGTGGAATCACAACGGACAATGTGGTTACGTCGAAAGGCTTTTACGGAGTCTCGTTAAAATGGAACCCGATATATGGAAAGATCACCTGGCTCAATCGGTCCATCGTACCGTTCGATCTCAACTTCAACCTGGGCTTCGGTATGACTCGAACGGATGAGAATTCGAGTGAGCCGACGCTGCATCTAGGAACCAGTCAAATTTTTGCGTGGAGCAAGTCCATGGCGTTTCGCTGGGATCTTATTTGGAACATGTATAGTGCGACGGCGACATCAGACAATGGGTCCAAAGAAAAGTTAAACCAAAACGACTTGTTCTTGGGAATCGGAATGAGTTTTTACTTTCCAGAGGCGTCCTACCGATGAAGAAACTATTTGTCTTAATCTTAGGAATCGCGTTGGTAACTCCGGCCTGGGCTCAATCTCAGCGTCGATCGGCAAAATCTTCGGGCGATCGGGACTTAGCCGATGCGCTGACCCTGGCGAAGGCGGGCAAATATGTCGAAGCCTCACAAAGGCTTTTTCAGCTTAGCTATTCGCCTCGGTATCGCGACCGCCGAATGCAAATTAAGTACATTCTCGGGATGACCTTACACCAACTCAAATTGAATCAGGTTTCGGCCTTTCAGTTTATCGGCGTGGTGAAGGAAGGCAACAATCGTTACATCAAGCAGAGTCTTGAGCGCTTATCTCTGGCGGCGGATGCTTTGGGAGATGACACCTTGCTGAATTACGCCATCTCCCGCGTGAACGTAAATGAGTTTCCGCGTGCGCACCGAGATATGCTTCACTACCGAGTCGGTGAGTATTTGATGAGGAATAAACAATACGGTGAGGCGTCCCGAAGCTTCGACCGTGTGGACCGTGGGCACTCGCTGTACAATTCGGCTCGCTATCAGCAGGGACTTGCATTGGCCGAGGCCGGACAGACGGATCGTGCTTTAACAGTATTCGAAGAGCTCATTCGTGCGCGGGGGAATGCCCCAGTAACAGACAAGTCGAAAGTGGCTGCGATGATGGGTAAGGCACGCGTACTTTATCAGCGCAAAAAATGGGATGAGTCGATTGAGGTCTACCGAAGTATTCCTCGCGACTCCGAGTTTTGGCATGACACTTTGTTCGAAGCCAGTTGGGCGATGCTTCGGTCGGGTCGATTCCGTTCGGCCCTATCGAACTTCCAATCTCTGCACTCGGCATTCTATGAGGACTTTTACCTACCTGAGTCTCTACTCCTTCGCTCAATCGTTTACCTATACATATGTAAGTACGAAGAAATGGATAAGGTCTTGAACCTATTCAGCCGAGTGTATAAGCCGGTGTCCGAACAGATCGACAAAATCTTGGATAATGTGAACAGTGCGGACCGGTATTTTACAATGATCAACGATATGATGCGTATTGCGAAGTCCGACAAAGACCGGAAAAAAATGAGCCTGCCGATGCCTTACATTGTGGCTCAGAAAATCACGCGGGAGCCTGATTTTCAAAGCGCTTTCCAATACATTCGAAAGCTCATCGTAGAGCGAAAGCGAATCGAGCGGCTGCCGGCCGCTTGGCAATCGGCCAGCGTAGGTCAATATTCGAAAAAAGTTTTGGCCACACGTTTGGCTAAAGCGAAGCAAAAAGTCGGTCGCATTGTTCGTGCTCATTTGCTCAACATTAAGGAAGAACTGATCGATCTCGTCGAGCAGGAGGGCTTTGCTCGTTATGAAATGATCAACGGAAAAAAAGAGACCTTAAAGAAGAAAATCGCGGGGAAGGAACTCCCCAAGAACACCATCGACCAGAACCAGCAGCGGGACTTCTATATTCAGAACGGTTATGAGTATTGGCCGTTCCGCGGTGAGTACTGGTTGGATGAATTAGGAAATTATCACTATGTTGGAACACAAAGCTGCAACTAGGTTCGCGGTTGCCATAATTCTTTGCCTTTCGATCGCGTTGCCCGCACCAGCGGCGCAAGCGGGCAAGGCAAAGACCGTGGGCGACCTGCTGAAAAAAATCGAGAAGAATTCGCCCAAGTTTAAGAAGGGGGCGACGGCTCTTCCGAAGATTAGTGGTGGCGCCCCCAAACAGGTGCGACGTGTGGACCTTTATCAGGTCAAGCCGCCCTCTAGATCTCGTCTGTACTATGAAGAAGGTACGAATGAAGCTGAACTCGAGAAAATCACTGACCAAGGAATTAAACAGCTCTTTAAGCTGACTCAGCAGTACAAGACCAGCAAGCGACGGGGCGAGCTCTGGCTCCGCTTGGCTGAGCTCTATGTAGAAAAAGCGCGCCTGATCGAATACCGATTGCAGCAGCAATACGACGATCAAATTCGTAACTTTCAAAGCGGCAAGACCAAAATCAAGCCGAGATTAAACTTGAAGGAGTCGCAAGACTACAATCGACGTGCCGTTCAGTTGTACGAATGGTTTTTGCGCGATTTCCCTAAAGATAAAAAAGTCGACCAAGCTCTCTTCTTTCTCGGATATAACTACTTTGAGTTGAATCAACCTGAGAAGGGTAAGGATTACTACACCCGACTAACCAAAGAGCATCCGCGAAGTCCCTATATCGAGGAATCTAACTTTGCCCTTGGCGAATACTATTTTGAACGCGAGCAGTGGAAAGATGCCCTCAAATACTATTCGGCCGTTGCGGCCAACAAGCGGGCTCGTCTCTACTCATTTGCCCTTTATAAAACGGCATGGTGTCAGTACAAAACCGGCGCTGTTAAACAAGCCCTTCAATCTTTGGAGCGTGTGATCCGAGCGGGCCGAGTGGCCAAGGGCGCTGGAGATGGGTCTGCCGGCGGTGTGAGCCGAATTCGTCTCGCGACCGAGGCTCAAAAAGACTTGGTGGTGTTTTACGCAGAAGCAGGTACTGCGCCAGCGGCTCGGGCTTACTTCGAAGAGATTGCCGGCTCAAAGGCCACTTTTGGACTGCTAGAGAAGTTGGCTTACTACTACGCCGACACGGGAAATCGTGAAGGTGCGCGCCTGATCTTTCGTGATTTAATTCAGGAGCGCCCAGAAGCGCCTAAGGCCTACGATTATCAGTACCAAATCGTCACGATGTATACGTCGACGGATAAGCCCGAAATTTTTAGGGCCGAACTATTTCACTGGATTCAAAATTATTCACCTGAAAGTGCCTGGGCTGAGGCCAATGCCAAAGATCCAGAGCTCGTGAACCGGGCGTTTCAATTAATTGAAACCACTTTGCGCAATCACATTTTGCAGCAGCACCAAACCGCCCAAAACTCTCGTGTCCCAGCTGTGCAAAAGAGCGCAAAGCAGGGGTATGAGCTTTACTTCCGGACGATAAAGAAGGGCAACAAACTCGACGAAATGCATTTCTTCTACGCGGAATTGCTTTTCGATATGAAAGAGTACGAGACAGCCGTGTTGCACTACGCATGGGTGACTGACAACGCGCCCAAATCGCAGTACTTCGAAAAAGCCACGTTGAATACTGTTTTGGCGGCTGAGAAAATTCTGCCCAACGAAAAAGAACTTAAAGCTCAAGTTGGGGAGAGCACCGACGAAGTTCCGTTTAGCAAGAACGTTCAGCTGTTCGAATCTGCGGCCACTCGCTATATTCAGAATTTTCCTAAAGGTGAAAATGTCCCGGCGATAAAGTACAAGCTAGGCGCTCTCTATTACTATCACAATCAGTTCGCCAAGGCCCTGGACTCGTTCAAAGAGATCATCAAGCTATATCCGAAATCTCAGTACGCCAAATACTCCGCGAATCTCACGCTTGATATTTTCAACTTGATCAAGAATACGCAGGGTTTGACCCAAGCGGCGAACGATATTTTGCAATCGGATATTCCAGACGATCTAAGGGATGAAGTTAAAGGAATTCTTCGTCGGGCCGAATTCAAGAAAGCCCAGGATTTAGAAGCCAACAAAGATTTTGCCGGAGCGGCCACCACGTACGAGGCTTTTGCCAAAGCCAACCCTGGGAGCGAGCTTGTCATCCCGGCCTCTTACAATGCCGCCGTAAATTATGAGCGCTCGGGCGACGCCTTTAAAGCCATTGGCATGTACGCACTCGTGCTCGCCGATCGCAATCCTAAGAATGAAAAGTTAAAAAAGTCAGCCAGCCAATTTGTGGCCACTCTTTATGAGAAGACAGGGCAATACCGTAAAGCAGCCGAAGCCTATGAAGGCTACGCTTCGAAGAATCCGAAAGACCCGGCCTCGGTCGCGTTTTACAACAATGCGGCCATCATTCGAGATGGTATGAACGCCTACGGTCAGGCCCTGGCTAACTATCAGAAATACCTCGATGTGAAAAAGGGATCAGAGAAGTATGAGGCCGTTTATTTAATGGCGAAACTTTACGAGCGAAAGGGCAGCATCTCGAAAGCCAAGAGCCTTTACAAAGAGTATCTTGATTCCAGCGCCAAGGACAAAAGTCAGAAGATGGACGCGGCCTATTCGATTATGAAAATAGATGCCCGAAAAGGTCGACGTAAAGACACTGAGGACGACTGTAAAAAGATCATCGCGCTCAATCGGGCATGGTCCACCAAGGAAAATCCCGTCGGAGTAAGTGGAGCCGCGGAATGTCGCTATAACCAGGTTTATAAGACGTACGAGGAGCTTCGCCAAACGCGGATTCCGACCAACCCCGCCAAGCAGCAGGCCGCGATCAAAAACAAGTTGGCTATTCTTGAACGTCTTAAAAACCAGCTAAAAAGTGTGATTCAGTACGACGACGGACCAATGGTGGTAAATTCACTTTCTTTGATCGGACAGGCCTATCAGCACATGGCCGCCGCGATCTATGCCGTCCCGGTACCAAAGGGTCTTAGTGGAGAAGATCTGAAAACCTACAAGGCCGGAATTGATGGCATCGCTAAACCCTTCCAGGACGAAGCGATAAAGAACTACGATGCGGCCATCAAAAAAGCCTTTGAGGTTGAGGGTTATGGTGAGGGTCTAAAGGCCGCACAAAGAGAGTTGGCCAAGTTGCAAGGTCAAGGAGATCTTGGCGAGCGTGCTGTGATCACCAAAATCACAGACTACATGGGCCTGACCGATGACAAAGAAATCGCCGGGCCGTTCCGCAGTAAGGATGAGACCGGAATGATCGATGTAATTTCGAAACGCCTGGGCAAGGATCAATCCGACTTGACCGCGCTGAATGCTCTGGGAGTGTTTTACTTCGAGCAAGGAAAGTACGGCTTGGCTCGAATTCTTTTCTCTCGAGCGCAAAAGGCTCATCCCAATGAACCCGGAATCTACAACAATCAGGCTGTGATCAACCTGGTTGAAAACAATCAGCGCCAGGCCATTTCGAACTTGCGAAAAGCGCTGGATCTGAAGTCTGGATACACTGTAGGAGCCGCAAACTTGGGTTCTATATTCTGTGAGTACGGTGACTACGGACGTGCGGTTGATATGTTGGAGGGCGGATATCGGGCGGTGCGATCCGATCTTCGTCGAGGTGGTATTGGTCAGGATGTGGCGAACAATTACGCTCTTGCATTGATGGGGACTGGCGATCACGGAAAAGCCAAGGACATTTTCCAAGACATTTTGAAAGCCGATGGCAGCAATGCCACGGCCCTGTTGAATTACTCCATCTTATTGATACACAAGATGAAGGATAAAAAAGAGGGCGAGAAACAGTTAAATCGACTTCGCTTTATTGGTGAGGATGGAGATAATGGAATCAGACGTGCGGTCGAGTTAATGGACAAAGCATTGAGTAGTGAAAACTAGACCCAACTGGAGTACTTGCAGTGGCGCAAAAGGCATATAAACTATTGTTAATAGCGGCGATCCTTCTGGTGGCGAGTTGGAAGGAGAGTGTTATGGCGCAAGGTAAGGAAAAGAAAAGCACAAGAATCGACTTCGAGGACGAATTGGTGGAAGGTGAACTCAAAAAACCGGAACTGTTTTACCTCTTGCAGAAGAAACAGTTCAATTTCAAACGCTTGATCAAGTTACGCGAGGATTTCTTACCCGAGATGCGCCGGGATGCGGATGAAGTTCGACGGAGCAGGAGCAAATAACTTGAAGCAACCAATTGTTCTAAGAGTCTACAAGGGCGACAAACTTGAAACTGTCCGGCAGTTCGAAAGCAATCAAATTGTTATCGGCCGCAACGCCGACGTACAACTAGAACTGCAAGACGATGAGGTTTCGCTACTTCACGCGATGATTGAAAAGCGGGACGGCGACTATTATCTCTCCGATTTGGGCTCGCCGAGCGGCACCTTCCGCAATGGTCAAAAGGTATTGGAAGACAAGCTCTCCTCTGGCGATACGGTCAGTGTAGGACCTTTTCGCATTCAGTTCTTTGTTGGGATTCCAAAACCTGCGGCGCCACCTAAAGTTTCCAGCCCTTCGGCTGAAAAACCGCCAGCTAAGGTTTCGTTTACCACCGCGGTGCCCGAGCCTCCGGTCGATCATTTCGATGATCGTACAGATCCGATGATCGAAGCGCCAAAACCAGCCAAGAAAGAGGCTCCGCCCAAGCCTGCACCTAAAAAAGGCAAGGCGGCTGCAGCGGCGGCGGCCATGGGCGCAGCGAAAGACAGCCACAAGACCTTCGCGCCACCCAGTCCGTATAAAGATTTGAAAGAGATCATCAAACCGCACAAAGGTTCCGTCGTAGAAGTGATCGTGGCTTGGGGAGATCGAATTCTTTCTTCCACTCATTTCAGTAAGCACGGCAGTGTCTTTATGAGCTCGGCGGAAGATGCCGACGTATTTGTGCCGATCATTTCTTCGCGTAGCAAGTTTGAGCTTTTGAAAATCGGTGCTCAAGTTTCGGTTTGTCTCACCCAAGAAATGTCGGGTGAGTTGGTTCGGGATGGCGAGTCCCTGACTCTCAATGACCTGGCCAAGCAGAACAAGATTCGCGATGCGGGATCTCACTTCGAATATGACCTTCGTCAGGGTGAGATGCTGAGAATCGGTCTGCAGAACGATTTGTTGTCTGTATATGTTCGATTCGTGGCGGAGACGCCAAAGCCGCTCGTCGCACCACTGCTCGATATGAGCTCGTCCGAAGTCACAGGCGTAATTTTGGCCATCGCGATTTCGGCGATCTTAGGCCTATACATGAATATCTATACTCCATCTTCTTTGCTGGATGACGAAGCCAAGTTAGAGGAACCGATCCGCAAGGCGACGATCAAGTTCGAAAAGAAAAAAATCATCCAAGTGGATATGGAGAAGAAGCAGGAAAAGCCGGTCGAGGATAAGAAACCCCAGCAGGTTCGCAAATCCCAACAAGCGGTTGTCGAATCTAAGGGAGATCCAGGACAAGCGGGCGGTGTGAAGAAGGATGACAAGCTGAAAGAGAAACCTAAGAAAATGGTTTCTTCTCGTGAGCAGGGCAAGGCGGTCAAAACGGCTCCTAAAGAAGGTGCCAATATGAAGAGTCAAAAACCTGATCCAACAAAAATGGGACTCTTAGGTGTATTCGCCAACAAAGGAACCCAAAAGCAAATTAACAAGGCCTACTCTGGCTCGGGTGATCTTGTCGGTATGGCGGATGAGGCCACAGGTTATGCGGGCAACGCAGAAAATCGAAACGGTGATAATTTTGGCGGAAAGCTAAAAGAGACCGGAAGTGGCCGTGGATCTGGAACTGTGGGAATTGCGGGAGTTGGTACCAAGGGCCGTGGTACGGGTGGAACCGGATACGGCACCGGTGGAATTGGAACCAAAGGCAGCGTACAGATCAACGTCGGTGGACAAGACGCCGATTTCTCAGGTGGTATGGATCGCGAAGCGATTCGCCGTGTGATCCGCGAGCATTTACGAGAGATTCGTACCTGCTACGAACGAGAGCTTCAAAGAACGCCCGACCTTTACGGTAAAGTGGTCATCCAGTGGGACATCGAAGAAGGTGGCCGTGTCAGCAGCGCAGGCGTGAAAAGAAATGAATTGGGTAATGACACCGTCGGCGATTGTATCGTCTCGCGGTTGAGAACGTGGAAGTTTCCCGATCCGCCGAAAGATCAGGTGGGCCGAGTTTCGTTTCCGTTCGTATTTAGTTCGCAATAGGGTTTGAACAACAGGGAGGAACACTTTGGAACCACAAGTAGCACAGGGAGCGATGCAGGTCGTCGACAGGTGTGCCGGTTACGGAAACTTCGTAGCTAAGGCTTTCTGTCAAGGCGGCCACGTCATGATCATTATCGCGCTGATCGGTATCTGCGCGGTCTTTCTTATTATCAATCGAATTACGGCTCTGCAGAAGCTGACGGTTGATAAAATCAACATCACCGAGAATCTGTTCACCATGATTCTTCGCGGTGACATCCGGCAGGCCATCGCTTTTTGCGACTCCAGGCCGGTGCCACTGACCAACACGCTGAAGGCGGGTTTGGTACAGGTGATGAACCGTCGCCCTGATGAAGAGATTCAAGTGGCGATGGATGCTTCCGTGTTGAGGGAAACACCTAGACTTGAAGGCTGGGTTTCATTTCTCGCGGTGTTTGGTAACGTCGGCGTTCTTGTCGGTTTGATGGGTACGATTATCGGTCTGATTACTTCGTTCGCGGGTGTGGCTGAAGCCGACGCCGCAACAAAAGCGGCTCGACTTTCTCAAGGTATTTCGGAAGCCCTGAACTGTACGGCGTTTGGTCTACTTGTGGCGATTGTTTCCGTTGTGGCCTACGGATTTTTCCAAATCCGAATTGGTCGCGCGGTGAATGATATGCAAGAGAGCAGCATGACTCTGATGAACCTAGTGGTCGCCAATCGAGACAAAATAAAGGACTAGTATGGCGCAAATAGATGACGGCGGTGATGGTCGGAGAAGTTCGACCGTCGATTTAAACCTGGTTCCTATCATCGACCTAATGTCGGTGTGTATTATCTTTCTGTTGATAACCGCCGTTTGGACGCAAGTTTCAATGATTCAGCTGGGAAGCTCAATCTACGCCAAGGGCGACGATGCACCTCCCAAGGAGCCGGAAAAGCCGGCGATCGTGCTCAGGCTCGACGTTCTTGGTGATGGCTACCGAGTCATCGTTGGAACGCAGACGATGCGGTTTCCGAAAGTGGGCGGCAACTACGACAGCGAAAAGTTGGCCGCTGAACTCAAAAAGATAAAAGAACTCTATCCTGAAAAGAATGATGCCGTAGTGACGGTGTTAGACGAACTTCCCTACGAGACTCTGATCGGTGGAATGGACGGATTGCTGCAAGCGGGCTTTCCTGAAATTTCGGTAGCAACCGGCGGATCGGCGCCCTAAGGAGCAGGTTTTATGGCGATTTACGTTCCGGGACTTAGAAAACGTGGCCACCACGGGGGTGGGGGCGGCAAAAGAAGTGCGGTTGTGGCCCTAAACATGACGGCCATGGTGGATATGTTCACCGTGATGTGCGTGTTCCTCCTGCAGAACTATGCGACCACGAACCAAGTCCTTCCTATGCCTGACAAAGTCGATCTGCCAGCGGCTCACGAAGTGAAAGAGCTCCTCCCGGCCAACGTTGTCATTATTGGTGAGGACGGCATCATGCTCAACAACCTGCGCGTGGCGGACTTTCGTACTGTCAAAGAGCAGGAGGATTGGACGATTCAGCCTCTGTTAGAGAATTTGAAAAAGTCAGTTGAAGAGGCTGAAGCGAGCTCCAAATCCGTGGGCAATCAGATCAAAAAAGCCGTGAATAAGGCCAAAAGCGACAAAGAGGAACCTGAAATTCCCGACTATATGCGCATCACCATTCAAAGCGACAAGAACGTGGATTTCCTAACCGTGAAGAAGGTCATGTTCACCGTGACCGAAGCCGGAATGAAGGAAATTAATTTTGCGGTGATCAAGCGAGAAGGCGAAGCTAAGCCGCTTTAATTGTGAAGCGATTCATCGTCGCTCGCACGTAGGAGATAATGGCGTTGCGGTTTTCTGAGCTCAAATTTTGAAAGCGAAGACCCAAAACGCCTTCCGACAAATAGCGAACCTCGGCTTTCACCAACAACACATCTCGAAACACTGGGCTTCGAATTTCCAGGTTCACCGATTCACCGGGTGAAAGTCCGTCTTCCAATTGTGCTCCCATTCCACCTTCACTGATTGAGATCGAGGGCGCGACAATGGTTCCACTATTGGTGTGAATATGAAGTTCTCCGTGAAGATCTGCGCGCGGGAACTGGCGTTTGTTGACCCCGACGGCTGAAAGGATTTCGTGAAATTCGAATAGAGGGGCCCATTCCTTCATCCCTTTGGTCCAAAGGAGGACATCAGACACGCCACCTAAATGCTTCAGTTCACCAATTAATTTTTCGCGGTTGAAGGGTCCGTGTGATTTTCCTCCTTGCGCAAAATGCCAAATTTCGGAGGGAGAAATAGGATCCGCAGGTCTGACCATCGTATTGGCCTCGGCCTTGAACCAGGCCACGTTGCGCCACTCCTCCATTCCGGCTGTCCAAACCAAGCCGGTGGAGTGAAGTTCACCCGATGCGATGCGGGCCTTCACTTCTTCATCGGAGAAGGGACCATCGATCAGCTCACGACTTTGAACAAACCATTTCACACCCATCGTCGAGTTTATCGGCGCTTCACAGCTTGACCTTAACCTTTTGCTAGGAAATTCAATGTCTCGATTTGAGCCATGGCCTAAATCTGGAACAACAAGCAATAACTGTGCTAAAAGGCCTCAGATCCGTGTTAAATTGAGGTATGAAAGGGATCTATGAAGGCCAGGTTGCTTCAGTTTGCTTTGACGGCCGCGTTCGTCGTGCTGCTTGTGCAGGTGGTCCTGATTGCGCCTTCACACATTCGCGACGCGGAACATCAGGCGGCCTTGATTCCCGCACCGCCACCGCCCCCTTCAGCGGAAGTCGATCAGAGCATGAACGGAATGCATATGATCGAAACCCAGGATGGCAAAAAAGAGTGGGAGCTTTGGTCGGAAAAAGCTCGAAGTCTCAAAGCCAAAGAGCTCTTGGAGCTCGACATGGTTAAAGCCATTTTGTTTTCTGACAAAGGGCTGACCTACACCGTCACTGGAAAAATTGGGACGGTTCAAGTGAAGACCAAAAACTTGCGTGTTGAGGGTGATGTTGTCACCCGATCTTCCAGCGGCTACACCTTTCGCACACCCAATATGGATTACGTGTCAGATGGTCGGTCCCTGCAAACGGAAGAGCGAGTGGAAGTGATTGGTCCTAAAGAAAAGCAGGGGCCTGGCCTTTATTTGACGGGTCAAGGCCTTCAGGCGAAATTATCAGAAAACGTGATTGAAATTCATCGAGATGTGAGAGCTCGTAAGCAGCTGGATGACGGTAAGATGGCCTCCATTCGAAGTCATCGGGCCCGATTGACATCGGCGGACCGCACGGCGCAGTTTTTTGGTGAGGTCGTTTTGGATGTGGAAAATATGCGTATTACGGGTCCTGCGGCCACTTTTGAATACGACGAGGGATCGCAGCGCCTGAAAGCGGTTAACTTTAGTGGTGGGGCTCGAGTCAGCGATGCTGAAAAATGGGCGACCGCACAAAATGTCCGAATTGATTTTGATAAAAACCGATTTGTCTTCCGTGGTGCGCCTCGCGTGGTGCAAAACAATGACGAGTTAAGAGGCGAGGAGATCGTCTTTTTAGACGGTGGCAAGCGAGTTCAAGTGCGGGGCGCGCGCGCCAAAGTGGATGAGAAGCGACTGGAGAAAGCCAATTGAGTCAGCTGGTAGTTAACAAAATCAGCAAGAAGTTTAAACAGCGGGCGGTGGTTCGGGATGTCTCTTTTAGTGTGGAGTCCGGCCAGGTCGTGGGTCTATTGGGTCCTAACGGGGCTGGAAAAACCACAAGTTTTTATATGGTGGTGGGGCTTCTGGCGCCGGACGAAGGCGAAGTCAATTTGGATGGGCAGCCGTTGGCCCATCTCCCTATGTTCAAGCGTGCACGCCAAGGTCTTAGCTATTTACCGCAGGAGCCAAGTATTTTTCGTCGCCTGACGGTGGCAGAAAACGTGCAAGTGGCTCTGGATGCGCAAGATCTTACCGCTGCCGAACGATCCGAGCGAATGGAATCCCTGCTGGAAGAATTTCACGTGCAGCACATTCGCGATTCCTATGGATACTCCCTTTCGGGTGGCGAACGAAGACGAGTTGAGATCGCACGAAGTCTGGCGGGAGATCCCAAGTTTATTCTCCTAGATGAACCCTTTGCAGGAATCGATCCCATTGCCGTAGGCGACATTCAAGAAATTGTTCGAAAGCTTAAGGCCCGAGGACTTGGAATTCTGATTACCGATCACAATGTGCGAGAGACCTTGGGCATTTGTGATCACGCACATATTTTGAAAGATGGTCATATTGAAGTGGCGGGCACGGCCCAAGAAATTACCGAGTCTCCGATCGCACGTAAGTTCTACCTTGGAGAGAATTTTAGACTATGAATGAGGAGCAACGCCTATGGCTATGCATCTAAAAACCAGTTTGAAATTGTCGCAACAGCTGCGCATGACGCCCCAGCTGCAGCAAGCGATTAAGCTGCTCCAGCTTTCACGTTTAGAACTCGAGGGTGCGATTCGTAAAGAGCTTGAAGAAAATCCGGTGCTCGAAGAATTTCAGGAAGTTGTTGAGGACGAAGCTCCCGCAAAAGTGGAAGCAACCAACACCGAAACCAATCCCGACAACGCCGAAGCTCAACAGGCCAATGACCCCCGCGCGCAAGACGAATTTGAGTGGGAAAACTACGTCGACACCCAGTACAAACCCCCGCAGGGATCGGCTGGCGGCACAGATGAGATCATGAACTATGAAAACCTGATCTCAACATCGACCACGCTGCATGACCATTTGATGTGGCAGTTGGGCTTGGGTGGATTCAATGATGAAGAGCAAGCTCTTCTGGCCATTTTGATCTCTTACGTCGACGAAGACGGCTATATTCAGACCCCCATGGAGGAGATTGCGCGAGAAGAGGAAGTCGACGCCCAGGAGCTTGAGGAGATGATTCCCTTCCTGCATGAATTTGATCCGGCCGGTGTGGGGGCTCGCGACCTGCAGGAGTGCCTCTTGATTCAGGCCAAACACCTGGAAGAAGATACGCACGATCTGGTTCGCTTGATCAAAGAGCACATCAAAGATTTAGAGAAAAAGAACTATGTGGGAATCTCACGCACGATGAACATCCCGATGGAGACTGTGGCGGAGATGTGCAAAATCATCTACTCCATGGACCCCAAGCCAGGGCGGCTGTACATGCCACAAGACACTCAGTTTGTGACACCAGATGTTTATGTGTACAAGGTGGGCGACGAGTACATGGTCGCGCTGAACGAGGACGGATTGCCTCGTTTGAGAATTTCAAACCTTTATAAGAACATCCTTAAGGGCGACCAACCCACCCCTGGGGGCGCCAACAATGCGCAAGATTATATTCAAGACAAACTGCGCTCGGCCGTTTGGTTGATCAAATCGATTCATCAGCGCCAGCGCACGATCTACAAGGTGACCGAATCCATTGTGAAGCACCAACAGGACTTTTTTGAAAAAGGCCCCGGCTTTATTAAACCCATGATTCTCAGAGACATCGCCAATGACATCGGCATGCATGAGTCTACGGTTTCTCGCGTGACGACCAACAAGTATGTGCACACGCCCCGTGGAATCTTTGAGCTGAAGTATTTTTTCAACTCCGGAATTAGCAAAACCGATGGCGATTCGCTCGCCAGCGAGTCGGTGAAGCTTAAGATCAAAAACTTGGTCGGCGACGAGGACGTAAAAAACCCGTTGAGCGATCAGAAAATTGTCGAGCTTCTAAAAAAAGACGGCATTCAGATTGCCCGCCGCACCGTCGCCAAATACCGCGACATGCTCAGGATTCTGCCCTCCTCCAAACGCAAGAAAATGTTCTAGGTTCGGAGCCGTATTCAAATTGCCAGTGCAACTTTTGTCTTAAAGTAAACTTCGAAGGGGGTCCTGTAACCCAGGACCTTTCGAGGTCTAAAATTTAGACGTTGTTCTAACTTCGATAGCT
>JBFWON010000016.1:0-54261 GCA_050250515.1 Bdellovibrionales bacterium | reverse complement strand
AAGGTCAATCGTCGATTGAACTGGATGCTCTTCGAAAACATCGTAGTTAGCATGGAGCTGCTGGCCTTGAGCATTGAGCTGAGTCAATTCGATCGCGTTGTTGCCTAAACTAGGCAGCAGCGTGCAAAGCATAAAGGCGCCGCCTTGACAGGGCCGTTCGCTATGCCCGACGACCTGACCGCCGACCTTGACCGACTGTCCATCAGCGGCGCATTGACCCCCGATTTCGATGAGGCCGGAGTCGGAGTCTTTTCGAATGTCGGTGGACGGTGAGACGCTTAGTGCTAGCGACGAACTGCCCCCGGATCCTCCTGGACTTGAACCCCCGCAGCCTGCGATCAATGGCAGGGTCGCCGCCACTAACCAGGCTTTCACAGATACCTTTTTCATTCATTCTCCTCCCGTTAATTTACGATTCTAATTTCCTCAAAAAATAAAGACCATTCATCCGCTTGCTTTGAACTTCCGCTATCAAACAACCCATAAGCACCACCTGAAGATTCAATCAGCTGGTAGTCTTTCGAGCCCGCGGGGATTTCACGAGTGACCAAGAAAGTATTCACGCCAAAACTCTGTCCATTGAGCCGAATGCTTAAATTGTGAATTCGTAGTGCCTTTGGTGTCGTGATCCGAACATCACCTGCACGGTAACCTTGGTGGGAGCAGCTATTTCCACCAATATTGGAAATTTGATTTGGCTTTATATGCAAAGAGATCATGACGCCTTCGAGTTCTGGTCGAACCTGTCCCAGGTCAAAATGCAAAATTCCCTTTGTTGAATATGAAGAATCGAGCGGATCTCCCAGCCCGCATTTGCTAAGATCTCGAAGAGAACTGGAATCGAACAGATCTGAATTCAAAGTAGAGCTAATTAAAGCCAGCGCCGATGGCTTACATCGATTGACAGCTGCCAGCCATTCGATTTTGTAGGTGTTCAGTTCGCCTTCCATTTGGGCCGTGTAAGAGTACCCGAGCTCACTTTGTTTGTGTCCTTCGACCAATCGAGTTTGCAGTTGATCCGGATTGATCTTGAGAAAAGCTTGGAGCGCCAATCCCGGATCAGAATGTGCGAAAGGAGTGTCAGATTTGGCGCCGCCGGCCGCATGACAGTTGTGGCAGCCGATCTTTCTAACGAAGGGATAGTAAGTTCCCTCAAACACCGATTTAAATTCGGCTTCGCAGGCGTTTGATTTAAGAAGATACTGGTAATCCTTCATATAACGCATTCTGGGTCCGCATCCCGTCGCTACAAAAATCAGAATGAGAGTTATGGATAGACAGAACTTCATCCCGCAATCCTCGAGTAAAACTGAAAAATGTCGCTGGTTCCAGTGGGTAAAGACTCCGTCAGCTTCTTTTTGACCAGGCTTAAAGTGGGTCGTTGAATCAAATCTTTTCGACCGGCAAACGATAAGAAATTAAGAAAGACGGCAGCCGCACAAAGCTCCTGGGCTTCGGTTCCGGCGATCGGGTTGTCAGAGCTCACCACCAGGTCTTCGCTGCTATTGGGGGCGAAATGATTCAATTGGAAGGAAGCGTCTTTATACGAAGGCGACGTAAATGCTCGGGCATCGATCTGTCCTAGCGGATCGTAAGCGATGATGTAATTCATGCCCCGCTCGGAGTAATCACCCGCCCAGGATTGGCCGGGTGCGGTCGCCGCATCATTGGGTGAACTGACAGATCCATCCGCTGAAATGTATAAGAAAACCTTTTTGTTCAAAGCGCGGGCGGTCATTAGAATATTGGCGACCACCTCGCCCGCGAACTGATCTTTGTCATCTTGTGCCGCGCGTGTATTGGTCTGGCCGGCGTGATAGTCGTAGCCACCCAAGACAGCCGTGCAGGCGCCGGCGAGACCTTTAAGAGTTGCGGCCACTGATGTTCCGACAAGTCCTGTAACTTGATTTTTGTAACCGGCATCAAATCCACCACTAAAGCCGGTGAAATTTTTAGCCCAGATCGGGGCCAGCGTCGAATCTTGATAGACGTCTACCTTCACGTCCTTCTGAGTTTTCAAAACTTGGGTGTTCTTTTGTGTCGCACATTGAGCCGCTTGGTAAAAGGCTTCGCGCCCTTGTTTTGAGCCCGGGGCTAACATCATGGTTTCCGCTTGCAGGGAAGTGAGCTCGTTGATGCCTTTGACGAGTTCTTCTTGCATGGCCAAGGGTTGAGTTTGCGCGGTCTTGAGGTTGGCCAGTAGTGCGCCTTTGAATCCTAAGCCGGCTTCAATGGCAGCGACTGAGGAACTCATCAAATAGGTGGGTGCCTCGAAGAATGCCCCTTTGAAGCGATTGACTCCCAAGTTCACGTCATTTCCGGTTTTAGTTTCGTAGAGGAGATAGGGCAAAGCGCCGCCACCGAGGCCCGCCCTTGTTAAGAGCGGTGCCAAGTCATGTTTGTTGGTCAATCGGTCATCAATGGATTTACACGCGACTGCGACGAAAATAGCCTTCCCCGGAGTGCCACTGGTTTGTCCGCCGATGATTTCATTGAAGAGGGCGTCGCCCATTCTGGTTTTCAGTCCGCGCAGAAATCCAGATCCGGATCGATTCGCGTCAGGTGCAAAGAACGGGGCATTGTTGCGGAAGTGATAGGCCATGGCGGGGCCGTTGCCGACACCCAGTTTTCCGTAAGATCCCAGAGGATTTCCGTTGTCTCCATGGGCCAAATGGTTGGCGAAGAGAGCCGGTCCCCCGGCCAGTTGCAAGTTAATAAAACTGGGCAGGTCAACATACTCAGAGCATCCAAGAGCTTGTGCATGGGCACTGCGACTCAAAAGTCCCAGTAAGGACGGGCCGATCAGGGTGGCGCACCCAGAGATCAAACCCGAAGCTAAAAATTCTCGCCGTGTTTGAGGCATGCGGTGACCAGGAGTGTTTGAGTACTCGGCCGTCAGAGTTCGAATTTTCTTCGCTTCGTGTTTTAAACTCATCGCGTCCTCAATAAATCAAAACGTCCGTAGACGACAACGTTAGGGTGCAAACGTAAAGAGCAGAGGCCTTACTGACCTCTTGCCCGACCGAGCTCTTCTTAAACAATTCGGCTATCTTTTCGATCTCCCTTTCGAGTGGGGCTCGCCCCCAGCACGAGCGAGCCAGCTTTTCAATAGTGCTTTTCACGCTCAAGGTGGCTCCCTGAGTCTCGCTCAAATCAACGGCCACCGACTGGCTCTGGTCCAGCTTAAATCCAGAAAAGAACTTTTTTTCCGCGCTTGAGGTTTCCAGCTGAATTCGATCCCAACACATTTCACCCGCCACTTGCGTGAGTGCCATTAACATGGGCGCATTGAGATCTTCCAGTTGACCTTCTGCCGAGAGGTTGGATTGAACAGAGGTGTAGAGTGACTTGGTCTCTGCTCGAATCGCAGAGTCTGGGAGCTCCAGACATCCTTTGAGCGAACCGAACAATTGACTGGCTTTCACCAGGCCTGTGGTGGCCTTGAATCGTTGGTCGATCACGGTGCATTCACTTCCTGCACAAGTGGATCGCTCGCTCTTAGATTGTTGGTAAAATCCACAGCCGGTGAGCGCAACCATCGAGACCATTAGCAAGAGACCTTTCATTTGGCTCATTTGGCCTCTCCGCCGGTGCACTCGGGTTGCACGGCCACGTGAGCGAAAAGATTTCGGAGCTTATACCCCTCGGCCTCAAAGGCTTCGCTGAGATCGTAAAGAAGATCCGCTCGATCCTTGGGAAATTCTTCGTAGCAAACGGCCTGATAAGCTCGCTTGACCATGCATTCGCTGAATCTTCGTGAGTTGGCAAGCATTTGTCCAAAATCCTGCATTCCATTGCCACGAAGCGAACCGCGCCAGCCAAAGCGTGGTGAAGTGAAATTCTCCCATGCGTTGTTGTTCACTACAAAGCCGTCGGAAAAGACCCGGCGATTGCGGCGGAATTTCGATGGCACCTTTTGTTCACTCGACGGCACAGGCACATCGATCACATCGGGCTGAGTATCCCTAGGATCCATGCGGTAGGTGGCCTGAAAAGTCGTGGCCGATCCTTTGGCCGTGGTTTCAAAATTGACATAGGCAAACGCGGGGCGAAGGGCGTCCATGGGGGCATGGCAGCCGACGCATTTCCCTTTGTAGAGATCCGCGGGCATTCGGCCCACGTCCCGGCCGACATAGCCGTCCGGGATGGTGGTGTTGGCCCATTCTTCGATGGGTGAGCAAAGGAATTCACTAAATGCAAATTCAACCAGTCTTCGATTGGTACCGCCTAGAGCGTGGGAACTCATAAAGGCCCGACTCGTGATGACCCCGGCTGAATCTTTCAACGCGCGAGGAGTTCCGTCCTCATCGAGGGCCAATTGACCCTCGCGACGGGCGAGTTTCAGTACGATTCCTTCGCGTTTGTTTTCTAGGTTTTCATAATGGGCATTGGAGTAAACTAATGACGCATCTGTGGGACTTTCGCTAGGAGCGTAGTAGAAAAAATTGCCTGTCAGCATTTGGCGGGCGTCTATATCATCTCGTGCGATCCCGATCACGGTGGCAACAAAGTCATTCAGGGGATTTCGAACCGACTCCTCCCGGTTCGACATTTTCACGGCAAAATCGCGCACCACAGAGTCGTAAAATCCTTCATTCTTTGTAGCCAAGAGAGCGGCTTCATAAGACCGGCCGGCCTCGATCATTTCGGCCATTTTGGTTATGTTGGGGTTGTCGATGGAGGTCTTAACACTTAAGCGTTGGTGGAGGGTCATGGCTTGCGATTGAAGAATCGCATTGGCTTGGGCGTTGCCAGTCGGGCGAGATTCCAAACGTGCGCAGGCGGCGCCGACGCCGATCGTGAATCCAATAAAAAACACTCGTCCGATTGAACGCAAAAAGGTCCCCTTGCCATTTCGCCCGTTTTTCCATCACCCAAACTTTAGATAAGCAAAACTTGCTCCCAATCGAGACAATCAGGTTCGATGTGAGGCATATTGGACCAGCTAAAAAGTTAGACAATGTCGAAGTGGTGTACGTATTCTCAGTTTGAGACAAGACCTTAGTCGCGAACCCATGAGACCAGACTACAAGCGGTGACGCGAGAAATTTACTCTTAAGAGACTGCACTATTACATTTGGGGGATGTTCTGACTCGTCGACGGCGGATCTTAATTTCGAGTGGCTTGTTGGTGGCGGTCATAACCGGCCTTATTGCGTGGCGCTCAACACGAATTCAAAATTCGTTTGAGTCGCAGGGCTGGCCGAGACCTGAGCAGGAAACCGCCCTTCGCCAAGAATTTTCGCAGGACCTCGAGACATTTCAACAGCGGATCGAGGAAGCTCTAGCCTGGCGCGCTTCGGCCACGCGTGAGATTGTCCGACTGCGTGACCTGGTCGAAAAAGGCGTCGCCTTAACGGCCGCCGATCTTGAGTACCTTCACCAGGGTGGAAGACAGTACCTAGCCATTCGCCAATCGATATTGAAGTTAGCCCACAAGTATAAGCACCTGGTAGACGACAATACGGATCTTCAGTTTAAGCCAGGTTTTGGAACCCATCTATTCCCCACCGAGAGCGGGAAAATGGCGAAGGTGGAACTGGATCCGCTCGATGGACTGGGTGATCTGTTGGTGTTGCAGTTTAAGCTGTCATTTGCCGCGGCGCTGATTCTTTATGATAACTTCCTTGTGGCGATTTGGCCCTACAATGAAACCGGTAAACTTCGCTCGTTAATTAACTTTGACAATAACGAGGTCAACAATGGCCTCTTTGAAATCTCACAGAATTATCTGAATCCGGAGTATCGCCAGAAGGTGCACACCGCCGCCCGCTATTTCGAGTTCGAACAGTACTGGCGTCGCCAAAGGCCAGAAGTCGATGAGCATGGGTATCTGGACACCTTAATATCGGGTAGCCCCACCTACACCGCGGCGCTGAAGGATAGTTTCACTCAAACTTCGTTGAAGTCGGTCTTGCACGAAATCGTTCAGTTGTCTGATTCTCTTGGAATTTTTCAAAAGGAGTCGATGAATATTGTCAGTGGCTTATTTGGCAATGCGGTGGGCTTAGTGGAGACCCGCAAGGGAAAACTGACCTCGCTGTCCAGCCAAGAAGTCGAGCGGCTCAAAGCGCAACTTCGGCCCCTCGATATTTTGCTTGAGAAGACGCCTTTCCGCCTGACCGACAAATTGATCCCCGGTCATTTTGGCCATGTGGCCATTTGGCTCGGAGGAAAAGATGACCTAGCCAAAGCCGGACTGTGGAACGACAACCGGCTTAGCAAATACAAAGCGTCTATTGAGACCGGGCATTCCGTACTTGAGGCCTTGCGCTCCGGGGTCCAGCTTTCAACGATCGAGCATTTTCTTAACATTGATGATTTGGCCGTCATTCGGCCCATCGGTTTGGACGAAAAACGCTCGCTTAACTATTTGTCTAAAGCCATTGATCAAATTGGCAAAGGCTATGACTTCAATTTTGATGTTGAGACCGATAAGCGCATTGTTTGTTCCGAACTTGCCTATGTGGTTTTTCCAGACGTACCATGGCCGGTGGAAAAGGCGGTGGGGCGTTTCACAATTTCACCTGACAACGTCGCCAATATCATTAAGCTTCGACCCACCGAGTTTGAGATTCCCATTCTCTATGTCGATGGTCGTAGGGTCGATCAAGATTTAGGTCGTCGTTTTGTGGGACTGTTGGAGACCCGATGAGACTTGGTCTGGTCACGGGCAAGGGCGGATTTCGTTCGTTCTTCTGGACTCAGTTTTGGGGCGCATTCAATGACAATTTCTTTAAAAATGCCTTGATCGTAATGATCACGTTTCGCGGAGTTCAAGTGGCTGGGATCGGCGCCGAACAGGTTGTGGCCCTGGCCGGGGGGCTGTTCATCGCGCCCTTCTTTTTTTTCTCGGCGTTTGCCGGACAGTTGGCGGATCGATACGAAAAATCAAAAATAGTCCGCCTGACAAAACTCGCCGAAATCGTCATCATGGTGATCGCTTCGCTTGGCTTTGCCTTAAATCAGTATGGCCTATTACTTTTTGTTCTCTTTCTAATGGGAACCCAGTCGGCCTTCTTTGGTCCGGTTAAATATAGCGTCGTCCCTGACTTGGTGGCGAAAGACGAGCTCACCACGGGAAATGCTTTTATTGAAGCCGGCACTTTTATTTCCATTTTGCTTGGAACTTTGGCGGGTGGATGGGTGAGTGCCTCTGAACAAGCCAGTCTCTGGTTAAGCTTGGGATTGGTTGTGGTTTCAATTTTAGGTTACATATGTTCCCGTGGGGTCCCTGTGACCCCCGTGGGAGACCCGAATCTTGATGTCAAATGGAATCCGCTTCCGGAGTTTCGAAAGCTCTTGAAGCTGGTGGTGCCGAAAGTCGCGGTCTTCAATTCTATCTTGGCGATATCTTGGTTTTGGTTTTTCGGTTCCGGCATTCTTTCGGTCCTTCCCATTTATGTGCGGGACTATTTGCAGGGCGATGAGCATGTTGTAACGCTCTTCTTAGCCATGTTTACCTTGGGAATTGGTTTGGGCTCAGTCTTGTGCGAAAAACTTTCGTTCAAAAAAGTAGAGATCGGACTGGTTCCCATCGGTTCCCTTGGAATGACGATTTTCATTTTCGATCTCTTTCTGATTCGTCCGACTTGGGCTGTTCCCGGCGGTGCCGCGATGACGATTGAGCAATTCATTACGGTTTCAGCTGCGCTTCGACTGTTGGTGGATTTCTTTTTGATGTCGGTCTTTGGAGGGTTTTTCATTCTTCCCCTCTTCACTCTTTTGCAAGAGCGCAGTGAACCTGAAACTCGATCTCGCGTGATTTCGGCCAATAACATCTTCAATGCCCTCTTTATGGTGGGGGGATCCGTTTTGGTTTTGCTTTTCTACCACTTCAAGCTAAATACGGCGCAGATTTTTGCTGTGTTTGGCACAATGAATGTGGTTGTGGCGATTTATATTTATACGGTGGTTCCGGAATTCACATTGCGGTTCTACACTTGGCTTTTATCCAACATTATGTATCGAGTCCGGGTCGAGGGGTTAGAAAATATTCCGTCCCAGGGGCCGGTCATATTGGCAGCGAATCATGTGACATTTGTCGATTGGCTCATCTTATCTGGGGCATGTAAGCGGCCGGCTCGATTTGTGATGTATTACAAGTTCTTCAATATCCCAGTGGCCAAGTATATTCTTCGACAGGCGAAGGTCATCCCCATAGCCTCCGCCAAGGAAAACCCCAAGATTCTGGAAGAGTCCTTTCTAACTATGCAGCGTGAACTCAACGAAGGTGAAGTGATTTGCATCTTCCCCGAAGGGAAATTAACGGCGACAGGTAAGTTAAATCCCTTTCGACCGGGCCTGCAGCGAATCTTGTCAACCCATCCTGTGCCCGTCGTGCCGGTTGTTTTAGAGGGTCTTTGGGGGTCTCTGTTTTCCCGGAAAAAGGGGAAGGAGCGTCCCCATCGGCGAAGGATTTTGGTCAAATTCCTTCCACCGATGGAGCCCGCCGGATTTCGGTTAGAGGCTCTTGAATCTTCGATCGCTCGTGAACTTGGTGAAACTCCTCCACACCTGATTAAACCTTAAAGTGTTCTTGAAATCGGGACAGCTTGGCTCGCAAACTGTCTTGATGCCGCTCAATTAGCGAGGCCATAAGCACCACGGTGACGCCCAAGATGGAGAGATTCAGCCAGTGCAAGAGTGAAACATGTTGGATGGCTAGAATCACATTGAGAGTCACTCCCAGTCCGGCCATGACACTTCCGGCGCGAAACAGTTTAAAGTGTTGAATACGGTAAGCATCGGTCATGGTAACCGCGCCACATAGTAGAGCCATTGAGGCACTGACATAATTACACTCCGAGGCACAGCTGAGAATGATGAAGAGGGCGCCGATCTGCCAAATATCTTGCAGAGCCCGGCGCACACTTGGATGATCGGCGCGAGAAATCATCCGTAAGGCCAAGTGTAGGGTTAATAAGGTGCCCGAGATGGAGGTGTAGGTTGGCATTCCATAATCGTCGAGCTGATGAAAGGTCATCATGCCCAGTCCAAGCATGGCGACGGGGAGACTGTTCTTGCCCAGTGACTCGGGCGATTGAAACTGTTCCCTAAGGGCCAGTAACAGACCGATGAATAAGAAGAGCATTCCAAATAAAGTGGCGTCGACGGAGTGAAAGGCGCTTCGAATCAGCGCGATACTGGGCGCCAGCGACAATAGGGTTAAGGCCATCATGCGCTCATTGGTGATGCGCCAGTCAGCCAGAGCCTTTTGCTTGACCAGGTGATAAATAGACATGGCCAGAAACGCCATGATCGGAAAAAGCCAGACCGTACTTCGAAAGGGCGCCACCAGCGCCAAGTTTAGAATCAAAAACGATGTGAAGTAGATCATGCGATTTTCTCGATCTAATACGGAGTATCCTAGCCAGGCAATTCCGCAGCCCACTATCAAACAGACAAATCCGGCTAGGGCGAGTTGGGGCGCCTGATATCCGGAAAAGACAAACGCATTGGGGATGTGGTGGGCGGCGTTTGGATGCACGACCGAGTAAATCATGGCGCCGAGTTGGGCGAATAAGGCGGGAATGGCGGCCGTGGCCACGGCCAGTAGCGCTCTTGCGCCCTTAGGCTCTTGCAACCTTTGGCCGCAGAGAACTCCGCAGGCGGCCAACACTGTGGTCAAGGCAGAGAAGCTAAGGAAACGAGAAAACTGATCCAGGCCGCTCAATCCTTGCAACAAAAATACGACACCGGAGAGGACGAGGGCGCTAACGCCCACAGTCCTTAGAATGGCTGGTAAAGAATGTCGATTCTGAGTTTCCATGGCTTACTCCTTCACGATCGAGTTTAGGGTTTCTTCCAAGTCCATCTCATCTTCTTGCATTTTTACTTCCCGTGCGAATTCGTCCAGACTCTGAATAGAGACTTCGGCACTGACTTCCTTTTTTGTTAGGCGCTCGTCCCACCTGCGAAAGACGTCTTGAACGCTTTCATCGGTGGCACCCGGCGAGGCCGAAGTGCTGGCAATCGTGGCGGTTCGATCCCGGGCCACATACTTTTGAAATTCCAATTTGAGCTCTTGTTCTCGAGATTCAATAGTCAAAAGAGTTTTGCGAAGCTCTTGCACCTGACTTCCGAGTTCGACATTCTTCTTCTGCCAGAACTCCACTTCTTGGCTCCAGCTTTTGAAGCGTCGGACGCACTCAAGAGCCTTTTCCTTATCCGATTCGGCGTAGGATTTGGCGCGGGCCCGCCAGAGATCGGCCTCCTTCACACACTTAGCGTGGTAATCTTGCGCATGTTTCCATTCTCTCTCCAAGAGTCGAACTTGCACCTTGGCTTCGTGCACCTGTGTGCGAAACCGTTTGATCGCGCTGGCCGCGACGGCCTCATGATTTTCAATTTGGTCGACAATGTCGTTAAATTGCGCTGTGACAGTGGCAACCAGTCTCTTAATACTTCCCATTTTGACTCCTCGTTAGGGGTTAAATCGTGAACCCAGAATAGGTGAAGACCCGCTTCTTTTGTTGAATGATATTGTTACAAGGTAACTAATGAGGCTACGGGGTTTGGACGAAAGCAAATAATGCCTGTAACCACGAATGTGATTCTAGATTATCTGTTTCAAAATAGGCTGTTGTAATGGGATTAAAAAGAGTTACACTGTAACAGTGACTTACGAACGCAGGCTAATTCTCATTTCGATCCTTGGCGCCCATTCCAATATGGCCGGTCAGGGATTTCGCCCGAGGGATTTGCGATTCATTCTGGATCTTTTGGTCAATTGGGTCGATGTGATGGTCCTGCCGGATTTACCTCGTTGGCACAACACGCAGGTCATGCGAGTTCTGGCCGACCTGGTTGAAAACGGGTACGCTCGCGCAAAGGGAACAGGACGTGTCAAATCTTTCAAATTAACTCGCATTGGACTCCTTGAGACCATCCAAAGCTTGGTGGGTGAGTCTGGTTTTTGGGAGATTCGGCATATCACTTTGGTCTATTATTTTTTGCGGGCGTATCGTGAAAGAATGATGGAGTTAATAGCCCGCGAGGGCAGCGGATATTCGAAGGCCGTTCAACTGGAAATTGAAAGTCTGTTGAGTCCGGATACCTTTTTGCGCGACCGTCTGAAAGAGTATGAAGTCCAGATCAAACGACTGACCTTGCGTGTGAGTGAGGCGCGGGCGTCCGAGGCTTATGCGGCCAAACTTCGGCGTCAGGACACTCCGGTGGACCAAATCGTTCTAGAAATCGCGCGGGCGCATCCCTATGAGCTTGAAGCCCAAAAGCCAATGAGTGATTTGTTATCCAATATCGATGTCGACCATCGATTATGGGAGTTGACGCAAGGGACACGCCACCGTGCCGAAGATCTTTGGCAGGTGCACTTGGCGATTCTTACGAGCCATCGTCAGATTCTAAAAGATCTTCTGGGGGGCAGGGCATGAAACCAGCGGCCGGTTTTTCTCTGCTGTTAGTGTTTTGCGCCTTGATTCTCGCCTACGCCCGATTGTTTTTTGGCTTTGATGTTACGGATGAGGCTTACTTCTCCACGACGGCGAGCCTTTCGAGTTTGGGTGGATTGCCCTTTGTCAATGATTCGTACTTTCAGCAGACGGCCGCCTTGGTGATGGAGCCTCTTGTTTACCTTTATCGATCGGTCTTTGAATCTTTTGGTCTGATTCTATTTGTCCGGCATTTATTCTTCTTTCTTGGTCTGACCTGCGCCTATGGAATTTTTCGAGTGCTTAGAATTTTCCTGTCTTGGGACCTGGCTCTCGTCATCGCGATCTTGCCCGCGATCTACATTCCTTACCCGGGGCCAACGTTGAGCTACAATGCCACCAGTTCACTCCTGTTTATGCTCGGAGCCTCCTTGACCATCGAGGGTCTTTTGCGTCAGAAGTTTTGGATTGTAGGGACAGGCGCATTTGTTCTGGCCTTGGGGTCGTTTGCCCATCCTCTTTTTGGCTTAGCGGGTGTTTTAGTTTACCTGACTCTTCTCAAAATCTTTTGGCAAAATCGTAGGCTTTTGTTCAAGGGCGCATCCGTTGGTTTGGTTTGTTACCTGTCGTTCTGGAGCATCACGATCGCGCGGGTGGGTTTAGATCCCATAATCAACGCCATCCAGATGTCGCAGCTTTATGGCTCTGGGAAGGCGAGCGGATTCGCGTTTAAGTGGCGCTATTTTCTGTCCACTTGGGCGGACTTAGGGCCTCCTTGGTGGACTTGGATCATCGCGGGCGTCTCGTTAGCCATCATATTAGCCCGTAAATGGAGCTGGACTTGGATAGTCCCCATTGTTGCGGGAGTTTTTATTTTCACTTTGCCAGAGCCTTTGTCCTACCAAGGATCTCCCGTCCTTTACATGACGCCCGGTCTTATGGTCTTTCTCTTTGTCTTTAGTTGGCTCGCTTTGCCATGGTCTGGATTCCGGGGTGAAACCCAGGTTAACCATCTTTGCATAGGTATGGTGGCGGTGGGTTTTTTACTGGGAATTATGGCGTTTATCAATAGTGCCACTCAGCTTATGGCGGTTCCCCTTGGATTGCAGTTTGGATTTATATTTCTTTTTGCGCGGGCGGCGACCATTCGGTCCCGCGTGGCCATTCTTGTGCCGCTACTCTTTTTCTACGGAGCCATTCACTACTATGGTTATCAGTTTTCTTATCGCGAGGGCTCAATAGGATCGCTGAATACTTGGATGACGAAGGGACCCTTCGCTGGACTTCGGACGGGCGCCTTCAAGGCCGAGTACTTTGAGTTGGTCGAAGAGGATTTGCGAAAAGCTTCGGAAGGGGCCAGCACTTTATTGGTTTATGACAATTTTCCGGCCGGGTATTTGATGGCGAAATTGCGTCCCGCCACCCATGCGATTTTCATTCACCCGTTGCCCTATGGATATTTGGACAGACAGGTTCACACCGAGTATTACCGGGAGGATCGCTCAAGATGGCCAGATGTTATTCTTCAGATGGAACTTTTTCCCTACGATGAGAATCAGTACTCGATGAATCGAACGGAATGGACTAAGCCCCCGCATGATTCGTTCTTTGACTATTTGCCGACCTCCGGTGAGTACCAGATGGTGGTGCAGCGCGAGATGGGTGCTTACGTCTTTTACCGAATTTGGCGCAGGCGTTAGCCGCCATCTCCACCATCAAATGGAGGCGGTGGCGAGTAGACTGTTGTGATGCTAAAGTTTCGTGTGGAAGTGGCCACATTGCCCGCATTGTCGGTGGCAGTCAGTGTAAAGGTGTGGGCCGCTCCGTTGCCAACAATTTGGTAGCTGACAGAATTGGTGCAGTCCGTGGCCGCCCCAGTATCCAACTTACACTTGACCGAGACCACCTGTCCGCCGCCGACATCTTGATTGGTGAAGGTGAACGTGACTGTAGTCGAAAAGGTATCCAAAATAGTGGAATTTCCAGACGGTCCCGACTGGATGTTCAATAAAGGAGGGGATCGATCCACTCTCCATGTGACAATGGCGGGGGAAGACAGGGTTCCGACGCTATCGCGGGCTCGGACGTGAATACCATGGTCCCCTTCATTCAAATTGCTCACTGAAAAAGGGGATGTACATGCCGAATAGTCCAAAAAATCCAATCGACATTCAAAACCCGCTACGGGATTTCCCCCGTTGGTCCCGCTGAAAGTCACTGAAGCCGTCTGCGAATTGGTAAAAGCGGGCTGTGTGGAAAGGATGGTCACACTCAAGGCGGTGTGGTCCACGCGCCAAGGATGCTGAATGACCTCTGAAATATTGCCGGCTGGATCTGTCGCTCGAATTTCAAAGACGTAGTTTGCGTCAGGAAGTGAAGTGAGGCTGACAGGGCTTTGGCAAGCTTGAAACGGGGCCCCGTTGAGCGAGCATTCAAACTTGGCCGACGCATCGGCAGAGGAAAACTCGAAGGTGGCGGTCTGAGCCGCCGTTACAGCCGAGGGGGCTTTGTTGAGTAATACGACGGGCGGTGTGGTGTCCAGGCCGGTGGATCCAGCGGAACTGGTTCCTGTACTACCGGGTGAATCCAATTGACTGCAGTTTTGAAACCCCAGAAAGACCATCAGACCGATGGCCAGCACGATCCCAACTTTGTTCATTTAACACCTCTATAGACGAACCATACTCAAATAATAGATTTAGCCCCTCAATTTGAGAACGATAATGCCAGGATAATCTCATTTTGAGTCAATTTGGCACTGGGAAAGGGCCCAATATCGGCACGTGTCTTTCAAATTTTCCAATTGAGCAACTTAGCTCCAAATGGTGGGCGTTTTGGCGGGCACGAAGATGGCAGTTGATTGAAAGCGTTAGGAGGTCCACATGAACAACCGAAATCTTGCCATTGGGGCCGTAATTGTAGTCCTTTTGGTAGGGCTGATCATGTACGTGACAAATGATTCAGGCAATGAACCTCAACCCGTCGCAGAGTCTGCGGTGGAGTCGACTCCGGTCGCAACCACGGAGACTCAGCCAGAGCCTCAGGCTGTCGCGCAGGTCGAGCCACCCGCACCCGCTCAAGAAGCGGCACCGGCGGCTCCCGCTGAGGTTGAACCCGAAACTCTTGGCGCCAGTTCGAGCGGTTTAGGTCGCTAAAAGAAGCCCACGATTTGGGACCCCCGCATGGGGTCCCCAGATCTCAATCTTTCGTTAAATTTCTCTGAACATTCCCCTTTAAGCAGTGCGCTCAAAGCCGAAACCATATTATCCATGGCATCGGACTGGTGAAGAAGGGCTTCGCTGGCAATTAAACCCATTTTAGGCTTCGCCTTAAGAAGCGTCTTTTGAAAATGAACACTCGAATCACAAGAAAACAGTCCGAGGAGCCTTGGTTGTCTCGATCCTTTGGCTCGCTCCAAATCGGCAAGTAAAAACTGAACTCCTGGTTTTTCTTTTTGGTAGTGCCCGTAGTCCACCTGATTGTTCTTGCGCAATAGGGGAGGAAAAAAATCAGGACCGCCCCCTGTGCGCGAGTGACCATCGTAAAATACAACATCGGACTTGACCATCGCCCGCCGAAATAGCCGCAAGGTGCGCTCGCTGTGCCATTTTTGTATTCGACTGCTGCGATTCCATTCGTCATCAGGGCCCACCGAGCTGGCCAAGACCTGTACTTGTACGACTCGTTCCCGATGATCGTACCAAATCAGTTTTTTTGAGAAAAATTCTGGATTTCCACTCTCCTGCTCGAATCCGCAAACCACCTCGAATGGGGTGCAGGGGCGAAGTAGACGATCGACGAAAACGGCTCGCTCATATCGGTCTCCGACAAAACGAAGGGGCCGAGAGTCCTTGTAACCAAAGGTCACCAGAATGGTCAGTGCACCGTCTTTAGTGAGGGCAGAGTAAGCCTTACGGCAGGGGTGGTGTATCCGAAGAAAATAATAAGCCAATCCGGTGACACCTAGGATAAGGGCAAAGACAAAGAGCTTCCATCGTTTCACGTGATTTTCCTCTGGGCCTTTTTGGATTTCTTTTTTCTCTTCTCCTTACTTTTCACTTTGTCAGGCTTCACGAACGTAACATCCCCGCATGCCGACTGGACAATGGGGTCCTTGTCCGCCAGACAAATTTTTTCAGCCTTCTCTTGCGAGCGATCATAAAAAACAAGCATGATTTGAGCTCGAACCTGCGGATAGAGTTTGTCGAGCCAGCGGGCTAATATCTCGAGGCCATTGGCCTTCGGCACAGCGGCCAAGTGCAAAGCGGCGGCTTGCTGTAATTCGATTCGGCTGTGAGCCAGTAGTTTCTCACAAATGTCATCGGGGCAGGGTCGTTTAAGATGAGTCAAATAGTCCATCATGGCCAAAGCACTAGGAGTGGACAAACCGCCTAGGGATTCAGAAAGCAGCTTTTCGTAGCGTTCTGCGATTTGTAAATAATTGGTTCCGTTCATCAGGGCGTTAATAGCCAAAGTCAGGCTTCCGTCTGGATCCGAGGCCACGAGATCGAGTAGCTTTAGAGCCGTGTCGGGTCGATTGAGAGCCACCAACACATCCAAGGCGTAGGGTCGGTAGGGACCATCGATCTCCTTAAGAATATCCTTGGTTGTTGGAAAAGTTTCTAACAATTGAGTCAGCGCCTTTTGCCGGGTCTTCTCAGACTCTCCGATCAACTGTCTCGAGAGAATCACCCATTCGGGATGATGGATTCTAAGGTCTTTTTCGGCTGACCAGGAAGAAGGGGTAAAAAGTAGCGCAAAAAGAAGAATCATGCTGTTTATCATTGGATCACATGAATTGAGTCATGTTGAGATCGTTTTAATATTGATTTTCGCTGTACGATGTTCATTTGCTGGCCGTTTTTTGTCGCTTTTGCTGCGACTAGTTGCAGGCTGGGGGTCGGCACGGTTTGCATAAGTAATCCGTGCGGCGTTTGGCCGAAGCGTAGGAGGCTAGAATGTTTAAGAAGTCCCTTTATTTATCCGCCATAGTTGGAGTTTTAGTTTTGTCTCTCGTGGCGTGCAAGAGCGCCGAAAAGCTGGGTGAAACTGAGACTGTCGACACTTCAATGTCGGAATCCATGGAATTGGCGGATGCTAGCGTCAATACGTCGGATGTCACCCCAGAACCAGACACAACATATGAGGAACCCAGTCAAGAACTGGCCCAGAATGATGTGACTCCACAGACCACAGCTCCCGTTGAGTCCTTGGGTGCAAGCTCAAGCGGCCTCGGCCGGTAGTTCACTCAATATAGCTTAAAATATCATGTCCTTGTTGGCGTCGGTCACGAATGTGACCGAGCCATCTTTTAGAGAGTTCGGTAAATTCCACATAATGTCCATCCGGATCCGTCAAAGCCGTCATTTTGGCAAAACCTAGATCCTTAGGCGGGTAGGCCAGCGCCACACCCTTTGACTCTAGACGTTTCACAAAAGACGCCATGTCTTTTACGGCAAAAGCCAGCTTGATCTTGCCCTCGCCCTGGTTTGGAAAGTTGGCTCTTGGATGTATAGCAAAATGCAGATCGCCCAGCTCACAGCCATAGTGGGCCTGAGTGTCGCCATGCTGCTCGTCCTCGAGCGGAAGACCTATGGTTTCGCGATAAAAACGCGCCAGCTCCTGCGCCTGGTCTGAAACCATAAGCGTGGCCGATAGAAATTCCACCTGTTCACGGTCTGATTCACACCGACCCATCCTGACCCCTGAACGTTCTTTAAATTCCCCGCCCGGGAGTCCCCAAAAATAAGTGTAGGAGACATCGCCATTGTTCCAAAGGTCGATTGAAATCTCTTCCCGAAATCGACTTTTGTCGGACACCTCGCCAAAGCCAAAGCGCAACGAAGTTTTAGCGCCTTGTTTTAATTCACAAGGTCTTAATTCGTGACTCACCAGGCCTGGAACATTGTTGTTGAGATTCCAGAGCATCAACTTTTCGTCAAGGCTAGGGGCGATCACCGATTCTTCTTGATGGAAAATATCTCCATCCTTACCTTTTGCGAGAAAAGACAAATCGAGACCCTGGCCTCCCAATTTCGATTTTAGAATGAATGTGCCTTGGAAAGCCTGTCCTTCATGGTTAATACCTTCGCCCTGGTAATGCCCCACGGCCGCCAAAAGCGCTTTCAAACCGTCCTTCATATAGTTCTCCCCTTATGGGAACGCATTTTACTCTCAGGAGTGGATCAACTGTCAATAGGGGACCGTTGGGTCTCCCTCGAGTGAGATCCATGGTCCGCGTCTTGCGATGTCGACCTCCTAAAACAGGAGGAATCGAATGTATCGCAAATATCTTAGACTTGGGGCCGCTTCTGTCTTAGTTAGTGGTCTCATTTCCTGCAGCCAACAAAGTCGCACGCCAGAGACTCGCGCCAAAACCAAGTTAGACGTGGTTCAAGCCGGATCGCCTGAAATTGTTCGGGGCGACGAGAGAATTCCCATGAAAGACTGGGATCAAGTCTCAAATCGACATCTGGATCTGCATGATCAACTCGAATTTTCAGGCGCCGAAGTTAAAAAAATTAGAATTGAGTCTGACTGCGTTCTCACTGGCCAGGGCTCTCCCCCCGCCGCTCGTGAAGTGGTCGAGTTCGCCACCCAGAAATCGATTTTCATCCATCAGCTTTTAGCGGACGAAGTACTGATTCGGGAGCTGAGTGACGATCAAAGTGTTTGTCACTTTAAATTCATGTTGGAAAATGAAAGGGGCTCAAAACGGATCTTTGATTTGCGTCAGGTGATTCTTGCCGAAAAACGTAAGAGTGATTTGGAACTTAATTTTGGTCCACATCTGTTGGGTGAGGAAATCTTGCGGCTTCAGCAGTTGAGTGAAATTTGGGTGAAGGAGTTGCCTCTGACCTCTGGCACCTCTTTGCTATTATGTCCGGCGGTCGTCAGCGTTGGAACGCCGTTAGATAAGGTCAAACCTTTGGCGGCCTTTGCGGGACCTGGATTTCCATTGAAGGATCGCAGCTCCCAAGGCCAATTGATGGAAGAGCCAATCCAAAATTGTCGGCTTCGGTTGCTGTCGGGTGAAGCTTCGATGATATCCAAGAGATTTCTAATTATGTTTCCTCGGCCGCCCACGTCTGTCGGGATGGAGATGCATTATCGAGATCCGAATCCTCAAGTGTGGCACAAGGGCGAGCTCGGGGAATTATCCGCAGGCCGACAAATCACAATCGGAGTTTATCGAGTGCAAAATCCTGCCGAAGGTCGCCGTTGGGTTCGTTTTCCTAAGGCCGGCCCGCCAATGAGGCTTGAAGGCCGAGGTACGACTCCCAAATCGGCGTTTTATCCGACGGGAAATTCAGCGACTCAAGTTCGAGATGAGGCCGGCTTTTGGGTGGTTCAGATCGAGCCGGGACAAGCGGCTAGCTTCGAATTCAGGTTGGCGGCCCAAGAGCAGGTTTCACCCCGAGGTTCTTACGTCTATGTATTTAGCTTCCTGGATCGAATTCCTGTGCAAGAAATCGACTCGAAGGGGCGGCCTCTTCATGGATACACCTTCGATGTGGGGTCTCCGGTCGTTCTGCGCGCTCAGTAGGAGTCCATATTTTGATCAATCCTGAATTAAGTCTCCACTGATCAGCACTTGATTGAAAAATCTGACTTTTAAAATTAGATTGTCGACGCTCAAAACATTCAGGAGATTTCATGCGATTGACTCTTACAGTCCTAATGGGTCTTGCGGTTCACCTAACAGCGCAGGCCCAAAACGCCTGGCTGCAACTCAATCAAGGGTACTCCCCGGAGTCCCGACTCGAACTGGAAAAATCCTTTAGTTTTTTCGAGTCCTGCGAAGCCATGCCCGGCAAGGTAGTGGGGCGTGATTCGGTCACGTCTCGAGTACGGGCGATTTCTATCGAAATTTATCGCCCTCGTGAAGGCGCCCGTGGCAAGCGAGTGCTTATTGTGCCTCCATGGGGTGGGGTCAGTGCTATGGATCGCGACTATGCCAGGCAGTTTTGCGGTCGGGGAATTGAGGCCTGGGTTATCACGGAGTGGGAGCCTGGAGTTAAAGATTATCAGCTCTCGTTGGATCTTCGCTCGCACGACTGGGCTGCCCGCCGAGCCGTGACGGCCGTTCGGCAAGTGGTGGGTCAGATGCGCGGTCCAGTCGGTATTTTAGGCACCAGCGCAGGTGCGATCATTGCCAGCGTAGCCATCGCCATAGAGCCGCGCTTGAGGGCAGGGGTCCTTATCGCCGGCGGGGCCGGGATGGATGAGATTGTGGCCAGCAGTGATGCAGAGGTTATGGTCGCACTTCGGAACGCGCGAGAACGACAATACGGCTGGTCGCATAGTCAATATCGCGCCTATTTAAAACAGTACATCCAGCTGGATGTACGCGACTTTGCGCAGGGTTTTCGAGGTAAGCGCATCGGGACCATTATTGCCACGTCCGACAACACGGTTCCCTTGCGCAACCAACTTTTGCTCGAGCGTATTTCCGGCGCCAAACGCCTGGCCACCTACGACTACACGCACACATGGGCCATTGTGATGAGTTATGTATGGACATCTCCAAAGGTGGTTCAGTTCTTCGAGCGCAACCTCTGAAGCATTGTTCGGACTTTGGCTTTGGGCGTAAGATTTTGTTGTCGCCTCCGGACTCTTTGTCAGACAAAATAAGAGCAAATGGGGAAGCCGACGCAGGACGATTGGAAGAAAATTTTAGTAGAATACGATCGCCTGCTGCGCGAAGGACAGGGCGATCATCTTCGGCAAAAGCTGACTAAGATTCGGCTGTCCACCGTGCCCCGCCCGCTGTTGGCGGAATTTGCGCGACTTTTTCGACGGAGCAATCTTTGGGAACAAAGCCTTAACGTATTAAAGCCAATTGTTTATCCAAAAGTGAAGGGCGGCGACTCGGCCACTCCGTCTGAGCGAGTCGAGTATGTTATGGCGCTGCGAAGAGCGGGGGCATTTCAAGAGGGTTTTCGAATCCTGAAGCATGCCAGTCTAAAAGAGAATGTGAGAGCTGACCTGGCTCGAGCCCAATTGCACATGGTGCAGTGGGATTACGAATGGGCACTGCCGCTTTTGACCTCTGTAATCACGCGCCTGGACCCTACAGATTATGAAACACAGGTGGCTCGTGTGAACCGCCTGGCCTGTATGAGCTTTGTTGGCGACGCTCACTTTGGTAACGAGTATGCCGATCTTCAGCGATTGCTGCGCGAAAGTTCGAGCTTTTTACTTCTGGCTAATGTTGAGGAAATTGCGGCCCATCGTCTGATTTCGGATGGTGACTTCGATGACGCCTTTGCACGTTTAAAGTCGGCAGCCCGATTAATTCAGGATGACGGGGGCCCCTATATTGGTTTGATTGAAAAATGGATGAATATCGGGAAGGCTGTAAAGAAGAAGTCGGTAAAGGACCTCTTAGACTATCGAGCGTTTGCATTGAAACGGGCCGATTGGGAGACCTTGCGCCACCTTGATTTTTTCGTAACCCGCCTGCAGCCCGACTCCATCTGGGCCGACCGAGTTTATTATGGGACTCCCTACGCCAGTTTTCGTGCTAAGCTTGAAGGTCTGCGGTCGTTTTCTGACACGGGTTGGATTTGTCATAGCGAGACATCTTCTCTCGAATTTGATCCTTGGTTCCCGGGGCGGGACGAAGGTGAGTATCTGCATCGCTTACTCGTTTTACTTCTAAACGACTGGTATCGTCCTCTGTCTATGGGGGGCCTATTCGACGGCCTTTATCCAGGTGAGCATTTCGATCTAGGCCACTCCGCTTTGCGCATTCGCCAGCATCTCTTGCGATTAAAAAAATGGTTAGGCAAGTATCAGGTTCCTCTAAGGCTGTTCCAGGCTCAAGGACAATACGGTCTCCGAACTTTGGTTAAAGCAAAGATAGTGTGTCGTAAAAGAAGTCTTTCTATGGATAAATCCGGATTTTTCTTTGGTCGATATGTGGGACAGGTCAAAGAGGATCAGGACTCGGCCGACTGGCAGAAGCTTCTGGGGTTGACGAACCGGCAAACTCTTTATCTCCTCAATCAGGGTATAAGCGACGGCTGGATCTCCAAGGTTCAAAATGGGCGATACGCCAACTACCGATTAACCCCGCCCGGCTGACACATTTTGAGCTCTCACGGTGGGGAGATTCCAAGGCGAACCGTTCGACGATTTGTGTCCGACCGGCGATTCCCTCTTCAGCACGAACCCTTCATCGGCTACCACAAGTAATTTCACGGGCTTAGGGTCGCCTCACACTGAGGCGCACGCCCACACTTTTCTAACCCCCAAAAAAAAAGCATCCTTACTAGAATCAAAGAAAGGGGTTAACTATGAATTATATTTTAGGGCTTTCTATAGTGTTATCAGTCCTGTCTTTCAAGTCGTGGGGGGATGTCACAAGTGACGCCTATATCACTCGGTTGAAAGGCAAAATTAAATCCAACATCGACGAGTCGACCGTCCTGCGTGTGACGGATGTCTCAATGGCAAACACCGCCTGCGCCACTTATCAGTATGGGTCAGGTCGCCCGGTGCGAATTTCCGAGTGTTTTCCAGGGCCGGATCCAGTGGCTTCGGCTATGCGACACTTTCAGTTGGATCCCAATCTGTTTCGAACAAAGGGCAATCGGGGGAGTTCCGTTTACACGTCTCCAGGATATTTTATAGACGAGTTGGATACGATAGATTGGCTGGCTATTCAGTCAGCCCTTTCGCGCGGTCGTGGTCACCGAGTTGAAATTCCAGCAGGTACGGGTGACTATATCGTGAATCAAACAATCGTGGTGTTTGGTAACACCCGAGTGCAGTGGACCCCGAGTGCATCGGGCCGGTTTTCCTTCGTTCAATTTGAAAACCTGGGCGGTGGCACAGCCGATCTATTGGGCTCCGTTTTCTCCAATTTAAATCCCTATTCGGGATATCCCACCAGGATGGATGATTTTGATCCAAGCGCCGAGAATATTCTTATGGGTAATCCCCATATAGATGCAGGGGCTCAGACAGGAGTGCTCGGTTTGAATGCCATTGGGCTGGCTCGAGGATTGCGCTCGGCGTGGATCACGGGGGGCATCCTTCGCAACGCCCGGTTCAACATGATCACCTTTGGCGGAAAGGCCATCCAGTGCGAACAAGGCTGCCAGGACTTGATTGTGGAGAATTTAAGAATCGAAAATAGTTCGTTCGGGATTGCCTCATCTAGTTTTCGTGACGCGGAGTTTGATGCCAATTTACCAGTCTCAATGCAAGGACAGCTGGCCCAGTCACTGGTTCTGGCTCGACGGCTCACCTTTGATCGGGTGGAAGTCCCCCTGTTTAGTATCAGTGATGTCTTAACTGCGAGTGCTGGTGTGGCAAAATTGTCTGAAGGTGATTTTGTCCGATCCCTTGAGGGTGCCGATCCAAAATCCTATTATAAAAAACAAGCCCTATTGGTGGAAGGATTCGTAGCCATCGATTCTGGAGTTTTGAATTTTTCCAAATTTTCAAATTCGGCACCGACGATTCTCGGTGACTGCGTTCAGGTGGCTACGGATCTCCCCGCCGGCAATACGGATTTTGGATATCTGTACTTCAGAACTTCCGCTTCGAAAACTCTTCCTATTGAAGCTTCGTCGATTATCTACTCCCACTTGGGTAGAAATATTTACGTCTCAAAAGGGGAAGTGAGAAATCAAAGTCTGTCGCAGTCCAGTTCATTGTTCGCAGGGGCGACGGGAAGCAATATTCGTTTAAAGGACATCACGACGCGAGGTCGGTTTAAAAACCTTTTCAGTCTGGTTTCAAACTTAAACGGCCTGACCAATCCGGCCGTGGCTGGGATCAACGGATTCTACGCTGAAAATATTCGCCACTACGGCAGCGTCAGTGTGGTTGTTGAGACCGAACCTATGTTTCAAATTCGAAAGTCAAAAACCAATGCCTGTGTCCGCGTCTCCTCTCCGATTCACATGCAGGATTTGAAGTTTGACAACATCGGATTTGAAGAAGCTCAAAAGATCGTGGGGGATGGAGTTCAACAGTACTTGGCGGAGACCAATCGTAACACATTTTCGCAGTATAAATCGGGTGTCGAAACTCGCTTTTCAGGATTATTAAGAAATCTATTGCCGGATCAGCCTCTTCCCACCGGAACATGGCCTGATTTTCAAACGTCCTCGATTCTCGCTCAGGGAGCGACTTTTACCAATATCAATTACTGGGCCGTCCCCATCATGAACAACGGTCATCAACCCCTTTATCAAGCTCTGTTAGGGGGACGGCCCGTAATGATCGGCGGGGAACATACAAACAATTGCCCGCTGCCTCCCGGCCAGGGTTTGTCGGTGCGACGGATCTCGGGCGGCCTTTTGTGTGGGCGGGCCTATCAGCCGCGACCCTACGGAGCACCGTGGCCCTTCGATTATTGTGAACTCACGGCGGACAGTCGTTGCGAGGATACACCATGACTGAAATAGGAAAGGGAAGAGTGATGCGATCGTTAATATTGTTATTAGGTTTTGGATTTACTGCGCAGGCTCACGAAGCTCAGTTTATTCGAAACTTTGCTTCCAAGGTCTTGAGCTGTCCAATGGGATATCAGATTGAAGAGAAAGCCAAGGGCGAAATTGAGGTGCGAATCCTCAACATGAGGCGCCCTGGTAATGCTTCTTGTGAGAACAACGCCAACCATTCTCATTTGGAGGAGTTAGGAACGCTGTACTTTAGGGGCGCGGAGGCCGAAAGTCTTCGCGCGCTCCTGAAGGCAGATGTTCAGCAAGCGCCGGTGACGAAGAATCCATCAGAATCATCAAGTTCTACTCAGGATGGGGCTCGCTAGATTGGCCCTAAGTTTTAGACGAAGCTCAACTCGAGTTCCTCCCGAGGCCACACGAGTCAGGCGAAATTCTCCGCCTATTTTTTGAATCTCGGCGCGAGCGTGCGGTAGGCCTAAACCAAAGCCAAAGCCGCCGCGCCCGACCTTGTTTGGATCTGCTTCCGATGGACCGGACTCGATTGTACTTATCTTTTCATCTGAGATTCCAGGGCCATCATCCACCACCTGAATCGTCAGAGTCTCCTGATGTTTTTCGACAACGACCGAGATACGACTGCCCACTCCGGAGCCGCTCATTGCTTGAATCGAATTGTTGATTAGATTGGATAAGATTCGAAAGGCCAAAGTTTTAGAGAGGGAGGTTTCACAATCGAGATTGTTTGGGCAAGTCAGTTCGAGGCGGCCTGAAAATCCCGCATGTTCGGCCTTTTTTAAATCCAAAACCGACCTAAAAAAGGCTGAGTCTAATCTTTCTGATTCGACAGGCGTGGAAGGATCGGGCCTGAACGTCAACAGATTGTCCGCAATGCCGTTGATCCGCTGAATGGCTTCCTTTCGAATGGCATCCGCGTCGGGCCCTAAGCGCGATCCGGCGATATTGAGCGCACCTAAAGGTGAACGAATGTCATGCGCCACTTGCCTCGCCATTTTGCCAAGGGCCTCGAACATGCGAAGATTGGAATTTTCCCGGGCTGTGGATTCAAGGCGAGAGTGATAATCCCCCAGGGCGTTAGCGACCGGTGCGAGCTCGGGATAGTCGGCGCCAATCGTGATCAGATCCTGGGCCTCAGTGCTTATGGAAATTCTCTTGGCCACCCGCAGAATTCCTCTGGACAGGAGCAATTGAATCAAAAGTCCCAAGCCAAAAACCGAAAGCAGACCAATCGAATACACGAAGACCACAGCAAGGAAGATTCTTTGAACCTCTCTGGTCTTCGGTAACCACTGGAATTTCAAGTTCATTGTGCTACCGGCCGAAATCACGGGATAAGACGAGATCAGATCCGGGCAAACGACGCCTTCTAAACCGCCAAACAGATCTTTATCGTCCACGCAGACAAAAAGGCGATCCAGGTCCACCTTTTTGCCAATGGACTCCACCAGTCGCCGGGCATTGACCGCATCGCCAAATCTGGACTCACGCTCAAAAATCTCACTCAGAAAGGATTCATAATATTGGCGGCGATCCCGGGTGTCTCGATCTTCTTCGTTGGCCAAGTAAAAATAAACCCCGGCCACCAAAGGTATTGTGGCAAGGGCCCAGATCAGGGCAAGACCCCGAATGAGTTGAACGGTGGATTTACTGAACATTCATTCTTATTTTTGAGTAGTCGACAGTTTCGTCTAATGGATCCACTCGCTCGAAACTCATCCCCTTGGCTCCAATAGAGATTGTGGCTCCGTGCATAAGGGGGAGGTAACCTCCGCGCATGGCTATGGATCGGAGCAAGTCCCGATACTGGGCCACTTGCTCACCTTGATCTGAGATTCCCGCAATCTTCTCGTATTTTTTCTTCTCAGTCGGGGAATATTGAATCAATTTTGAGCCAAAGACCAGTCCCAACCAAGTGGTGGGCTCTGGATCCGCCACACCGAACGAGAAAAGCGCATAGTCGGCACCAAAGCTCTCCCAATCTCTGGTTAGAAAGTCGGTGGAGGGAATGGCGCGCCATTCGACGTCGATCCCGGCCTTCGCTGCCAATTCATTCACCAAGTCTTCCGCCACCTTGGTCGATGCTTCGGCCATGGTGAGAATCGAAATCTTTGTTTTCTCTTTTGTGGGCTTCACACTATCAAACTCAATGTCGCCGAATAGGGGATAACCATTGGGTTGAAGAGATTTGGCAATTTTCACATCAAGGGGGTGATTGATTTTGGCCGTCTTGATAAGAGATCCAAGAATTTGCGTAATATGCTGATTGCGTTTTAACTTTTCGCCCTTTCCGAGTGGCCGCATCAGCATGACCCGGTCCGCTCCGCGGGTCCAAATGGGAAGACCAGAGTCTCGAATCGCCCTTCCCAGTTCGGCCGATACGAATGAATTGGTCTGGTAGTAGTTCGACCAAGTCTTTCCCTTTAAAAAATCAATTAAGTTCACCTTTTGGTCTTGAATGTTGGCCACGATGACATCGGGCGAATCGGGGTTCTCGCTTTTGAAGTGTGGATTCTTCTTAAAGGTGACCACCTTGTCTGTTTCACTGTCGATCACGTAGGGGCCGGAAGATTTGGTGTTCCCCACCAAGCGAGTCTTGGTTTTATCTAAGTCATCGGGATGAATCAGGGCCAGAAATATGGAGCCGAGTTGATTGAACAAGCTTTCGGAGGGGCGACCGTCCACCGTTTTAAAAGACAAAGTTTCCGGCGAGGGTGTGGCAATTGATTTTCGGTCAATGATTTTGGCGAGCGCTTTGCCAAAGGTCGTTTTCGATTTAAAAACTCGCTCCAAGTTTTGCGCAAGATGGTGGGACGTGATCGTTGAACCGTCCGACCATTTTTGGGGATCGAGAGTCAACAGGTAGATGCCACTCTTTTCATTGTACGCCCAGCTTTTAACAATGCCGGGGGTGGCCTTACGGCTAAAATCGTAGTTGAGCCAAGTGCGGTATAAAAGAAGTGAGCAATCGTATTCCGCCATGGACTTTAGAAACAGGGGGTCCACCGGGGGCCGAAAGGGAAGAAACACTCTCAATTCTTTTTTAGCCATAACTCCGCCAAAGGAAGAAAGACTCCATAGCGGAAGGCACAAGGCCAAAAGGCCTAGTGCAAGGCTACTTCGTCTTCCCAATGCATGTGCCGGTACCAACCCCAGCCACAGTGATTTTATCAAGTTTTGCCTCGTGATCTACAGTTCGTGGCAGGGCCAACGACCAATCCATCAGTGCACTGAGAGCAAGCAAAATCAGAGCCAATTTGCCGCTTAGTAATTCCCTCATATTTCCTCCATCTGTCTTCAAAACATCGGGTGTGGTAACGGACTCTGACTGGTGTAGCGAGAGCTCAGGCGAGCTGTCAATTTGTCGATAGAACCATTTGAGGGCGGCCCCGCTTCGAGTTGCAAAAGAGACTCACTTTGGGCCGCAACGACGGGGAAGGGATGGGTCTTCAATAACAGAAAGTTGATCCTGGGTGGGTGTCGCTCTAATGGCCGGTGGCTCGCTGAAATATTTACCCATTTGGGAAGTTGATCAACATACAACCAGTAGGCTCGATGAGAATTCAAAGACTCAAAAGTTTGACCTCTGGCCTCGGCAATCAGGTCAGCCCGGGGTATGCCGTAATCGCCGAACTCAAGATTGATAACGGCTTCAATCAACGCCTTGAAAGCATCACCGGTCTTTCCCTTGCCGGCGCTGGTACCGATGCAAAATCCTCCCGTCGCCTCATTGATCAAAAAGCAAACGACCGTAGGTTGGAATCCGAGGGAAGTGGTGGCCAAAATAGTGCGTTGCCCACGGACTTTCAGTTCCCGGATGACCAGTTTCAGAACGGGCGGAATCTCCGCATTCTCCCAATGTCGAAATGGCGATTGAGAGTACCAATGGGCCAGAAAAGCATCTCGCTCAAAAAGTTCGAAGGCGCCGGATCTCTTTGCCAGAAAGCGGAATTTATGAGCGGCGATGCCATTGGATGAAGTCAATCCAACCTCGGCACCCAATTGCAAGTACGCCAAGCGTTCGATGTATTCAAAGTAGGCCACAATTTGAGCCTTCTTAAGCGTCGGGGCGACACCAAGGCCGAACACGGGCCCCAATCCTTCATGACTTTTTTCGAATTGAATCAAGTGAAGCGGCAGGGATTTGAGTGGGTTGGGCAGGCGGGCGAACCGACCACCGGTGCCCAAGTCCTGAGTGACTTCCCTTTGAATTTTTGAGATCCATCCCAGCACGTAAGTTATCCCTTTCGATTCTTTGATACGAAAACCGTGCCGAGGCATAGGGTAAAAATAACCTCCTATCTTCGCTTTGAGTGGGGTGAATTTTTTGGTCGTGTAATCGACACATGACGTTCATGAAAAAAAGTCGAACTTAACGGGTGTCTGTCCGGATTCCGGACAATACTAATAAGTTTGAGCTGTCTCCTTCGTCTCAAAACCGTGCGATGGCGAGGCACTGGCGCAAGAGGTCGTGAAGTTGATTTCGTGATCTCGTCTGGGTTTGTTGTCAAATAGTCTGTGGTGTTTTCTAGCGGTAAGTTAAGTCCACTTCATCCCTATTTCCGTGTTACAATCATTTATGCGAATTGAAGATCTACAGTCCTCATTGGCTCACCTTCCTGACCTCGAAGGTTGGTGGCGTGCCGATGATCTAAATGGGACCGAAGGCCAACTGCGAGAAATGTTGGCCTCTCGGACCGAGAGTCAAAAGTCTGAATCGATTGCCATTTTGTCCTACTTGGCCCGGGTCCGAGCCTTGCGGGGAGATCCGAGTGAAGCACGAGCCTACTTGAATCAGGCCGAGGTCTTGATCGCGACAGCAAAAATAGAGCCTGCAGCCGAGCTACGCTATCTGCTCGAGTTAGGCCGTGTTCTGACTTTGAGTCGGTCACCCCAAAAGGCTTCATCCGCCTTTCATCAGGCTTGGAATTTGGCTGTTCAGACAGGTCAGGATTTTTTCGCTATTGATGCGGCGGTGATGCTCTTTACGATTCTGCCTCTCAAGTCGCAAGATGCTTGGTTGCAGCAGGCTCTTCAGCTAGCTCTCGAATCTAAAAATCCTAAGGCCAAGCTTTGGCTCGAGCGTCTCAATTATCTTACGGGCTGGCAAGATTACGACCAGCGCCGGTATGAAGAGGCATTGAGCCGCTTCGAAACCGCCATCGCACAAATGCCGCTTGATTCCGCGAAAGAGGATTCTCTTCCTTTATTTTGGAGTAAGGGTCGGGCCCTAAGGGCTCTCGGTCGGGTCCCCGAGGCCTTGGCTCTGCAGATGAGTATCCTCGATAGAATGAATCATCTGGGCTTGGTGAACGGGCACGTGTATCTTGAAGTGGCAGAGTGCAAACAGCTGATTCAGGATTTAACTCAAGCTCGTACCTTTTTTGAGATGGCCCATACGGCGCTTTCCACAAACGCTTGGTTCGTCGACAATCGGTCGGACGAGTTAAAGCGAATGCAGTACCTTTTCAAAAAGCGCTGATCACGAATCCGTGTGAAAAACGGGGCTATAATTCTTTCTAGGTTCATTATTGCCGCATTCTTATAGGCGGTGGTCAAAGATACGGCCAGAAAAAGCGCAAGGATTCTGGACGCCATTTTGCATTTCGCCTGTTGTTGGGTGAAATTTATCATCCGCTAAATGAGTTTAAATGGAGACATTGAAATGACAAAAAGCACAATGACCCATCCCCGACAAGAGCCAAACATCATGCAAGTGCATGATCATCTGATCTGCTGGAAGTCTTCTTTCGGCGGACTCTTGATTGCCTTGATGACCTTTGTGACATTGACGGCGCTGGGCGCGGGGGTCGCGGCCTTTACGGCTGAAGGATTGGTGAATCAAGGATCTGGAGGTTCGGCCTTAGCAACAGGAACCGGTCTTTATATGGGTCTCTCCATTGTGATCGCCTTGTTTTGTGGCGGCTACTTTGCGCTTCGTATTTCGGGCTTTGTCACGTCGAAGGTGGGTATGGCGCACGGTTTTGTTGTGGCGTCGGCCTTCTTTCTTCTAATGTTGTTTGGAATCGGCAATATGATCGGAGGATTGGCCTCGGGCTTCGGAAATTTGGCTAGAGTCGTCGGAGGGAGTTCAGCGGATTTAATCAATAATTCCGGTGTGCAAGACACGGTCTACCAAGCGATAGGGACGTCCGAGCTTAGATCGTCACCAGCCGAAGTCGCTCAAGGCTTAACGGTTCGCTTGCTTCAAGGCGATGAGGAGTCGGCCAAAAATTATCTAGCCTATCAAACCGGTCAAACTCCTATTGAAATGGAGGCCAAAATTTTCGAGATCAAGACGCGCTTTGATGCAGCTGTTAAGACCGCGGCACAAAAAACGGCCAACGCCATTGGGGATACCGGAATTAGCTTTTTCGTACTATTCCTAGTGGGACTTTTTGGTGCTGGAATTGGCGGATACTACGGCGCTTATTCAAACGTCGAAAGGCCATTTGCCCAAAAGATGAAGGAACCCGTGACCGTCTCACATCTGCGCACCCAACATGGGAGTGTAGTGCCGTATTTATTTGGCTGGTTATTGGGTGTACCGATTTCCATTCTACTTCTGATCGCCATGTTCAGAGCCGTATTTTAAGCGCCAATACCATGGGACTTTAGACGAGGTGGTGAAACGCCGATGAAATTGAAGATCTTATGGTGGAATTCGAATGTCAAATTGAGACGCTTTGTTTTTGCACGCTTCGCCTATGGGCAATCGCCACTCTTTTCTGTTGGTATCCATTGGCTCACGCCCTCTGCTCAAGCCCCACTGGATATGGGGGCTCCCTTCACTGGAGCGGCGGCGCACTTTACATGTGTGATGACATTTCGTGGAAGGCCGTGGACACGTCCCTGACGGGAACAGCCTGCAGCCAGGCCGGCGCCATCTCCTATTCAGGCGGAGCTGTGCGAGTTTGTAATGGAAGCTTTCAGGAAAATTTAAATACCTCATCGGTCGGCTCCTGCTCGCAGGCGGGGGCGTTGCATTTCAATTCGGAACGCTACTGGATCGAGTACTGCAATGGCTCCAATTGGAGTGCAGTGACGAGTGGGGGATGCACCCACGGAGTCACCTCATGGACTACGGCGCAGACGACCAGTTTTACCGTGCCCGCCGGGTGCACATCGGTGGTGGTGAAAGCTTGGGGTGCGGGTGGCGGCAGCGGAGCCTCTAACAACGCGAATCGCAGCGGTGGAGCGGGTGGCGGCGGTGGATACGCAAATGGGCGGATAACAGTTTCCCCAGGTGACAATTTAGCCGTGGTCGTTGGCGGAGGTGGCGGAGGTGGATTTGGCGGTGGAAGCTCTAGCACATCCAGCGGCGCCGGTGGTGGTTACTCCGGAGTCTTTGCCTTGAACACTGTTTCTCATGCGAATTCCCTAGTCATTGCCGGTGGTGGAGGTGGGGGTAACGATGCGGATGGGGTCAACACTCCACCTGACGGCCCCGGCGGAGCCGGAGGCGGTGCCTCAGGAGCAGATGGTGTGAGCTTGGGAGGCGCTGGTCGAGCGGGCCTTGGCGGAACCCAGTCTGCGGGGGGCGCGGGCGGTTCGGCGTGGAAAAACGGAACCGCGGGCAGCGCTCTTGCTGGCGGAGTCGGCGGAGCCTTCGCCCTTTGTGGAGCTTGTGTGGCTTCTACCGGAGGATCGCCCGGAGGAGGCGGCAGTGGCCGTTGGGGCGGTGGTGGAGGTGGTGGATACTATGGCGGCGGCGGCGGCGCCTGTCCCATATCGGGCGCCAACGATTCATCTGGTGGTGGTGGATCCGGCTATGTCGTTGGAACGGCCCTGGTCTCGGATCTGATTCAGGGTTCGGGCCAAACGGCGGGCAACAGCTCAGATAGCGATTACTCTAGCAGCGCCGGTCTAGGAGCAGATGCCAGCGTCAACGGCAACAATGGAACGAGTGGCAATCCCGGCAAAATTCTTATTGCGTATTAACAAAAATGGCGAAGATCACTAGTAGAATAGCGGAACTGATCTCGAACCAGCTATTCAAGCTCAATGGTGAGACGTGGAAAAAAGGCAGTGCTGAAGAAATCTGGATCAAAAATATAGAAGTTAAAACTGTAAGTCCCACAGTTAGGTTGGCAACTTTGTTGCGAAACTGAGTTAAATGGAGTGCTATTCCCCCGCTCCACAGAATCAGAAGAGCCATCCCCTTGGATCGTGCTTTCTCCACAATTCCGTCGGAATTCAATTGATTTAAAAATAGATAAACAAGTACAGCCGTCATCGCGACACCGACGGCAACGATTGTGAAGGCCTCGCGCCTAGTGAAAAACGATGGGCGCGATTGTAGCTCCTTGTTCTCGGAAGTGGCAGAAGCCTGAAATGCAAGAAGTGCCGTAGGATGAATGACGAGTTCGAGCCACACAATGTGCACTGGAAGAAATACAAGTGGATATCCAAGTAATGGGACAGCTGCAGCAGATAAAACCAACGGTATATGGATGAGCATCAGGTATTCAAAGCTCATCCGAAGGTTTTTAAAGAGCTGTCGGCCTTCACGAATCGCATTCACAATGGTGCTGAAATTGTCGTCGGCCAGTATGATTGATGATACTTCCCTCGCGGATCTAGTTCCACGCTCGCCCATCGCTATCCCTATATCAGCTGCCTTCAGTGCTGGAACATCATTTACTCCATCTCCGGTAACGGCGACGATCTCACCGGCTTTTTGAAGAGCTGTGACGATTCTTAATTTCTGCATTGGTGTACAGCGAGAAATAACTTGCTGGTTTTTGAGAAAATCTGGATTCTGTTCAAGCCATCTTTCTTCAAAAAACGCTGGATTCTCCTCAGCAGAAATAATTCTGGGTGGACCTGCAATAAGCCCGGCTTCACGAGCAATTGCGGTTGCAGTTTCCGGATGATCTCCGGTGATCATGAGAACTCGAATTCCGCTCCCGAGGCAGTACTCTACGGATTTTGCGACCTGGGGCCTAACGGGATCCTCAAATGCCAGAAGGCCACAAAACTCGAGGTTTGCCGTCGGCTCATCGAGATTGGCCTCGAGAGCCAAGTGCTTCGTGGCACATGCAACCACTTTGTGACCCTCTTTGGCCCAGCTTGATATCTTTTCCATCCACTGGGCCCGCTCTTGTGTGGATAAGGCAGAAGCAGCAAGAATAGTCTCGGGAGAGCCTTTAACGCATGCCACTGGGCTGCCCGTCTCAGAGAGATAGAATCCCGTCTCACGCTTTCGATCCTCGGTGAAAGGAAAAGTTCGAAGAATTTTAGACGGCTTTACCTTTTTTACGCGTGCGAAATCTCTCACGGCTAAATCCATAGGGTCGCTGGAGGAGCTTGAGGCAACCATCGCTATCTGGATGAGGTCACTGTCAGATAGGGAGGCCATTGGGTCGAGGTGCATCAGCTTAAGTTGACCGAGGGTTATGGTACCAGTTTTGTCGGTACAGATCTGCGTGACTCGGCCAATGTTTTCTACACTGACTGCGCGCCTTACCAGCGCGCGTTTTTTTGCGAGTCGATAGATTCCCACTCCTAAGAAAAATGTGAAAACAACGGGAAATTCCTCAGGAATTGCAGCTACAGCAAGCGTTGCAGCGCTAAGTAAAGCATCCAGCCATCCGTGACCTTGATAAATACGAATAGAGGCTAACAAGAGACACAAAATGCCCGCCGCATAGATCAACATCGTGACGAGCCGGGTGATTGACTTTTGGAGGGGTGTGCGTTCGTGGGGCATTTGAGCGACAGATCGAACAATTTCCCCGTAGGCGGTACTGGTTCCCGTTGAAGTAACTCGCAGCGTTCCGTGGCCAGTGAGAACTCGCGTTCCTGCGAAGGCTAATGACTGGGCGTCGACAAAAACCTCCTGTTGAAATGAATTCGCGAAGAGATCGATTTCACTTTGTTTTTTTGTGATGGGAAAAGCTTCGCCAGTCAGAGCGGATTCATCAATCTGGATATCCTGTGAAGATTCAAAGATCCCGTCGGCAGGTAACAATACTCCTGGCTCTACAATCAATAGATCGCCAGGAACTAGCCCGCGACTATCAATTTCATACTCCTTTCCGTCACGTAGGACTTTGGCGTGAGAACTGAGCTGCCCTTTGAGGCTCGCTGTAGAGGCTTGAGTACGCCAATGAAGAAAGGCATCCATGAGTAAAAGGGGTAGAACCGCAACAAAGAGTGTGATTGCGTCAGTTACTTCGCCTGTCATGAGAAAAATGCATCCGATCCCAACAAGAAACCAGATCATTGGATCTTTAAGAGTATCAATGACCAGCTCAAGCAACGGATTGCCAGCTGTTTCTACTATGTCATTAGGACCAAATCGACCTCGTTGAGCAGAGACTTGAGTCTCCCTAAGACCTCCTTCGTGTCTTTCCAGTCCGCGAAGCGCTTCAAGCGAAATCCATTTCATGTCTGCCAAGGGCTTTCAGGTGCCTTGTTGGACGGTAGGAGCAGATCCTCGAGGAAGAACGCCGAAAGCTCTGACCGGCCTGAAATCCCCGCTTTAGCGTAAACCGCCATCGACTGGACTCTGGCCGTTTTTTCCGTGGTCTTTCGGATGTCGGCGATCTCTTTTAAGCTCAGCCCCTTAAGCAGGAGGAATGCGACTTCTTTTTCAGCGACGGTCAGATTCCATTTTGTGAGTTGTTGATCGATCGCAAGAGCCAGACCATCAACGTACTTTCGTGAATCGGCGCGCCAGGACTCGGCCTCTCGCTTAAAGGCCGAAAAATCTTCGATTTCCTGCCGAAGGCGATGCCTCAAATTGACTGTGCCACGCAGAAGGTAGAAGACGCCAGCAACGGCGACAAGACCGATAAAACCTTCGACAAGAACGTGCCAGAGGATCACACCTTCTCTTGAATCAGTGACGATGTCGACGCCAACTAGTATGGCGACAATAAGTAGAATGCTTGCAATGACAAAGCGTTCGCGTTGGTTCATTGAATCCTTCGATCAATCGTTGTCGTCTTCGTCATTTTCGTCTGCTTCTCCCTTAGATTCGCCCGATTCAGACCCTTCGTTCTCTTCATTTTCACCTAGCTGAAGTTGGTTACCGAACAGGTTCAGTGTTCGGGTCTGGCTATTGAAATTGGTCGCCAGATGGACCGCAAATGTGGCCACCAAACCCACAAACAGGATTGCAACCGCTGGTCGGGAACTCGTTATAGTTTCGCCAGATGGAGTGCCCTTTTTCGACCCGTCGATCATACTGAACGCGATTCCATCCTGATGCCTCAATGCGTGCAGAATGATGCCAGCGATATGCATGAGGACGACCACCAAAAAACCATTCGCCAAGAGCTCATGAATATCTTCAAATGTTTCTTTTTGCCCGCTTGCCATTAAATAACCAGTCAAGCCAAGACCGAGCGCTAAAGCAAACATAATAAGAGTCGCCCAGCTAGACGCCGGATTGTGGCCTGACCACTTTCTTTTGTCACCGGAAAGGATGCCAGTAAAATAGGCGACAAGCTCTCGTGGGTGCAGCGCAAAGCCCGAAAATCGAGAGTGCTTAGATCCGACAAATCCCCATACTAGCCGAAGCGTGACAACGAAGCCCAAAAGTAAGCCAGCGAGCATGTGATAGGAAAAAAGGGTCGACTCATCATCCACCGTTTTTGCAATCAAAAAGGCCGCGACAAAGAGTGTCGCAAAGACCCAGTGGAAGAGTCTCATGGGGAGGTCATAGACGAGTTGGTTTCTCATATTTGCTCCAATCAGACACGGGTTGAGTCCTGGTGTCTGACCCCAATATCGAACCTTTGACCTAAAGTGACCATTGGACAGATGGCTTATGCCATATAAAATCAGCCACTTAGGTCATTTGGTCCATTCACAGATTCTAGTTCAATCCGATAGTGTTGTTGAGTACGGGATTCAACCCGTCGCAACAAAAGGAGTCTAAAATGAAACGTCTCGCATTGGTTCTAGCACTATTGACGGTGAGCGGGTTGGCACATGCAAAAAAGACCTGTACCGACCAGCCCAAGGAAAAGTGGATGAAGGAAGAGGATTTTAAGAAACGCTTGGAAAGCGAAGGATACAAAATCCGAAAATTCAAGCAGCCCGGAAGCTGCTATGAGATTTATGGAACCAACAAAGAGGGTAAAAAGGTCGAGATCTACTTCAATCCAGTCGATGGCACCGTAGTCAAAGAAGTGGTTGAATAATCACATGGCGCAGTTGGGGCACCATCCACGATGGTGCTTCAACCCGAGCCCTTAGAATCGTCGGCCGGAACATAAAAGCGTCGCTTGCTCGAACCGCCCAACCTTCAATTGCACCGTCCATGGACCACTTGAGTTGCTCTCAATTCCATTTATGGACTCCACTTCGCTCTCACCTTTGCTAAGGCTAAGATGCAGCCGCAATTCCTCGCGACAAGAACTGGAAGCTTCTCCTGCGCAGACGGTCACAAATCGCGCTTCCGCTCGAAATCCTCTAATCTCATCGGTCTTTGTTGAAGAAGACACCACAAAGTATGGGCTTACAATATCCACGTCGTCTTCCCATCGCGCGGCCCTCTGGTAGTAGGAGAGTGAGCACTCAACGCTAGGGGCGACATCCATCGACCCCTGCGTCTTTTGATCGGCCAAAGCACCTAATCCAACCATGAGACCTAAAGTTAGCGCGAAAACCTGAATTGAACGCATAGTTCCTCCTCCGTTATTTGACGAGAGAATTGTGAACCAAAAGGGAGGCGAAGTCGAAGCCACTTCGCATCTTGAAATTTTTGGACAGAAGCGGGTCGCCAGATGAGACAAAAAGGCTGAATTTTGCGTCAGTATGATTCGAATACGCGACATTATGGTGAGAACTTAGTTCCCCCACATATAGATAGGATTTTAACTGTGGGGGTGTTTTATGGGGCGTTTAAAGGGGCAATCGGGGGAGAGTCTCATTATGGTTTTGATGGCGGTGGGTATCGCCGGAGTTCTGGTTTTAGGAATTCTTTCCTACGTCAATAGTCTGCAAAGACAAGTGAAATCGGTTGAAGCGCGAACAGAGGCTCTTGAACTCTTAGCAGAAGTGAAAAGCATTTTGGCTTTGACCAATGCTTGCCGTTTGAACTTCCAAGGGCAAACTCTGCCTGAAATAGGGGAGCCACTGAAGGTGCCCCGCCTTCAATTCGCCAATCCGGCAGGTGATGCTCTTACGAGTCGCGATATTGTGGCCGTTGATCAAAAGTTGCCGCATGGTTCGATCATTCGATCTATTGGTTTAGTGCCCACGGTGGAGGTTATCGCCGGGTCCGCCTTCGTCGGAAAGTTAGAAATTCTGCTCGAAACAAAGGGCGCGTTTGTTCCTGCGATCAAGCGTTCGGCGTCCATCGCTATTTCCACCGACGCCACGAACCGAGTGGTCGACTGCCGGGTCGACGCCTCAATGAATGGCAGTAGCAGCAGTCTGCGATCCTGCCGGGGGGCTCCAGAGGAGTACTGTTGGTTTGGAAGTGGGATCGTCTGCTCGGATTCCAACCATGATTCACCAAGTGGTACGGTCTTAACCGCCTCTTGCGCGTCGGGCTTCCAAGGCACGGGTTCGCGCTACCTTTGCCTCGACGGCAATTGGGCTGAAGTATCCGGGCCTAGCTGCACTCCTGAAGTCGTAAGTGGTGAGTAATCTGTCTCAGATTGAAACGTTATGACCATTTTCGTCGACCTTTTTTTGGCCCTTTGCCCGCCGTTAGATCGTGGGCTAAGATATTAAGATGCTGGGACAGCGAGCTAGGATTTTGAATCAGGTCTTTGTTGCGGCGACGCTCGCGATCGGGCTCCTGGCCTATCAGAACTGCTCTAAATTGAAAGTCAATAGTGAGGACCAGACCACCGCGCCCAAAAACAATGGCGGAATTTATGGTGGCAAACCCTATCGGCATTATCAAAACCATCAATGCGCCGATGGGAGCTTTCTCGAAGGCGAAATTTTATACTCCTCGACGGCTTTCCTGACCCGTGAAAATTGCGAAGTGGTCTCGCCCGCGCGCGAACTGCAACCGTCTGAATATCAGCTGACCTCCGCAGGTCTGCAATTCGGCAATCGAATTTTCGTGGCGAGCGATCCGGAGTTCGTGCAGAATAAGGCGAGAATTTCGAACGGAGCTCTCACTGCAAACATTTCGACTGTGACGTTTGATCAACCCACTCAGCCGGGACATTTGTTGCTGTGCATGATTGAATTTAAAGACCCCTCTCGCTCTATTCAGTCCGTAACGGGTTCCAGCGGGGCCGCGTTCTCCCCCATCAACCAGGTGAGTTCGATAAACTCGCAATGGATAACTTCACTCTGGTACTTGGAAAATGCGCCGATCGAGACCTCGGTTAGCGTTAATTTCACCGGCCCTACGGATGAGAGTACTTTAGATTGTTTTGAATATGGCGGGATCGCGACCGCCAATGCCTTGGAAGGACAAATCGCCGTCGATGGATCCGGATCGCCTGATGTCAATTTGTCCAACGTTTCTGAGGGAAGCTTGGTGTTTTATTACTTCGTAATCGAGGGCTCCGAGGTCGCCTCACCCGCACCGGGATTCACTACCCGATCCGCGATTCAGGATAATATCGCGGGCGATCTCGTTGCGGCTGCCGCGGGCACTTACTCGGCCGCTCCGGGTCCTAGTCCGGCGAGCTGGAATTTGTCCATGGTCGCCTTCCGGCGATCGGCGCCTTAGGGCGCAAAAAAGCCCGACACGAGGTCGGGCTTAACAAGGTGTGTTTAGGGGAACAGGGCTAGGTACTATTCAATTACAATTTCAGGTCGGGCCGACACAGCCTGCTGCCTACAAGTAGGCCAGTCCGGCGAAGAAAACGACTGAAGCTAAAGGTTAAATTAAAGACTTACCGGATTCGAATAAGTACATCGCAAACCTTTAATCGACGTATTGGGCAAATCGACTAAATTGCATTCGACATTTTGGAATTCGAATCTACCGTAAGTGAACTGGTCAGGATACCGTGTTCGGTTCTCAAAAGCTTCGTCTATTGCGTCTTGCAAGGCGCTTGCAGGAAACTCTTCTTTATTGAAGTAACAGAATCGATCGGACTTCGTGACGATCGGAACATAGCCTTCGTCCCCTGGATTTCCGCCAATCGGCGGATCTTTTTCAGCCGTACAGCGAAAAGGGCTGTTGAGGTGTCGACTTCGAAATCCAGTGGCCTGAGTCCATTGCACTCTCGGTTGAATGCCATTGCATTCCCAGATAAGCGGGTAACCCAGAATCTGGTGAGGACGTGACAAATTCCCAATGTCCAGGTGACAGATGACTCTATCATAGGTCGTTCCCAAAACATCAGCCGCCGCTTTTTCGATTTGTAGAATCTCAACCTTTCCATTCGTCAAACAGGTGCCGCGATCCATTAGAAAATCTCCGATCACTTCATTGAACTCAAAGCATTTGATGTCAGCGGGGTCAGGATTCGGAGGTGGAGGTGGCGGTGGTGGAGCGGGAGAGGGAGCCGGTGCGGGGGGCGGTGTGGTTGTCCATGGTGGTGACTTTGGTGGAGGAGCGGTCTTAAGAGCGGCTAAGACCTCGCGGCGAAACTGAGCATCCGTCTTCAGTCGAAGAATGTAATTCTCCAAACGCTTGATCAGATTAGGATTGGTTGCAACAGGTGCCGATTGCAAAAATTGAATGGTGATTTCCAGACTCTCGATGATTTTTTCAATAATTTCATCATCGGTGAGGCCTGCGATATCCCCCGGGGTCAGTTTGCTTAAATCCAAGATCTCTTGCATGGGGCTGACGGACTGCCCTTGGGAACTAGAATCGCTCGCCTTCATGCCGGGTGAGCAATTCTGAAAAGAAACGACGCCTATCATTGATAGCGCGACTAAAAAGCCTGACCTTAATGAACTCATAATCCACTCCTTGTTTCACTTAGAATAGAGTCAACAAGGGTTCGATCGATCAAATCATTCTGTCGCGAAGTTGTTTCAAATTGAGGCAAGTCTCTACAGCGAAATCCAGGACGGACTCAGACAGACGGACAAAATGATAAACCGCCAGCCTTCAAAGCTCTTGGTTCGGCCCGGGGTGGCCTGAACAAGTGGATCACTCAGAGCTCCGTTGCCGACGGCGAGTAGAGCTTCAATCGCCTCGGTGCGAGGACTCGTGCCCGGCTTAAATTGAAACAGAACTCGTGAAACGTTGGCTGCATTAAAGGGACTCGTGCCATCAAGGCCGACTCCGTTCAACGCGAAAACAATATTATCGGTTCGCTCGGTCAACCGCATACAGGCCGCCTGTCGAGTGGATTCGCTGACCGAGCTCGAGTCTGGTACCGTTTCAGCTGCTAAAGCGGATTCTTCTGACATTTTATCGCGACAGGCGTCATCGCCTACATATATTTGGCTCCTGCGGCCACTCGAATCTTCGGATAAATAGGCCATGTCCTCGGCGTAACAGGCCCCACCAAATAAGTCGCCTCTTTCAAAAACGGTACGCGAAAAGGCGCGCACGCGAGGCCCCGTGTCGCCAAAAACTTTGTGAAGAACAGAACCTAAATAGTGCCGATCACCGGAAAGTGGACGAAATTCCTGGGTGATAGTACCGACGGGATCATCGGGGGCGCCATTGGCGATCCAATTGATGATGGTTTGCACTTTCCCAGAAGTGAGAGAACCATAGGCGCCGTCCCCCATTTTAGGTTTTCCAGGAGGCGGATTGGTAATGTACTGAATGAACCTTGAGCCCAAGTCCCCCGCTGTGATGGCGGGTGAGGATCTCCCAGGAACTTTAAAGTTAAGAAGCCCGGCATAGCTCGTGCCCCAGTGGCTGCTGTGGCAAGAGTTGCAGGAACTCTCATTTAAAATTTGCCGAACCTCACTGTAGTAAACCGGTTCTCCGCCCACTCCGATTCCAGTCACTGTGCTTGCTATGGATTGCCACGAAGCTTGATTGTGGTAGTTCACTGTCAGGTTAGATGAAAATTCGCCCGCCTCGGTGGGATTGAACTTAACGGTCAGTTGGCAACTGGCCCCGGCCGCCAGTGTGGTCGTGCAGGTGGAACCGCTTAAGCTATAAGGTGCTGAGAGTGCAAGAACTGACAAATTGGTCGCAGGGGCCGAGCCGAGGTTGGTCAGCGCAAATACTTGATTAATGGAAGTCGTCAAAGCTCGTGGGCCAAAGTCATGACTAGATGGGCTTAGGGAAAGAACAGCGACGGGGAGGCCGACTCCCGTGCCGCTCACTGAACGTCTACCGAACGCATTGGACTGGCCATTAAAATAGTTGATTCTCAAATTGGCATTGCTCACTTCGGGGGACGAGGGTGCGAATCTAACAACTATATTGCATGAAGCGCCTTTCGCTAACGTATCTGAACAATTGCCCCCGGTACCTGGAAAGAGTCCGCCCTTGAACATAAACGGTTGGGCCAAGTTTAAGGCTGAAATGCCGGTCGCCGTCGCCTCGCCCGTATTGCGAAGCTTGAAAGTGTGTTCGGCAGCCGAGCCGATGATTACAGAGCCAAAGTCGTAGGTCGGGCCATCGCTGATGGCGAGCACCGCTGGAGGCATCGCGGGATCATTCAATGCCCCCCCTACGATCCAGTCGACGATAGTTTGGCGATTTTCGGGCGAAAGAGATCCGCGAGGGGGAACACCCATCTGCGGTTTTCCTCCTGAAGTGCCGGTGATACGAGCGATGAAACGTGAACTGATCGAGCCGGGAACGATGGCAGCAGAGGTTTCAGCGCCAGACTTAAACGCCAGAAGGCTTTCATAAGTCGATCCCCAATCCGCATCATGACATGTGGTGCAGCTCGAATTCAAAATGGCCCGCACCGTTGAGTAGTAGATGGGACTTCCCGCGCCCGCTCCGGTGCCGGTTAAGTCCACACTCGCAGACTGGCTCGTGGGACCGCTGTAATGGAGGACAAGATTTCCTGTGAAGGGGCCGCTTCTTGTCGGAGCGAATTCCACATTCAGAGTGCAAGACCCGCCTGCCGGCAGTGTTGCGGCGCACGTTGCGCCCGTTCCGGGGTATACGCCACCCTTGTAACGAAATGGGGACCCAAGCGGTGCCGCTGTGATGGATGTGGCATTGGCGGCGCCGGTGTTCGTAAGAGTAAATGTTTTGGCCGCCACTAAGGTAGTTTCAACTAATCCAAATGCGAAAGCGGGGGCGTCACTCAGCTGCAAAATCGCGACGTCGCTACCGCTCCCTTGCCCTCTTATTACGCTCTTGGCGGTGCGAATTTGACCAGTCGGTGCCGGGCCGTCAGCGTAAATGATTTCGATATCATCATTGAAAGAGCCCGCCGAAGGCGGAAGAAAGGAAACGACGAACGTACAGGTGCTGCCGGGCTGAAGAAGGGCGCCACAGGTTCCACCTGAACCCGGGAAAGCGCCCCCACTGAAGGAAAAGGGAGAGTGCAAACCGGATCCAGCCAGTCCAATCGCGGCCTTCTTTCCCACGTTTTCGACAACAAATGTATGTTGTCCGCTGGAGCCCGATTGAACAGAGCCAAAATCGAAAGCAGCGCCGTCTCCGATAATTAACTGTGCCGGCGGAGTGCCATCATCTCCCATGGCGAGAATCCAAGCACGAATCAGGGATTTGTCTTCCTCTGAAAGTGGCGCTCGCCCAAGTGGCATGTTGGCGAACAATGAAGTGTAGACGCCTGACGATTCCGGTTGCCCAGGTACTATATAGCCCTGATCTATGAGTGTTTGCGTGTCCAAGATATTCTGGGGCGGACTTTGTGGATGGTCCCCAGAGTGGCAGGTCGCGCAATTCGATTTCAACACGTGAAGGGCTTTTTCGTTCAACCCTTGCTGAGCCAAACTGGTCGAGTCATCGTAACTAGATGAGCAATTTTGAAACAAGAGTACGAGCGGCAGGGCCAGAAAGATCGTCATGGCAGTTGTGAGCGCGCTTTTATTCAGATTCATGTCTTGCTCGCATTCACGACGTTGATTGGAGCCGCGTCGAATGGCGATTTCAAGGCTAGACTCCCTGAAGAGCTGAAGAGTAGTCTCTCTTTGTTGACGGCGTTGGGAATTTCAGAGAGCGGGACGCCTAAGAGATGCAAAACTGAGCCCCAAACCTGAACAATCGACAAAGCTTCGCCCCCTACAGGAGCTCCAAATCCCCAGGTGCCTTTGTATCCGCTCGCATAGGGTGAGCCTTCACCGGCCGAGTCCTTTAAAATATTGCCAACTAATTTGAAACCGGATTGTCGGCCTGACAAAAGGCTTACGCTCGCGGCTTGGGCGCCGTGGTCGGAGCCACTTCCGTTGATCCGTGCGGACCGATTGAATTCGGACCCCAAATAAATCAACGAATCATTCAGCTTAGTCCCCATGGCGTCCATTAAGGCCAAGAGACACGCCGTAAGAGAGAGATAGTACATGGAGTTGAGCAAAACGCCGGGCATGACGCCGACAAAGTGTTGATCGAAGGGCATCGGGACTAAGCTGTTGTTCACGCGGATGTTATCAAAGGGTGCTAAGTTGACGTTGATGGACGGACAGATTCCATTTTTAACCATGAATTCCATAACAGCGAATTGAGCGGCCAGGCGACTGGAGTCGACGTCGCCCAACATTCGGCGGAGATCGACGGCGGTGCCCTCGGCATTGAGGGTCTGAGCGTAGATCCCATTGCCGAATTGGTAGGTCTGTCGTTCTTCATCAGTAGTCGCGGTTCGGCCGACCGGTTTGTCGTTAAGGCCAGGGTAAGTCTGTTGAAGAGTCGTTTTGATGAGGTTATCGTACTTGTCATAGAGCTGTGACCAGTCCGATGAGAGAGCCGAAAAGGTGGTCACCGCGGAATCCGTCAAAATTTTGAGGGCGGAATCAGAGTTGTCCAAAAGACTTTTATGGTAAATGGAGGTCGAGGGGGACTGCGCCGCAAAAGCGTTGGAGATCAACGATTTCAGTTGTCCAAGATTGTTTATGAATTGGTTGGTGAAACCGCTTTCGGGGCCGACAGGCCGAACTCCACTAAACATGGCGGAGAGTTCATTCGACGCTCCCGAGCGAATGTCATGTCGGAAGGAGCTATATCCCTTCGAGCTTCGGAACAAAGCGTTTGGGCCTGGGTTCAGCCAAGTTGCGCGCAAAAGGTTCAGGGCCGGATTTTCTTTTGATCGTGGAGCTCGATCAGCCGTGACGCTCGATAGAGAAATCGAACCCGTGACCGCCACCTGATGGAATTCCTGTGCGCCACCGTGGGCGGCCGAAAGGGAATCTATCCCTCGAATACTTAAAAGCCTGGATAGCAATTCCGAAGCGGGACGAAGCCCACCGCCAGGTCGGGGAACGGAGAGCGACCAAAGTCTTGGCACATATAGGCCGCTTGCCGCGTGGCGAACTTGCTGAAACTGACCGGCGATATAGGGACCCGAGGCCACGGAGGCATAACGAGTGGCGAGCATCGGCGATGCTACGAATCGGCTAGCCTCATTGGTCGGATTCAGAAATAGATCGAACATCCAACGAGGCGGGGCACCGGGAAGTCCAAGATGAAAAAAAGACGAAAAGTCGTTTGCCTGTGCGTAGGCCAAGCGGGATTGGGAGCTCACTAACGACGCAATCACCGTGTCTGCGGCGGCGAGAGCGGCGGATGCTTGCACAAATCCCTTTATCGCCTGTCGGCGCGTGACTTTCATATTCTTCATGACCCAGCCGCCTGAAGAAGTCTAAAGTCGGCCCTTTTGTACTCAGGTAGAGCGAAAATCGCCTCTATCAACTTCAAAGAGTCCTTGTTGAAGGCATCGGCGCTTTTCAGTTTTCGACCCAGATCGATGACGCGAGCTCGGTAGAACCTTTGATCGGGCGCAAGCGCACCTGACAAAGGGCTAATGTCCACGTTGATTCCGGTAAAATAGTGGTAGTAACGCTTAGCCGCGCAAATATAAAAGTCTTCCGTATTCGCAATCACCTGACCTAATTGATCCAGATTCGCTATCGGCTTGTTGATCAATTTATTATTGTGCGTTCGAAAGAGAAATCGACCGAGCGAGGGACGCTTGCGATAGTTAACATCGACCTTATAGTCCCAAGTCGAAATCGAAGTCTCAGTCGGAGTCTCCTTCACCATCCCATACGATGAAAATCGGCTGGGTGGATTAAAGGTGCACGTACCCGTTCGATAGCCGCGAAAATTTCGCACCACACCTGCGAGTTGATCCATGCTGGCGTGGCATTTCACGCAGGCATTTTGTTGGCGAAAGGGTAAAACATTCGCCATTTGCGCCTTTGTCACTTGGATGGCACATTCGGGTGAATCACACACCCGGTAGGGGGCCGCATCTTCATCGCGGATCACCGGAAGCTCGCGGCAAAGCAGGTCGCGAAAAACATAGCGCGCCCAGTTTCTCGGCATTTTTTCGAGATCCGGGAAGAGAGTCCCGTCGTCACCGAAATTGGCGAGGAGATAGGCTTGCGAACCCAAAATCCCACCGCCTTGATTTTGCATCAGTGGATAGCTAGCCACGACAGGCAGCTGGACTTCGCCAGGGGCCTTGTCCGTCGCCACCAATCTCACCATGGGGCTAGAGCCGAGTGCAAAACCGAGCAGTCCCCCGTTCGAGATCATTTCTTGTTCCTCAGGGAATCCAATAAACGGTCTGGTAATCGCCGACCTAAGGATTGAGCGCCTAGGGTTTTCCACTTCGCGGATGGCGCGAATCGAATCGGTCGACAACACCGCGCTGTCTATGAGCTGACTAGGATGAAAGAGGGCTCGCGTGAAGAAATACGCCGGTTCAGCGGCGTCGATCAAAGAGTTCGTCACGGACTGTGAACATTCGCTTTCGGCGGCAAAGGTTTTACGAGTGAACCATGATCGGTGAACGTCATTCATCGTATGCACGATTCGCTGTGCAGTCCTAAACTTTTCTGGATTCGCCAGGTAAGGTGGGATGCGTCCGGATGCATTCATGCGGGCTAGGCTCAAAAGCTCTTGGCACGCTTGCGCGCCCGTGAGGGCACCAGAGTCCACTTGCGCTACCAAGCGGTCGTCAGCGTCGGGTGTCATGCGGACCAGCTTGGCGTGGCAACGCTCATAAACGGCCCGCTCCGATAGCACCTGGGCATGGATTTGGAGGGATATGGCAATTGTCATTAAACCCAGCATTTGTCCCCCCTTTCCATCATTCTATAAAGAGCGACGGGGATTCGGCTGTAATCAGACTGTCGTGAATATGTATCGGTATGAGACTTAGTTGTTACGAAGCAAGACGAAAGCGCTTGGCTCGACCTTGTCCAATCTCTTGCAACGTTCCCTCTTGGCCGATCGACTTGATCATTCGATTCGCCGATCGCTGTGAGACATGAAAAGTTTTGGCGAATTGAGCGGACGAAAAAGAGTTTTGACCAAATACCTGGCGAAGGTAGAGCTGGGCCAAGGCGACGCCGTCCCAGGACTGGGATTCGATCAAAAAGCGGGGAATTATCCAGCCTTCGTTTTTGTCGATTCGAAATCGGTAGCCATACTTTGTATTCTCAATTCGCGACACGATGCCCTTTTGTTCCAGCGCTTGCCGGCAGCTCAAAACTGTTCGAAAGATCCGGTGGGGCGAACCTTCCACATTGTAATGCTCATCTGGAAACACTTTTCCAAAAAGGCTTCCGGGCCTAAATGGCGAATAATAATCGGACAACAAAGTCATAATTAAATTCTTCATCAAAGGTGTAAGAGCGGCTTCTTGCGGACCCATCAATTCTGACAATTGAACGATTCTTCCCTCTTCAGAGGAGCGGACAAAGTCTTCTGGAGGTGACCATCCCGGCGGCAAATGTCTCACCATCCTAAGTCGGTAGTGCAAAAAGGGAGTGCCGTAATAGACTCTCGCAATTTGTTCTTCGTTATCGGTAAAAAGACCTGTGAAAAAATCAAGTTCGCGTATGGACTCCCAGCTTTGCCTCTGCACACAGAGGCGGCGAAGAAGGCCCATCTCGTCGACGAGGGCCGCAGAATCCAATTTTCCCTGCGCCTTCCGCAGAGCCAAATTGACGATGAATTGCCACTTCTTGCAGAACAACCAACCGGCGTTTTGCGAATCTTTTAAAAGTTCTTCACTTTCGGTCAATAGGCGCAAAGCATCTTGATACTCGCCCTGGTAAAAGCGAACTTGCCCCAGAATTTCAAGGGCGTTGCCAGTCAAAAGCTTATGCCCTTCTTTTTTGAGTCGATTGATTTGTGGTCGAATAATCCGTTCGGCATCGCCGGCTTGCCCGACACTAACTAGAGCGGATGCCAGATTCACATTCACGACGGTGCGTTGGTAGGGATCCGTCAAATTCTGGAGATAGTCTTCGAGAAGGGGAATCGCGTCCTGATAGTTCCACTCTTTTATGAAGGTGGAAGCCAAATAAAACTTAGCCTTGGCAATCGATTTCGAGACGGATTGAAGGTACAAGCGAGACTCTGGGATCGCCCCGAGATCAGTTAAACATTGAGCGTATTCACAAATCAGCTCCGGGCAATCGGGATTGTTAAGTTGGCGTTGACGGCGAAAAGCCGCGCTCAATAAGAAAGCGCCGCGACTCGGTCGCCCCACACGCCAGGCCAGATTGCCGATTTGAGCGAGATGGGCGGGCTTAAGCCCCTTTCTGGGGATGGAGTCCAGCGCCTCGGCCACATCATTGCCGCTTCCATCACGGATCATTTTGTTCCAGGTCTGGATTTGCGCCGACCAACTATCCATATGATAAATTTATCGGTTCAGATTGGGTTTCCCATTAAAACGGAGAAGGGATTACTTCGCTAATGCAGCTGAGACCTGTGGCCTCAATTCGCTGGGTGGCCCCGCTTGAGGTCAGAATGTCCACAGACGTTGTGCCAGTGGCGGGGTCAAGACTAAAGCCTGACCCCAGAACTAGACCAGAAGTCTCGCGAACGGAAATTTGCGTGACACTTGTTCGAGTCGGAATGCCCGCAAGGAGTTCACCCTTAACAAAATCCGCGAATAATCCATCTTTTGTTTTGTAAACGAAAACATCAGTTCCCACATCAAAATTGCCTTCCATGGAAGCTCGCCGGCATAAGTATATGGGAATTTTTAGATCGACCGGATTGTTCGGCATGGCCTCGTAGAACACAAAAATCTGGTTGGTATAGACCAAAACCTGCGGATGGTACTGAACCCAGTTCAGTGCGGCCAAGTTTACTAAAGTCGGAGCTCCACAATAGCCACTTCTATAATAGGGCGGGGCTTCCTTGGGAATGCTGATCCATTCGCTGACGAAAGCGGCAGAGGCGGGCGTCGCAGGCCCGCAAGACTGGGATGGCTGAGTTCCGTGGTGCACGAAAAAATGAGTTGGGTTTGCAGGTTGGTCTTGAGAGATGGGGCCGTAATAGCCGCTTGAACTCTCTGGTCCGTAAGTTTCCGTATCGGCATTGTTGCCCCCATATATTCCGCCGTTGTTTGAAGGTTTACCGGGGATACCGATTTTCGACGACAGCGCGGGCGAGCAAGCTTGACCCTGCAAGACCCATCCACTCACTAAACTTAGTACGAAGCCGATTTTGGCTAACCGCCCGAATCGCCAATTCACTCACCCTCCCTACCCAAGGGACTCACACTATTTCAGTATAATCGGAGGAGCGCTGGAACGCTGTAATCATTATGGCGCGATTCCCATTTAGGGACAGGCTCCGACTATGCCATGGGGGGAGCGCCACTGTCTCAAAATGACCCCATTCAATGACACCTTTGTCAGTTTTTTCATAATCCCAGACCGCCTATTCTGAATTTGCTAGAGCTGATGGGAAATAAGAGCGCTAGCGTTGGGGGGGAAAATGCATCAGTATATTCGCGTCTCGGTTCTGGCGATTGGAATCGCGACCCTAGTGGCGCTCTTCCAAAACTGTGGCGGGGCGATGCACGCTTCAAAAAATTCGAATTCAACAGGAATTGGCTCTACGATTGATCAAAAGAGCTGCGGAAGTAATTACTCACCAGGCTTGGCGCCCTTAAGGCTTCTTTCAAATTTTGAATACGACAACACGGTTAAAGATCTATTATTCACGACCACCGTCGCATCCGATGCCGCGATTTTTGAGGAAACAGCGCCGGGGCCGACGGGCTTCTTTAGCGACACAAGCGCGGTGCCGCTCACTCTTCTTCGAGTCGAAAAATACTGGAGTGCCGCAGGTAAGTTGGCCGATGAAATCATTGCCACCAAATCTGCCTCCAATAGTTCTTATGGCAAAATCGCGGCGTGCGCGGTGGGCCGCACGAATGTGCCAGCTTCCTGCTATGCGAGCGTCGTTCGAGAGCTTGGCAAAAGGGCGTTTCGCCGTCCCTTAACCGAATTTGGCTCGGGCAGCGAGTACGCGCGGTATCTGGCGCTTATGCAAGGGCAATCGTCTTTTGACGAAGGTTTAAGAACCCTTATTCAAGGGTTGTTGATGGACCCCAACTTTTTGTTTATTCCAATCACCTCGACCGCCTCACGGACCGCAGGCGCCACCTTTGGACTTGATCCTTTTCAACTTGCGACGAGACTCTCCTACTTCTTGTGGCAAACCATGCCCGATGATCAGTTAATGAGTATAGCTACCAACGGATCCATTCTATCAGATGCCACTTTGAATTCTCAAATCGACAGAATGTTGAAGGATCCAAAGGCTCAGCGATTGACTGAGACTATGATGCGCGATTGGGCGATGATTCGAGATGTGGAGGGCATGCAACGAAGTGGGCTGACCGAAAGTCTTAGACAATCCATGATCACAGAAGTTCAAATGATGTTTGGACGCCTGATTTCAGAGGACGCCAGCCTTCAATCTATCTTGACTGGTAATTCAAGCTATTTAAACAAAGAACTGGCAGACCATTATGGCGTGCCATTTTCTGGTAGTTCTCCCACTCAGTTTACTCTGACGAACCTATCATCTGTGCCTAGAAGGGGAATTTTCGGTACTGGTTTATTCTTGGCTCTGTCGGCCAAAGCCCCTGAGAAAACCTCCGTCGTTGGCCGGGGAAAAGCCGTCGCCAATCAATTTGGTTGTTTTGAAGTCCCGCCTCCGCCGGATGTGATTATCCCCGATGCAGATGCGATCGCGGCCCTTCCTCCAAATCCGACGCCGTCTGAGTTTTTAGCAGCTCATCGAACCAATCCGGTTTGTGCCTCTTGCCACAATACATTGGATCCTTACGGATTGGCGTTTGAAACCTTCGACGTTTTAGGAAAATGGCGCACGACCTATGACGATTTAGGCGGAAAAGTGATTGATCAAGCAGGCCTTCTGCCGACTGGCCAAAACTACACTTCAACCGCGGATATGATGAATCTTTTGGGGCAAAGTGAAGTTGTGAAGAACTGTAGTGTGCGAAAAGTGATGTCGATTGCCGTGGCACGAAAAATGAGCACCGCCGACGATCGGTGTGCTTCAGAGGCGATCGGCGCCTTAGCCATGAAACCTACGGCTAAGTTTTCGGATCTGATTAAGGGCATCGCCAATAGTCGAACGTTCAAGTTTCAAACAGGGGAGGGGTTATGAGTAATTTCAAGTTGGATCGAAGAAAGTTTATTTCAAGCACGGGTTTGGCCTTGATGCTTCCGGCTCTGGAAGAATTTTTTCCAAAGGCCTATGCTCAGGCCGCCGGCCCAAAAAGATTTGTCTCCTTCTATTTTGCCAACGGAACAGTGAACACCGGGTTTGGCCCGTCCTCTGTCCCTTGCTGGGGTTCGGCCGCAAACGGAGTGTTAAACGACGACGTGGGACCAGCCTTCACCCCCTTTTTGCAATACAAGTCCGATTTTTCCCTGATCAATCGATGGCAGTGGTCGCGGGAATTCACCGATCACGCCTCAGCGCCCCTGCTCATGTTCGCACCTGAGTCGGGGCCCACGTTCAAACGAAGTCCGGTGAATAACGAATCCACTTTTGACCATATGGTGGCCACGGCGACTCAGCGAAAGTCGTACTTTCTAATGCCAGGTCCAGATATTACGCCTGAGAGTTGGCATTTGAGCTCATTCAAAGATGGTAAAGAATCCGTTCCGCTGACCAATCCAGGCGATCTTTATCGTGAGCTGTTAAGTGTGATCTCCCCGAATGCAGGGGCGCAATCGGCAACAAAATTGGCTCCGGCCATTCGCCCACAGGCGGCGACAGGGGCATTGGCTGGAAGCATCTTGGACAACTCACTTATTTCATTGGTTGAACTGAAAGGTAAACTGGGTCGCTCTAGCCAAACTCGGTTGGATGAGTATCTCAGCGCGGTTCGGGAGCTGGAGTTAAAGATGGGAGTGACACCCGCACCGCTTCCGAATCCAACTCCGACCCCATCGCCATCACCAGGACCTTCACCAATTCCCGATCCAGAAACCATGGCGGGTTGTGTGGCGCCAAGTCCTTTGGCCTCTGGCATTGATTCAGGTAAAAATCCAAGTAACACGGCGGCCTACGTGGCGCGGTTTAAAGCTTTTAACGACTTGATTCGTATAGCGTTTGCTTGCGATATCACTCGCTCGGTGAACATTCAGTTTGATTACGAAGCCTCTGAGCGCCCCTTTGAAGCGCCAAGTAACTTGATTTATTTAGATGGCGATCCCAAAGGCATCACAACGCACACTCCGATGGCTCACAGCGTGGGTTCAAGTGACCAATGGAACGCACGCAATGTGAGCAAAGATAGAGTTCTTCTCTCTTTAGTTTTTGACTTGGTGGCCAAACTTAAATCCACCACCGACGCCAGTGGAAGTCCGATCCTGGATAATACCATTATCTTCGGTGGTCACGGTTGCTATGTTGGAAACCACTCAAACTCTGGCAACGCCTTTGGTTCCGTTGGCCAACCGGCCTTTATCGCCGGAGGCCGCAATATGATGGCGACGGGAAGAGGTCTTGATGGGACCAAATTCAATCGCAAAGATTTGTTCTACACCTTTAGCACTTTGCTGGGAATGAACCTACCAAACTTTGGTGGATCATCGAAACTTGTGAGTTTTACTTAGAGCCACTTCTTTAGAGTTCGCACAACCAATTCTTCCGCGGCCTCGCGTCCTAACCCGTGGCGCGAGGCCAGTTCCTCCGCAATGCAAGTTACGGACTTACTTTCAGTCACCATTTCGGCTATGGAGTGAGTGAATGCCAAAGATTTTTTAAGCTTTTCGCCCTGCGGGCCCAATTCAACAGGTTTGGTAAGGTCCATCAACCATTCGGGAAGATTCTCCGTTTCAAATTCAATCGGCCGGTTCACTTCGGTTGTCTTGCGCGCACAAAAAGCACTTACGGAATAATCCTTGCCGATCGAAGAGTGGGGATTTTGCATTTGCGGTACGCGGCCACTCACCTGGTTTTCGAGTTCAAATCCTTCTTTACGAACCAACGGAACCAGTTCTTCAATGGTCAATGACTCAAAAAAATCCCTGCCTACGAATTCAAGTGGGCCATATTGAATCCATCTTCCACCTGGCTTTAAGACTTTATTGATCAGTGCGATTTGATCTGGAGGCGAAATGGGGCTTACGTCTAAGAACCAAGGGGTGAGGACCAAATCAAAAAGACCGTCAGCAAAGCCCCAGTCACGCACATCGTGCACGAGGAACTGCATACCCGAGCGAATGGGGTTTAGGGCGGCGAGCTCCCGCACAACTGTAACGCTTTGTACGTCGGAGGGAGCGTAAGGGAAGTCGGTGAGAGATAGTTTCGTTCCCTGGATGAGCTGGCTCGCTAAAAGCAATAAGGCGGGGTTGTAATCCACGCAGATGGTTTGACCCGCTTGCCATCGATGGTGAAGTTCGTAGGGTAGACGACAGGCCCCAGCACCCAGGACTAAAACTCGTTCCGGATTTTTAATGTCGCTTGCAACTTTGGCAATCAAATCGAGACCGGCCTGGACTTCGTTTACTCCCCAGGACCAGTCACGAAAAATCAATTCAAGGTAGTCTTCCACCTTGGCCTTCTGATGCCCGCTCTCTTGTAGGAATCGATCGTATTCCGCCACATTGGCACGGCTGCCAACAATCAGCGGATCAAGAAGTCTCACCATAGCAGAAAGATGGCTATTCGAGTTCTGCAAGTAAAGTTTCAATTTATTTCGCGCGCCCTTTTGGTGAATGGAACCCGAGCGAGCTTCCAAATTGTCAATTCGAGCTTTCAGATCGCCCAGGTAGGTCAAAACGCGATAGGAGATCTCCCGCCGGAATTTTCCCAAATCACGCGCGACCATATGTAAACCCGCCACCTCGGCGTGCCCGACTTTATCGGTTAGGAGGTCTTTAATCATCTCTCTTAGTATGGTTGGCGGTTCCCCATGACGCCAGCCATGCCCGGCTTGCCTGGACGCACTTAAGACCAAAGTTGAGGCTTTAATTTTAGAGACTTACAACTTTTGCTGGGATCTTATCGTTGTGGGTAATTTTGTTTGGTGAGGGCGGCAAGGCGGTCGAAGTTATCGATGACACTGCATTTGAAGCTTCCGCCTATCAATCGAAATTCAGCCTATAGTTTAATTCAGCTTGTGACCGATTTTCCGGAGATTCGGGGCATTGACATCAATCCGCTTATCGGTCGAATTCTTTGAATAAATAATAGATTGCGCGGCCAATCAACACGATCAAAATGTCCGAACGGTTGAGACGAAATGGCTCAGACTTTTCGCGAGTAAAGCGTAGGCGTGAGAAGGGGTTTGGTATTCGCTTTGCTTTTCCCTACGGTCAACATTTCTTATTTTCCTAGGAGGAAAAATGAACCTACCATCCCTATGGCGCCGTGGATCAGAACCGTACCGATTGCTGAGCCGCCTACAAAATGATTTTGACCGGTTATTCGAAGATTTTGCGGTGGCTGAGCCGCGACTTATGGTTCCGGAATTCTCGCCGACCTGTGAGCTATCTGAGGACAAATCAAATTACGTTATGACATTCGACATGCCGGGCGTAAAAAAAGAAGACGTCAAAATCGAGCTCGATGGAAACCGTCTGATGGTTTCGGCCGAGCGTCGTGAAGAAAAAGAGATGGAAGACAAAAAGCGCCGGTATTCCGAAATTAGTTATGGCTCTTATCAGCGGACCTTTACGCTTCCTTCCGCGGTGGATGACAAAAAAGTAGATGCCAAATTTGAAAACGGTGTTCTGACGTTGACGATGCCAAAAACGGAGTCATCTAAGGCGAAACAGATCGCCGTACATTAAGGAGTTACTATGAAATCGAATGCTCAAATTCAAAAAGATGTTTATGACGAACTTAAATGGGACCCTCGAATTCATGAGGGTGACATTGGCGTCAGCGTTTCGAACAATGTTGTGACTTTAAGTGGAAATATTCCAAGCTACGCTGAAAAATGGGCGGCGGAAGAAGCGGCCCAAAAGGTCTCAGGTGTCAATGCGGTGGTAAATGATATTAATGTTAAAGCCTATGGACTGCAAAAACATGACGATCAGGATATAGCTGAGGCCGCAGCCAAGGCCATAACCTGGAATGTTTGGGTGCCGAAGGACAAAGTAAAAGTCATCGTCGACAACGGCTGGGTGACTCTATC
>JBFWON010000015.1:0-54309 GCA_050250515.1 Bdellovibrionales bacterium | reverse complement strand
CAAGGTCGGGACCAATTCTGGCAGGGGCACTTGAGCCCCCGCTCTCGCTCGCGACTAGTTGTGGTTCAATACGACACTTAAAGGTCAATATCGAATCTTCGTGCAGATCAAAATGCTTTAGGCGAGTTTGCGCTGGAGCAACTCGAATAAGTGTTCAAAATTGAGAGGCTTATTTAGTACAGCCGCGGCCCCCTGGCAGTCGGAGCGACTGGGCGAATCTAGGCCCGTCATAAATATGATGGGAGTACGAATGCCGTTCGCACGAATTTGAGTGGCCATAGTGGGTCCGTCCATATTGGGCATCTTAATGTCGGATAGAACAACCGCGTATCGTTCCGGATGGTCGCAGACCTTGCGAGCCGCTTCCTCACCATTTTCGGCCATTTCGGTTTCAAAGCCGCGGGCCTCTAGAATGAGGCTCAAGAGTTCACGAATATCGGGCTCGTCGTCTACAACCAAGATTTTCATGGCTGCTTTACCTCCAAGCGGGGCATTCGCAAACGAAACGTGGTGTTGGGAATGTTCGGGTCTAATATAAGTTCTCCACCATGTTCTTCAGCGATATTTCGACTCACGGCCAATCCAAGCCCCGTACCGCTATTGGCAGGCTTGGTGCTAAAGAAGGGCTCAAATATTTTATCACGAAGATCAGGGGGAACTCCCCGGCCACTGTCGGTCACTTCAATCTCAACATGATTTCGGTCCAACTCATTGGCCTTGATTCGAATCCATTTTACTTTGTGTGAATCCACGGCGTTCTCGGCATTCGAAAGCAAGTTGATCAGCACCTGTACGATTTGCTGCTCATTGCAAAAAATGCGAGAGTCCGAGGGTAAGGGTTCAACCAGGAGATCAATTTTTTGGGAACTCACGTCGGGTTTGAGCTGCTCGACCGCCTGATGGATCAGCTGGTTGACCGATTTTTCACTGCGTTTTTCGTCCACTTGGGGCTGGCCCAGATTTCTGAGTCCCGACACGATTTTTGAAATTCGATCCACATGTTTCAAAATCTTGGTGGCGCTGTCTTTCATTTCCGAGGCGGACGGGGCCTGATTACTATCTTTGTTTTTTTGCAAAAAGGCTAAGCTTTGAATGACAGTGAGAGGATTGTTGATCTCATGTGCCAAGCCCGCCGCGAGCTCGCCCACATTGGCGAGTTTCTCTTGCATTTTTTCACGTTGATCTGGACCCGCAAGATTCTGTTCCAGCTTTTTCTGGTCCGTAATATCCAAGAAAATGCCCACTAGGTAACGGTTGGCACCAGCTTCATCTGGTAAACCGAGTGGCCCTGGCATCGGCGGATTCTGTTCGCCAGCAGTGCTGGATTCGGGCCGAACTCGAATTTTATCGAAATGATCTCACGGCCACCGCGGAGCGGACTGGAATTTTACTATTCTTGTCTCTTGCGGAAAAACAGGCGGTTGTCCTGGCAGATCGAGGGCTTGATCAAAAGGCCGAACCTAAGATTTGGGCGGACGTTGTTCGAGAGCTGACTTTGGGTCGCTTGGAGAGCGGAGTCGAAATTTGCGGTCGCGTTTTGAAAGAAAAGTTTCCGGCTCGCAAGGCAAATCCCAATGAACTTCCCAATCACGTGATTGTGAAAGATTAGTTCGCTTGGTTTAAGGCCTCATTGAGGTACTTGCGCTGACTATTCATGATCAAGTTAGTGACTGTCTCGGGTTTGATTTTGTAAAGGCGCACCATTTTGGAAATCAGCTCAAGAGGCGCAACGGATACTCCTCGCTCTATGTTAGAAATAAATTGGGGGCTGGAGTACCCAAGGAATTCAGCCACATCGGCTTGAGTTAGATTGGCTTTCTCGCGTGCTTTTCTGAGAAATTTCCCTAGTTCACGGCGGTTGTAGGGGACCACAAGAGCTCCTTTTTTGTTGATCAGCTCAATAATATTGGTTTTATCGGCAAAATTTAAAGGGACTAAAGTGTAATCTTTATTTGTCTGAATTTGGCACATGTCACTTGGCCTTCGAGATAAAGCTTTTGACAAGGGGGGTGTCCAACGAAATCGGCGGCATATACTCTTTGATTTTTTCACGTGACCACCAGTGCTCGGGCCAATCTTCGAAGTCGGCAAAGCGATAACGATAAAGATCCATCTTTATAAATCTGGGGGGCTGGTCATCAAAGGGTGTGCTGGCAAACAGGTTCTTTACATTGGTTTGATTTTCCAGCAAACGCACCACCAGACGAAAAAGCCATTCTTCCTGGAGTTCGGGCCGCATGGAGGAAAACCAAATCTGCCAGTCCAAGTGATAGTGGTAAGGTGTGATCAGGCAAGGTCGTCGATCCGTAGGTCCCGGCGCGCATTTAAAGACGTATTCGCTCCATTGGGAGTCAGGACCAAGTTGACGATCGGTCGTGCCTTGAATAATCACCGCGTAGCGCTCTTTGCCGATGCTACCAAATGCTCCATAGCTATTGACCAAGTGCCACTGATTGTAAGAGGTGTTCATCATTTGTCGATCACTGACCAGGTTGAGGGCCGGCCCGGCCGAAAGCCAAAGAATAAGAATGGCGAAAATTCCCTGTCTAACCCTTTCCCATTTCTTGATCGGGGCTGGTTCGAAATCCACAACAGATGGGGTCCTGTGAAACCAGGCCCAGATTCTGCGAAAAAACTCATCATCAAAGCAAGGAATGCACATCAATAGCGTGAGCCAGTTGAGCCATGCGAGGTTCCCGCTGAGGATCAGCGTGCCTTGAAAAGCGATCGTTAATAATCCGGCGGCTCGCCGCAATGACTTAGGCCCAAAAAGTCCAAAGGGAACGGCGAGTTCGACGAAATGATTGAATAGCACTCCGACTTTATGGAACCAAGCGGGCATTAGATGAAAGAAGTAGCTTAAGGGATGTGGATTCGGTTGCGTTTCATAATGGTAAACGAGGCAGGTGAGATCGCGCCAGCATTCGTCCCCTCGGATCTTGATCAAGCCCGCGCCCAGCATAAGTCGAAAAAGCATCCAGCGCTGGGCCCAAATGACGACGGCCGCCGCTGGGAATGGGCTTTTTCGAAGATCAGGATCTAGAGGTGGCACTAGGAAGAAACATAAAAATGTGAATTCACAAAGCTGAGTTTCCCAACCGTAACCGTATAGAACCTGCCCCATGTTGACGAAGGAGAGTTGAATTAACCACACCGTCAGGAGCATGGGCAGATTGGCAAAACCCAAAGTCATGGCGATCGCGATAAGGATTCCAATTGCGGGCAGAAAGTGAAGGGCCCTTTCAACGGGTAGAAAGTAAAACAGACTTGGCCATTTCCAAAAGGCAGTCCACGCGCCAGGGCCCAATTGCGCCTGGGCGGTCTGAGCAAATTCCGCAATCGGGGCCAGTCCGGCCTGTCCCCAAAGTGTCGGGCCTTGAAAAAGTAAGATCGCGAAAGCGTTGAGATAAACAAGGCCCAGGCCCTGAATCAAAATCAATCGGGTCAGCCGATATTCGCAAGACATGCCTCATTATTTCCCTGGTCAGGCGATAGGGCAACTGGCATAAGGATTGCCTTTTACTGGGGCTGAATGATTCCTGTACTCATCCTTTCTTTATGGTCTTTTGTGGCGGCCGCAAATGGTCCTTGCGAGCCTTTATTGGGTATGCCGAAGACCGTGCGGGTTCCGAGGCGCCACTTGGCCCTTCAGCTCAATCACGCTGAGGCTCTGGCGCTTTCTCAAAAATTGTTGCGCAATATTCAGGAGGCCGCCCGACTCGCCAAGGCAGGGAAGTGGGACAAAGCCTTCGATATTCTTGACGATCCCAAGCCGCTCGAAGGTTCGGGTTTATCGCTGATTCCTTTTCAGAAACGCCATGAACTATTCTACACGCCTACGTCCCATGAGGACCTGCAGCGAAAGCTTCAAGAGGAGATTGTTAAAAACGTGTCGATTGCTCCGATGGTGTCTTTTCATCAGGGAAAGGTTCGCACATGGATCGTGCTGCCGGAGGGCGATAATCCCGGACCCGAAATTTGGGAAATTCTCAATCGAGACCGAATTTTAGAACTTTCCGAAGAATTGGGCCATGTCGCACAGGTCATGCAAGAGTTTGCGACGGGACAGCTCTCGATTTCTGAGTACCATCGCCAGCGTGATGAGTTCGCGGGCTTTCAAGCAGTGGTTGAAGCTGACATATACGCATTTCTGCTGGAGACCTATGGTCCTGATTTTGTTCCTTCATCCTATATGGGTACATTCGAAGATGTTCGGCGCCCAGTCGACGAGGCTCTACGCCCGCGCTAGTACTTTTTGTTTTGCACCATAAACTCACTCCAGCGCGACATTTGCGAGGGTGTGAGTGAAGCATAGCATATGGTTCCGGTGGAGCCCGCCTCAGTCTTACTGATATGGGAGTCTCGGCCCAATTCGTAGATCAAATGCTCTTCTTGCTTAGGGAAGTAGAGTTCGACTTCTTCATTTAAGGCTTGCGAGGCGACCGTCATTTGACGACGAAGTTTGTCGACGCCCTCACCGGTCAACGCCGACACAAAGACGCGCGGAAAGGCCTTCACCTGAAATTGGCGATCCAGAGGAGCTTTATCCGTTTTATTGAACACAAAAATTATGGGTTTTTTGTCCCACCCGAGTTCGCGAATCAGATCCTCCACCACGGCGATCTGGTGCTCCATGCTGGGAGAAGATAAGTCGATCACATGAAGTAATACATCGGCTTCGGCGGACTCTTCCAAAGTGGCCTTGAAAGCTTCGATCAAATGGGCCGGGAGCTTGCGAATAAATCCCACTGTATCGGTCACCAGGGCTCCAGCGCTTTCGGGCAACTTGACCTTGCGGGTGGTGGGGTCCAAAGTGGCGAAGACTTGATCTCTTACTTCGACCGTCGAATTGGTGAGCTGATTGAGCAAAGTGGACTTTCCAGAATTGGTGTAACCAATGAGCGCAAACGTTGGGATCTTAAGTCGTTTTCGAAGCTGACGGTGTTGTTGGCGATGCTTGCGAACGCCCTCGAGCTGCTTGCGGATCGACTTCACTCGATCTCGAATTCGCCGTCGGTCATTTTCAAGGGCCGTTTCACCCGGGCCCCGGGTTCCAATTCCGCCACCTTGGCGAGACAGAGATCCCATCCACGCACCAATCATCCGGGGAAGTTGGTCCAGCATTTGGGCCAATTCGACCTGCAGTTTTCCTTCATAGGTTTTGGCCCGTTTAGCAAAGATGTCGACAACGATTTGGTTGCGGTCCATCACCGTCACATTCCAATCGGTCTGCAAATTTCGACCCTGTACGCCGCTGAGCGGATGGTCAACCACCACAACGTCAGCGCCACTTTCCTCAATCAATTGTTGGATCTCTTTGACCTTTCCGGTCCCCATTAAAGTAGCAGAGTTGTAGGATTGAACGATTTGAACCACATTGGCGACGATCTCGCCGCCCCAAGCGGCGACCAGGTCTTCAAGTTCGGCTAAGCTTTCTTTAATTTCCGAAAAGGACTCGGTCTTCAGACCAACGCCTACGACGATTGCGCGGGGTTTATATGATGGAATCGAAACCAGCTTTTCCTTCTCCTGTCACTGTACCATTATGGAACAGTCTCTTACTTTACTCCTTGTAAGCCTGAGCTTCAAGGGCTGTTACCGCTATTGTATTCACTATATCGTCAACCGTACAGGTTCTTTGAAGGACATTGGCAGGTTTTTTAACTCCCATAATAAAAGGGCCTACCACCTCGCCGCCGCCCAGCTGCTGAACCAACTTATAGGCCATGTTTCCGGCATCTAGGTTGGGGAAGATCAATATGTTTGCGCCCCCCTTGATTTCGCAAAATGGGAAAATCCTCTCAATAATCTCGGGGTTGACGGCGGTGTCGGCCTGCATTTCTCCATCCACGATGATCTCGGGATGGCGCTCTTTCACGAGGCGAGCGGCCTCCTGCATCTTGCGGGGATTCGCACCGTGGCCAACAAAGTTGGTGAAGCTCAGCATGGCGATTTTTGGAGTTAGACCAAAGTACCGGGCCACCTTCGAGGCATGGATGGCAATGCTCGAGAGCTGTTCGGCTGTGGGGTCAATGTTCATCGTGGTATCGGCAAACAGAATCATACGATCCTTCATTAGAACCATATTCAGTCCCGAGGCCACTTTCGAACGACCGGCACCGATGATTTCCAAAATAGGTCGAACACATTCGGAATAGTTCATGGTGGCGCCTGTGACTAAGGCGTCCGCGTCCCCGCGGTGCACCGCCATGGAAGCGAAGTAGTTGGGATCCAACATCAAGCGCTCAGCCTCGGCGCTCATCACGCCTTTGCGCCGGCGCGTGGTGTAGAGATCTTGCACGTAATCCATGTAACGGGGATCTTGAATGGGCTGAATAATGCGAACGTCATCGAGGCGATCCAGTTCTAATTCTTTGATCCGAGCCTTGATTTGGTCTGTGTGGCCAATCAAAACCGGCGTGCAAATTTTCTCAGTCACAATAGTATTGAGCGCTTTCAGGATTTTTGTGCTGCGCCCTTCAGGAAAATAGACAATTGGTAGCTCTTGCTTTTTCGCCTGGGCATGGGATTTCACTCGGTTCATTACCGTTCGAATAAATCCACGGGTTCGACTCTGAAGCATTTCCAATTTGTGCGTGTAGGCCGCTAGATCATCGATGGGTTGTTGAGCGACGCCACTCTTCATGGCGGCTTTGGCTACGGCGGGTGCGACTTTGAGCAAGACGCGCGAGTCAAAAGGCTTAGGAATAATGTAATCGGGGCCAAAGTGAAATTGGCGATTCGCGTAGGCGGCCGACACACTTTCCGGCACGTCTTCGCGGGCGAGTTCGGCCAAGGCATGCACCGCAGCCAATTTCATTTCTTCATTGATTTGGGTGGCGCGCGTGTCCAGCGCTCCTCGAAAGATTGAAGGAAATCCCAAGACATTGTTCACTTGATTGGGAAAGTCGCTTCGTCCCGTGGCAATAATCACGTCGGGTCGGACCTCTTTGGCCAGGGCCGGGTCAATTTCTGGGTCGGGATTGGCCATGGCGAAAACGATTGGATTCTTAGCCATGGTTTTCAGCATTTCAGCTGTGAGAACATTGGCCACGCTGAGGCCAATAAAGACATCGGCCCCCTTGATGGCATCGGCGAGGGTTCGAGCCTCGGTGTCGATCAAGAATTCCTCTTTGTATTTGTTCATTCCCTTGGTGCGACCGCGGTAGACGACACCCTGCGAATCACACAACATAATATTTTCCTGCCGAGCCCCCAGCGCTTTGAATATGCGGGCGCAAGAAATAGCGGCCGCGCCGGCGCCGTTGAAGACGATGCGCACCTCGGCCGGATTGCGTTTCGTGATCATGCAGGAATTTAAAAAAGCGGCCCCTGAAATTATGGCTGTACCATGCTGATCATCATGAAAGACCGGAATGTTCATTTCTTTCTTTAACTGCTCTTCAATCACAAAGCAGTCGGGAGCCGCGATGTCTTCTAAATTGATCCCACCAAAAGTTGGCTCGAGCGCTTTGACGGCGGCCACAAACTCTTCCACCGAGGTGGTGCTGAGCTCAATGTCAAAAACATTGATTCCGGCAAACTGTTTAAACAGAACCCCTTTACCTTCCATGACTGGTTTGCCAGCCAGCGGGCCGATATTCCCTAAACCAAGTACGGCTGTTCCGTTGGTGATGACCGCGACCAAATTCCCTTTGGTGGTGTAGTCATAGACCTTGGCCGGGTCCTTGGCGATTTCCTTACAAGGGGCGGCAACGCCCGGTGAATACGCGAGCGAAAGTGAGTACTCGGTGCCACACTCTTTGCTGGAGATGACCTCCACTTTTCCAGGTTTGCCTTTGGCGTGGTATTCGAGCGCTTCTTTGTCGAGATTGTGCTGATTCATGTTTGCAACTCCTGCCCTAAAAGGTAGGGGTCGGGTCTGGAGAAGTCAATTGACCCAGTTGACCTAAGTGGTCAAAAAATTTGACTTTTCTTGGACTGGGCCGCAAGGTTTGAGGGACGCATTTGGCAAAGGAGAATAGGCATGAGCAACGACCGCGATGTGGTGGTGGTAGAAGGGGTTCGAACCCCGTTTGCGAAGGCGGATACCAAGCTAAAGGATGTCCATCCAGCCGAACTGGGGCGGGTGGCGGTCCACGAGTTGATCGAGCGCTCCGAATTGGATGTCGAGCAAGTGGATGAGGTGATCATTGGTAATACCGGTAATCCTGCTGATGCGGTCAATATCTCGCGCGTAGTGGCGCTTAGGGCCGGCGTACCGCTAAAGACCCCGGCCATGACGGTCCATCGAAATTGTGCCTCGGCTATGGAAAGTATCACCACCGGTTACGAGCGCATTCGCGCCGGCACCTGTGATGTAGTGATTGCCGGCGGCACCGAGAGTATGTCGCAGTTGCCCTTTATTATGAGTCGCCCTTTTGTGACGGCCTTTCAGAAATTGGCAGGTGCTCGTTCTCTACAGCAACAACTGGCCGCGATCGGGGGGCTGCTTAAGGCTGACTTTAAACAAGTCGCCGAGTTGGTGACCACATCGCCCTTTGCCTCCACACCCTACAAACCGCGTATCTCAGTCATGGAAGGTCTGACCGATCCTTTTGTCGGAATCAATATGGGTCAGACAGCTGAAATCATCGCCAAGGAGTTTGGTCTGACGCGGCAAATGCAAGATGCCTTTGCGCTTGAGAGCCACAAAAAAGCGGTGGCGGCTCAGCAAGCCGGTCGACTGGGCGAAGAGATCACCCCGGTGTTTTTGCCTCCGGCTTATAAGGAATTTTTGGCGGAAGATATTGGGCCTCGGGCTGAGCAGAGCTTGGAACAGCTCGGCAAGCTAAAGCCCTTCTTCGATCGTAAGTATGGAACGATCACGGTCGGCAATGCCTGTCCGATTACCGATGGTGCCGCCGCCATTTTGTTGATGAGCCGGGCGCGCGCCAAAGAATTGGGTATGAAACCTTTGGCCACAATTAGATCTTATGCCTTCGCGGGACTCGAGCCCGAGCGCATGGGTCTTGGGCCAGTGTACGCAAGTCCCGTCGCCTTAAAGCGAGCCGGTTTGACGATGAAAGACATGGGATTGGTCGAACTCAATGAGGCCTTCGCGGCGCAAGTGTTGGGTTGTTTGAAAGCCTTTGCCAGTGACGAATTTGCTAAAAACAAATTGGGTCTGGATAAGGCCGTAGGTGATATCAACCCAGAGATTCTCAATGTGAATGGCGGCGCTATCGCCCTTGGCCATCCGGTCGGGGCTACGGGCACGCGCCTAGTTGTGACGCTGATTAAAGAAATGCGTCGTCGAAAAGTTCAGTTTGGTCTGGCAACCCTGTGTATTGGAGGAGGACAAGGTGGAACTGTCATTGTCGAAGGAGAACAGTAAATCCATGAGCATTCAAGACAGTTTGAAAATCGTCCCGAAAGGCGAAATTGCCCTTTTGGAGTGGGACCTTTTTGGCGAAAAAGTAAATAAACTGTCCTCGCCGATGATGGCTCGCTTGCGAGAGGTGGTGCAAGAGCTCAAATCTTCACCCTATAAGGCGGTTGTCCTTATTTCGCGAAAGCCAAAAATCTTTATCGCTGGCGCGGACATCGAAGAGATTAAGAAGATCAACTCCAAGGATGAGTTTTCTGAAGTGTTGACCCAAGCCCATGAGATCTTTAACGCTTTGGAAGATCTGCCGATGGTCACGGTCGCCGCGATTCACGGCGCTTGCTTGGGCGGCGGCTGTGAGTTGGTGCTTTGTTGCGATTACCGGCTTTGTTCGGATTCCAGTGAGACCAAGATCGGCTTACCCGAAGTTCGTCTTGGCATTATTCCCGGGTTCGGCGGCTGTGTTCGCTTGCCCCGAACGGTGGGTCTACCGGCTTCGCTTGATATTATTTTAGCTGGCAAATCGGTGGATGGACGTAAGGCCGAAAAAATTGGTTTGGTCGACGCCTGTGTGCCGGCCGAACAATTAGAGGCTCGCGCGCTCGCCTTTGCACAAGAAAAAATCGGTGGTGGGAAAAGACGAAAAAAGTTTCGGGCGAAATCCCCCATGGACAAGTTTCTTCACTCTCCCCTCGGCAAACCCGTCGTTTTCACGCAGGCTAAAAAAGGTGTGTTGAAGGAGACCAAAGGTTTTTACCCGGCGCCGTTAAAGGCTCTCGAGGTAGTTAAGCAAACCTATGGCTATTCCAACCGAGAAAAAGCCATTCAGACTGAGGCCAAGGGTTTTGTCGAAGTTGCGACCACCGCCGTTTCAAAGAATCTCATCGATCTGTTTTATATGATGGAAGCCGTTAAGAAACAAACGGGCGTGGAAGGTAAAGACGTCAAACCCCATAAGGTGGAAAATGCCGCTGTTTTAGGGGCTGGCACCATGGGGGGCGGAATTGCCCAAGTGATGGCCGATAAGGGCATCCATGTGCGGATGAAAGACATCGACAATAAAGCTTTGGCCTTAGGATTTCGCCACGCCAGCGAAATTTTTGCGAAAATGCTCAAGCGTCGCCGTCTGACACAACATCAGTACCAGGCGAAAATGTCTTTGATTTCGGGAACACTTGATTTCTCCGGGTTCAAACATATGGACGTGGTCGTTGAAGCGATTGTTGAGGACATGGGAATCAAAAAGAAAGTGCTTGCCGAAACGGCCAAGCATTCGCCCGATGCGATTATTGCGACCAACACCTCGTCGCTGAGTGTGACGGAGATGGCTGAAGCCTGTCCTAAACCAGAAAATTTCCTCGGCATGCATTTTTTCAATCCGGTCGACAAGATGCCTCTGGTGGAAGTCATTCGCGGACCGAAGACCAGTGATGAAGCGGTGGCCACTATTTTTGATTTGTCCAAGAAGATGGGCAAAACTCCGGTGGTCGTGAAAGATGGCCCGGGCTTTTTGGTCAATCGGCTTTTGATGCCGTATATGATCGAGGCCATGTTCCTTCTGCAAGACGGAATGACGGTGGATCTGGTCGACTACTATTACACTCACAAGTTCGGGATGCCGATGGGTCCCTTCCGCTTGATGGACGAAGTCGGATTGGACGTTTGTATTAAGGTCGTAAAGATCTTTCACAAGTCTTTAGGTGATCGCATTGAAGTTCCGCAGGTGATTGAGCCCATGTACAATTCGAAGCGCCTCGGCAAAAAAGGCGGCAAAGGCTTTTACTTATACGACGAAAAGGGCAAGCAGCTGTCGGTCGATAAGTCAGTGTATTCGGATTTGGGCTTATCCTCACCGACCAACAAACTGGATGAAAAAGAGTGCCTTGAGCGTGGTGTCTTCACCATGATCAATGAAGCGGCCTTAGCTTTGATCGAAGACCGCATTGTTCAAACACCACAAGATGTGGATTTGGCCATGATCATGGGTACGGGGTTTCCGCCCTTCCGCGGAGGTTTGCTAAAGTACGCGGACTCTTTGGGCACGCAGTACGTGGTGCAAGAGCTCGAGCTTTACGCCAGCAAATGCGGTCGTCGCCTAAAGCCGACGCAACCTTTGCTGAATCTAGCTAAGACCAACCGCAAGTTTTACGGCTAACGAGTCGGGATTCCGAAGACGGGTCCACCGGTAATGGATCCAGGTATGGTGCCTGTGCTGTTGGCGGGTACAGCTTTCGCGCAGGCTTGTTTGGCCAATTTAAGCTGTTTGGAGTGCGCCTTGTTCTTTGGTCGCCATGGTCCAAACATTTTAGCAAGGCCTGGGTTTTTGCCGCCTTCGCCGTTGGTCAGTTTAGCATTCGCAATTGGGATCGCGAGATCCGCTACTACATTAAACCATTTTTCCACGAACTCCGCCGCGGCCACTAAGTTGCCCGTGTTGCTGCCGCCATCCTGGTAGAGAATTCCCGCCGAATTGGCATTGCTCATGGCCAGGCACATGCCGCATTTTAGACCGACTTCGCAATTAGTCTGATCGCCCTTACATTCGGTCTTACTCTTAGGATTTGGTGCGGAGTCTCCACTCGTGGACTGAAGAAGGCCAAGGCTTTTTCCGCCATCGCCTTTAGCTGTACATTTACCGCTCGACTCGACTTGAATCATCGAGGCGATAATAGCCTGCCAGTGCTCCTTGGATAGAGCATCGCCGGCTTGCGGACAGATATTAGCTGCGTTTTTGAGTCGCGTTTTTTTGCTGGCTTCTTCCCCGGCGCAGGTGGAGGTGTCATTGAGTATCTTCATAATGGCGCCGCACCAGCGGCCGACGTTGGACTCTAGGCCCATGCCTGAGCAACTGGTCGAATCGCTGCCCGACACCGCAGTCTGTGCGCCAAGGGCTGCGAAGGTTGAGGACGAAAACATCATCATGACAGTAAGTAAAAAATATTCCTTCATAAGGCAGTTCAATATTCAATTGCAGTACCAATTGAAATTGCATTTAGTGATTGAACGCTGCCAAAAAACGTCTCGGTTTAGCCGTGCCGTTAACAAATTAGGCAAAATCTCATTTTGAGACATCCGGGTTTCGTCGAAGAGGAATGGATTTCGAATCGGATATTTCTCGAATCTTGAAGTCCGAACGAAACCACTTGGGGTCTCTCTTTAGTTTCGTCGTGATAAGCCAGTTCTTTTTACCTGCAGGGATTTCCCCGAACAATGCAGTCATTTCACTGCGATTTACAGGCAGCGATCCAACAGCCTCGCTGGCGTCTGCCGCCATTTCCTCGGTTACGTCTACATTGGTTAAGCGCGTGAACAGTTTTTGTCCATCGGAGGTCAGCCAGACTTCTTCTGTGAACAGTTCGTAGTCATTTACAATTTGATAGAGCTTCTGACCTTGAATCGTCTTCACGTCGCGCACCTGCAGGTGCCCGGGCGTCTGCTTGCCAGTGTCTTCCTTCAACGCAGAAAACCGAAAGACTTGGCCTTTTTTGGGTGAATTTCTCAATAGAACCCGGTAGGTGGCATCGCTCAAGATGCCATTAGGATCCAGCACACCCCCCTCTTTGGCCTTAGTTTGGTCATCTTTGAATTTGAGCAGAATGTTCGAACCCGAAATATTAATCTTTACCTTGGTTGTCTTAGGCTTTTCCACACCTTCTTTTTCTTCGTATATAGATTCCACCGGCGCAAAATCCTCGGCGCTACGGGTCGTCAGTTTTATATGGTGTTCGAGGCGATCCCGGTCCCAGGTAAAGACGTAGGTGCGAAAAATCCATTCTTTTGTGCCTGGGTCCTGCTCCTCTCGTCGGCAGGAAAATCCCACATGTTCGCCTTTACGAAAAATCTTGTAATAGAATTCGTGAAGGACCTCGGAGCGAGCCTGCAACGGAAAGATAAGAAATAAAAGCCAAACCATGGTTCATCTTGAAAGCCGTCGGTGCCGCAAGTCAAGCCGTCCAACGCTTAGACAGGGGTGTTCAATTGTTAGACATCCCTCTAATCTACGTGGGCCGAAGGCCCATAAGGAGGGCCTCGCGGGGTTTTCTGGCTGGCACTGGACTTGAAGATTAGGGTGTTAAGGGAGGAGACCTCTTTGCGAACTTTTCATCGATTGAACCTGCTCAAAATCATTTCAGCTTCCGCGATTCTAGCGTCGGTATGGCCGGCGCTCTCCTATGCCGAAACGGAACAGCCCCCTCGCCATTGCTTCACCTGCACAGATGGACCTCAGCGCTCTGGATTGATGCGCATTCATGATCTTCAAGAAATTCTGGAGAAATCAGAGCATCAGAACGGACGTTCTCCCAACGCTAAAGAGGAAAATGTTCGGGAAAAATCAGTGCGCAATCAAAAGATTCGCAAAGGCAACAAATCCTAATCTTCCAGCGCGGCTAAAGAGACTTCTTCGTCGGTGATCGCCTTAACCGAGACCTTTTGCACAATCAGTTGGGTTTTTCGTTTATCCTGAACGTTTGTTACCTGAACGTTTTTGGCCCGCCAAAATTTACTTCCCACTTTTTGATAGTTGGTGAATTTAGCCTGCTTCCAAAGCTTTCCATTTTTGTCGTAGTAGTCGACCTTTTGGATTCGATTGTTCTTCTTTTCGATCCAGGTGACGATCTTCCCGTAGGAGGAATCTGTGCTCGCCTTGGCTTTGCTTTCAACCTGAACGACTCCGCCGGACTCCTTTACGATCTTGTTGTCGAAATCCTTATAGGTTGAGATTCGCAAATCTTCATAGGCGATTTCGGAATCAAGGAACTTTCCTTTTTTATTTGAGCCTAGAATGCGGCGACTCTTCTTATCCGAGGGGAGGTAGAGCCACTGGTCCTCTTTGTCACCTTCGCTGACGGTTAAAAGGGAAAGTCCCTTGAGATCAGCGGGCTTTTGCAGGCGAATCAAGGCCCGGGGTTCGCCTTCATTCTTTCGAAGAAGACTAAGGACCCGCTCTTTTTTGGTGCCATCGGACTCTTGAATCACCATGCGCAGCTGGACGCGTTCATTGGGCGGAGCGGACTGAGCTTCGACTTTATCGAGCAGATCCTTCACATTTGTGGCGGCGTGGGCCAAATTCGACCAGACCAAAGCCTGGCTTAAAGCAAGAATGACGAAACCAGCCCGATGAATACTCATGTATTCCTCCTTCTGATTTCGTCATTCTATGAACATCTGATCCAAAAGAAAAGACTGGTTCTAGAACGTCATCCGTGCGGCATATCCGAGGGTCGGTGCCCAACCTGACGGCACATCGTTGACCGAGCGACGTACGTACTCAGGATAGATCAGCGAGTTGCCCGCGTGCTTGTAGAAAATGTACTGCGAGAACGCGTTGCCCCCCAGAGTGCTCTTGTGGCGCAGGTTCAAGTCGAAAGTCGCCTGCTTGGGGATGCCTGCTAAAGGACCATTGGTGTCGTCATAGTAGTTGACCACGCCACTGAGGGCAAATTTTCCAAATGGCACGTTGACTCCCACTGCGCTCGACAGGTTGGGAACATACTTGAAGTTGTAGTGGTCACTCACATCGTCGCCCTTGGTCCCGTCGATGTAGTTGATGTTCCAAAACACGTTCATGAACGAGAAATCGGCGCGCGATTCAAACTCAATACCATCGGCCGAAAAATCATCCACATTGGCGTATCGTGTCGCAGCGCCAACACCGGTGCTGAGACGGGCGATCTTGTTCTTGTAGGTGGCATGATAGCCCAGAAGTTGAAAGAAGAAGTTGTTCACCTTGGCCAGGTAAGCCAGCTCAAACGTGTCGCTGGTTTCTGGGTCTAGGTCAGGATTTCCTTGGGTCGACGCGCTGGCCGTATTGTGGGCAAAGTAAAGCTCAAACAGCGAAGGTGAGCGATAGGCTTGACCATACACAAACTTGAGCGCGTTTTGCTTATCAAACGACCAAACAACGGCTCCGCGGGATGAAACGTTGCCGCCAAAGTTTTCGTTATCGGTATAGCGAGAGCCCGCGATAATTCGGAAATCGGAAAACTTATAGTCTAACTCTGCAAAGGCCGAAGTCTCCGTGACCGACTTGTTGTTCATGTCGTTCTCGGTCGAAGTGTCCTTTGTCTCTTGATTCCACACATTGTAGTGGGCGTTGAATCGTTTGTCCCAATCCACACCGGCTTTTAGGTTCAAATCCTCTGTCAGGCGGTAACCCGATCGAACAGTGGCCTGTTCGCGGTGGCCTACAACGTCAGATAAGTTGGTCTGGGGCCAGGTGCCGACGATGGTGGGAGTTCGGGAAAATTGGCGAAGCTCGTGGTCGTATAGCAAAGTGAAACGCATATCCCATTTATCCGTAAGCTTGCGGCTATAGGCATAGTGGGCCATGTAGCTCTCAGACCTGTGGCCAAAATCATTCTCGCGCTGCTTATTTGTTGTTCCGCCAATGTATCCTTCATCCCCACTAAGACCGTTGACGGTCAAAGTGTGGGCGCCCTTTTGATAGCGGCCCGTCAAATTGGCTTGGTCCATCTTGTCGTAGAAGAAACCGGTATTACCGGATTCGTCCACAGTCTTTTGATCAGGTCCGTTTGATTTTTCTACATGAGCACCCACAAAGGTTTTATCGTCGTCCTCGACTCCCGACATGTGAGCTGAAGCGGCGATGGTTCCGCGTTCTGCGATTAACCCTTTGCCGTGACCACCCTTTTTCTCGTGGCGAGTGATCACATTGATCGCAGCTGTGTAGGCGTTCGAACCGTAAATCACTGAAGCGGGGCCTTTTAAAACTTCGATTCGATCGACCAAGTCAATGCCGATTCGGTCAATGTTGCCTTCACCAGTGCTCGGGTGAAAGAGTCCGATTCCGTTCACCATGATCAAAACGCGATTAGCATAATGATCATGTAGGTAACCTCGCGCATTGACCATTTGTCGTTTGAAGTAGGTTCTTTGAACCGTGAGACCTGCGAGAGTTTCAATCGCCTCGCCTACGGATAGGAAATTGTAACGTTCGATCGTATCGCGATCGATCACAGTCACCGTGGAAGGTGAATTGAAAACGGTTTCGCCTCCACCCGAGGCCACCTGAATTTCAACCCCGAGTAGATCCTCGAGTGACATTTCGTCCAAGTTGTCTCCGCCCTCTTGGGCAAAAGCAGTAATTGTTGCGAAAATCGAGCACAGCGCTAGAGTTAGCCATTTCATTGAAGTTTCCCCCTACACATTGATTCTCCAAAGAGGATTGACAAAGATCAATCTTTGCCGAGGAGTTCCAAGTCTATAGTCTTGCAAGGGGTTCGAGTTTAGCAGAAGTTGTCCACTACGGGAAAAGCGCGAATGAGTAGCGAAAGGCGAAGAGCCCAAGAACAATGAAGATCAAGTAAGGGCTCATGGTCGCAGCTCGGCGCCAGCGGCCGGAGAGAGCAAAACGCTCTGACATTCCTGCGCCTTGCTCGAGCAAGAGCCACGGGAGCCTTCGGAGCAGGGCCGGCAGCCACACCAGGTCGCCAAGAAGTCCCGCTACAATGGCTATGAGCATGAAGGCTCCAAACATTTTGTTCACCGGGAACTGGGAGAATAAAAAAATCGAAAATCCAGCCATGAGAGCACTACTCGAGACCAAGCAGGGGATGGTCTCTTTCTTCATCAGACTATAAATGGGCAGGCGTTTGGTTTTAGGCTTGGAATTCAGAATGTAACGTAACCTTAAGAGTACGTAGACGGTGTTGTCGAATGACATGCCCAGGGAAATCGCGAAAATAATGGCGATCCCAGGCTTAATATCGACCCCGAGGAGGGCCATCATCCCCACAAGGACGGCTGGAGGCACAAGGTTTGGTAAAACGGCCACGAGCCCCCATTTGAGCGATCGAAGCGCAATGCTGATCAAGAGGACGATCCAAAACAAAGCCTCAAAGAAACCCCACATAAGCTGGCGCGAGATGTCGTCGTTGATGGTCGGAACAATAGTGGCAAGGCCTGAGGTCTTGATCTTCAAGCCTGGGAAAAATCGGCGTAGATCTTTTTGCATTTTGGCAATGATGAGCTTGTTCTGACTGGCGGGGAGGTCGGGCAAGCGAACCGCGATTCGGGTCCACTTTTCATCAGACGACAGATACTGTTTAAGAGGGGAGTCGCCCGACATTCCGTAAAGAAATTGCAGCTCGGCAATGGCTTTTCGTTTTTTAGGGAGCCGATTTTTATTAGTCCCAGTTGCCATAAAATCAGCCAGGGTAATGACGCTTCCGATTTTCTTATCCTGCCGCCACTTTTGTGCAAGCCGATGAAGTTGTCGGACTTGAATTGGATTCTTCCAGGTGTCTTTTCTCTTATTGCTGCCCACCATAAAGTCCACACCGGCGACACCACCCAATTGCTTCGCAATAAGATCTGTGGTGGAGCGTGTGGGGTGGCCCAAGGGGAGATCATCAAAAATTCGTGCCGTCCAACTTAGGTTCAGGCCTGCCACGGCAAACAGAGCCACTAAAGCAGCGACCCCAGGGGCCAGGTACTTTGCCTTGCGTACGAGGAAGAATGAGAACCCATTCGACTGAGTCAGGAACTTTCTGGGCTTCGGCCAGGCGGTCCAAAGTAACAAATGGGGTACGATCATAAGGGCGGTCATGGCTGAGACCAAAACACCCAACGAGACGATTTTGCCGAAATCAGAAATGATCGCCACGTAAGAGGGGATCAGGCAAGCATAACCGGCCGCTGTCGTTGAAGCGGTTAGGGCGTGCGGGATCAAAAGCTCCTTCAAAAGCTTTTTCATAAAGGCCAAGCGGGCATGGGTGGGCAGATGGGAGCCCGCCGCCATTCGCACGATGGTGTGATTGGTGATGCCTAACGCCGTCACGGTCACAATGATAGGTAAGGTGCTGGTCAATATATTTACCGAAATCCCAAGAAGCCCGAACAGGCCTAAACAAAGGACATTCACAACGACTAGAACCAACATGACTTTTGGCAGGACCCACCAGCTGTGGAACATGCCCCGCACAACGGCCATGGCCGCGAGCAACGAAAGCACAAGGAAAATCATCAGCTCGTGGGTCAATAGATCGAGAAGCTGGGTGCGAATGGCCGCCGGTCCGCCAATGCGCACGCGGGCGTCCGGGACATGCTTCTTGGCGAAGTAGTTCATCTTCTGAATCAGATGTTCGTGCTGGGCCTGTGTGAGCCGATCCGGGATAACAAAAATGGCTGTGTGGCGCCCATCCTTTGAGATGATGTTAGGAGTGTAGAGCGGATCATCCAGTACGGCCTTGAGATTGAATCCTTCGTGGCGAAGGTCCTTCAGGGTTCCTACAATCAGTTGGTCCTTTTGTTCGTAGGCCGACTGAATGTTTCCTAAACTGACGACCGTTTTGACAGTCCGTTGCTTTTCGATGTCCTGAGTTAACTTGATTAAACCGTTTAAGAGTTTGTCATCGTGCCATTTTGATTTCGATTTCTTGTCGAGCGATAGAAGTAATATATGAGGCGAAGCTGGGGCGACGTGGAAGATTTTCTTACTTTCCCGATCCCAAGTGAGAAGAGGGTGTTTCTTAGGGAGAAACTGATCCATGCTGTAGTTGGACGTAATCTTGGTGGCAAAGTAGACGGCGGCTGGAATCAAGATGGCGAAGACCATCAATGATGCAAAGGTGAAGATTTTGATTTTCGTCGAAGCTTTTTTCAAATTCATTTTCAATCTCTTAAATTGAGAAGCGCTCTAGCTTAACGGCCAATCGAGTGCCATACTTAAGGCATGCTTTCACGAATGATTTTTTATTCTAAGAGGTTCTTACTGGCGATGACTTGGACGAGTTCCATCGCCTCGGCCCAGGCGTATCTTCACTTGAACAGTGATTTGGTATTACACCCGGATCAGGTCTCTGGCGTGTTTATGTCGGCGGCAGATAAGATCAACAAATCAAGCGAATGGAATTGGCCCGAGCTGAGCTTTACATCTCCTTATCAAACCCGGTGGACGGGAGTGAAAGCGAAGGGTCCATTTACCTTAGCCGTGCATACGGAGCAGTTGAACGCGCAGGAAGTCTCCTTCGAGCTCTATTGGCCCAATCCGACGATTACGGCCGAGAATTTTAATGTCCACGACACGGTTATTCGCGATATTGGCGGCGTTCAAGTTATTATTAATATCGATGGCGCTTGCCAACAGCTGACCTGGCAAGCGCCGGGGGCCAATTGGAAAGTGCGCGGCAAATTGAGTTGGTATCTGGTCGGCAATGAAGTCCAGGCCCAATGGCGCGAGTTCGTCTTTCAGCCGACCAATGCCTCCACACCGACCACACAAATCGGTCCTTGTCAGGGGCCCGAGATGGTGTCGACCGCTCTAAGAGACAATGTAGCGGCACTCACCAGCGACAATGGTAAGCTTTCGGAGCTGATTCAAAAAGGAATTTTGCTTTGGCTTAATTCTTCTCTTCAGCCCTTCAATGCGGAATTGATGAAGGCGCAGCAGGCGCCGGTTAAGGACGGATTGACTCTTTTGTGGCAGCCTCAGACGGTGATGAATCTTCCCGGTGGTATGCTTCGAGTTCCGGGTGTCCTTAGCTTGCGTCGGGACGGAATGAACAACATCCCCATGTCCATTAATCGAACTCAGTCGGATGAAGTTTTAGCAACGGCTCGTGAGTCTGGATTCGTGCTGCCAAAAACAGCGTTAGATGAAGTGACCCGGTTTATCTTTGCCACTGGAGACTTGAAACGGCGCTATCTCTCAACCGAAGTGAAATCCTTCCAGGATTTGATGAACAATTCGTTCAATCGCAATTACGTCTGGCCTGATCTCTCGAATTTCTCAACCCGAACTTTGTTCTATTTTGATTTGTCGACGGAAGCTCCTCCCTATTTAACCAATCTTCGGGCCAACTCCTCTTCGGGTGGGGTGGCGTATGATGTGCGAGTGCCCGTGCTGTTAAACGATTGGGCTCCGTATGGTGGAACTTATTATCCATATGTGGATTTTAGGAGTACAGCCAAAGGCATTGCCCGGTTGACGGTTGAAAGCGGCAAACTCAATCTGCGATTGCCCACCAGTTCCCTGCCCTTATCGGGCGCCTTTCGCTCTGAATTCAAGCGGAAACGCACCGTGGACGAGTATTTGGACACCGGTCGCCTGTCCACCGCCGTTAAGGATATGCTCAATCAGAAAGTGATTTTGCTTGATCTACCCACTTGGCAGATCCGCCAAGGTCAAAACATCAATATCACCAACGTCAAAGTCTGGGGCGAAAGTGTATTTCTCCCGCTCGTCCTGAAGTAGCCACGACCCGACCTGTCATGTAGAACGGCTCGGATTGGGCTGAAGATGCCGTTGCCTCGGGACAGAAAACATGGCATTTCCAACGCTACATAAAAGGGGGAACCATGAGGTCGATTTTTCTGCTTGTTGCTTTGTCATTTTCTTTGAGTGCATTTGGAATCGAAAATCACAAGAAAAAAATTCTATTCATCGGAACTGGCGGAACCATCGCGGGAATAGCGCAAAAACCAAATAGTCCTACCTACGATCCGGCCAAAGTTACGATTGAAGCGATCTTGAGTGCTGTCCCCGAGATTCAGCAGTGGGCTGATGTATCGGGTCAGCAGTTGGTCGACCAATTGAAACTGGAAGCCCTAATCGAGTCGGGAATGTCTGAAAACAATGCTCTTAAAAAGCCCGAAGTCTATGTCAACCTGTGCAGCTGCGCCTTGACCGAATATCATCTTAGACTTTTGAAAGATCGGGTGGAGCAAGCACTCAACCGCGATCAATTTGATGCTGTCATCATCACCCACGGTACAGACACCATCGAAGAATCTGCCTTTTTTCTCGAGATGACCGTTCGATCCGACAAACCGGTGATCCTTATTGGAGCTGGGCGGCCCTCTAATCATCCTGAAGCCGACGGCCCGGACAATGTTCGCGATGCTGTAAAGGTAGCCATGCACCCTCAAGCACAAGGTCGCGGTGTGATGGTGGTCTTTCATGGCCAGATCCACCCAGCTTTTAACGTGACCGAGGTGGAAGCCACTCGAACCGATCAAGCTCTTGTCGATCGTTTTTCATCCCCTAAGTATGGAAGCCTTGGCAAAGTGCTGAACGGCTTAGTCACTTGGAATGAATCCAATCTCCTCAATCAAAATAATTTTCGAAACATCAAATTCCCGAGTTCCTATCGTCGTGAACTGCCGAAGGTTCAGATCCTGAGCCAGTATGTGGGTGCTGACAATGTCAGCCTAATGAATTTATACCGCAGCCAGGGTATGAAGGGCTTCGTCGTCGCTGGATATGGCATGGGTTCGACGTCTCAGGAACTGCGTGAGATGATTGCGGCAACACTTGAACCAGGAAGTACCGAAGTTTTTCTAACGGCTTCTCGGACGAAGAATGCCGTGGTCGATCCGACGGTCTCTTATCAAACTAAGGATTACATGAAGGGAAGTGTTTTTGCCGGCTCGCTAAGCCCCTATCACGCAAAGATTTTCTTGCAGTTGGTGCTCGCCGGACTTGATGATCACATGCCTGAGCTGATGGACATAACCAAAAACCTTCCCGCAAGCTCAACTTTGCGGGAGCAAGTTCGAGAGATTGTAAACGAGTTGCTTTACAAGAAGGTGGGTCAGCCTAACTAGGGAGATCAGTGATCACTCGGCCCGCGAGCTTTGGCCCATGGGCCGGCGATCACCTTTCGCATAGCTTAGCTTCATGAAAGCGAAGCGCCGTTCGTTTCTACCGAACGCACTAAAAATAATAAGTCAGCTCAAGATTGGCGTGATCATTTTTGTCGAAGGTCTTAATCAAGCCGCGCTCGTTGGCGGAGAAGTCGCGCCAGCCCACGCTCCAACGGAGGGTATCGGTCCACTTGTTCTCAAGGCTGGCCAGCCAAAAGAGTCCATTGGTGTAGGTCTCGATCACGGCTGATCCAGTCAAATGCCACTCGTCAGTGACCGGCCAGCGTAAACCGAGCAAGCCCGTGCGATCAAAGATGCGATAGGAAGACGAAATATAATTATCGGCTTTTTGTGGCGTCTCTCGGTGGTAATACTGTGCCAACAAAGTCAACGTGCTCGAGCCAATGTCCACACCGGTTTCGAGTCCCCCCACATTGGTCCAACTCCACGGGATAAGATCGGGATCTTCCGAAATCGTGTGGGAGTAAACGGACTCCAGCCGAAAAATCCAACTTTCACGGGCCCAGACCGCGCCCAAACCGGATGTGCGACTTCTATAGTAATAGGGTCTTAACACCACAGGGGATCTGACTTGAAATTCTCCGGTGGGCAAGGAGTCGACGACAATCGTGGCCTTCATGCGCGGGGCATTGGCCATGCCTTCAAAATGCAACAAGTACATATCCAGCGAGCCAAAGTGCGCCTTCAGCCTCGCTCCGGCATTGTGATCGCGGGCATGATTCAGTTCTGTTGTGTCGCCATAGGAGTATTCAATCGGATCGGGTAATAAAAACGGCGGCGGATTGTCGGCCGTGGCCGTCACCAAAACGTCTCGAGGCAACCAACGTGAATCCGTCGCCGGTAAAATGGGCTGGACCTGCCGGGGAATGTAAACCGCGTGCAAACCAAAATGCTTGGAGTCCCAAAGCCACTCGGCCATGGGGGCTGCGCGCTTGGGCAGCCGCAGAGGATGAAAGTAAGTCGAAGTGTTCACCACATTTGAAGGACTGGCCAAATCCACGACGCCCCAGTTGACTGTATCCATTCCGACCCGCAGTTTCATACTGCTACGACGGAGTTCCAAAAAACCCTCAGGCGCATCGACAAACAGGTTTTCTGAGTAGGCCCGCTGAATTCCTTTTTCATTTTCATCGGGATCCGCCACAAGATTCGAAAAAACGCTCAAGCGCCACTGTAGCCGAAACCATTTGGTGAACTTATGTTTGTCACCGATTTCGCCCTCCAAATAGGGAATCAAATCTTCTGTCGGAGGCCCGAGGCTTTGCTGAAAAAAGTCGGTTGAGGATTTCAGCTTTCCCGAAACGGCGAAGGCCGGGACGGAGGTGGCGAGGTATAACCCTAACAAGATTCGCGTCAATTGATTTTTCAAGTTACAAAGTCACCATTTCTGTTCGCATTCTATCGATTTCTGAATTCAGTCCATCTTGCTTGCGTCGAACGTCGTCAATTTGTCGGTCGACGCTGCGGATCTCATTCTGCAATTGGTCCTGCCTCTGGCGGGACTCCTCGGCGGGGCCCGACACGGTCTGCTCCTTATATGTATTGGTAGCGAGATCATAAACCCGCTCGGTGCGGGATTCATAGCGCATAGTCATGGTTCGTTGCTCAAACGCCAGGCGACTCCGCTTGGACTCAAGGTCACGAACATTTTGGTCCAACCGGCGAATTTCATCTTGTTTCACCTGAATCACTGCATTGAGATGGATTTTGCGACCCTTTCGATATTCGGCGAGCCAGTCGCTCTCTACCTCTTTGGGACAAACATTTTGATAGATGCCCCCGGATGAGCCAAATCGATAAGCGTTTTTGGGCGTGCAAAAGACGCGAAGTCCTTCGGCATAGCGCACCTGCATTTTGCGTAAAGATTCACCATCACACATATCATAGGAAAACGGGTTTCCCGCTTTCCCCACATCGTAGACATTGTCGGCCGAGCAGTACTTGGCCATGCCGGCTTTAAAGCCGGTATCAAGTTCGGTGAAGCTCATTTTGGCTTCGACTTTTTGGCATTGTTTAACGAAATCATCCGCATCCAGGCGTTTGCCTGACATGGCCACGCCATAGCCGTGCTGGTACCAGTTGGTCTTTTCGCATTCCTTGCGCTTAAAGTAGCTGGCGCAACCGGCAAGCCCCAAGGCGGCTCCGACGAGGAGGCAAATTCGTAACACTTTCACATACTTCTCCAGGTTGATTTCAAAAATTGTCTCATTTTGAGTCACTCGTCAACGCCCCTGACAGTTGTGTACTGGAATTGTCAATTTGGGTTTGGGACGGGCGTCAACCCCGCCTCATTTGGGTTGAGGACGGCATCGGGATTGTAATTCCTGAGAATGAGTCCTTGAAGGAGGCCTTTATGTTGTCACGCAAATTTTTGGCTCTTGCCCTCGTCTGTGCTTCGGTGGCGCTCGCTAATTGTGCACCTAAGAAGAACAAAAAGACCTCTGTCAAGCGAGGCGGTCGCGCTTCGGCAGGAGCTCAAGCCAATGTTCGCCCGGGTTCGATCTGGGTGGCAGTCAATGCGGGCGGCGATGTGCAACTCCGAGTGGAGCAATTGGCCAATCCTTATTTGAGCGGTCTGCCCAACGAGCAGCAAATTGGTACGGTCAATCCGACCAACGATATCTTCTTTATTGGACAAATCGTTTTGGGTGCGAACGGTGCACCGACAGCGGAGTCGGTTTTCCATATGGAAATCTATGACAATAAAACGGGTCAAACAATCAATGGCAATCAAATTTGGCCGTTTTACTTTGACCTCGACAAGGCCCAAGAAGGGTTCGTCGCAGAAGGTAACGTGACCCGCATTCGCTTAGCCGATCCCAACATCAGCATCGCCATTGTTGGAACGAAGCAGGGTGATCAGTATGTTGGCCAAATCTTGTTTGCCAATTCGGCGACCCAGTTTCAGGAAGTCTCTCTCGGAAACTTTCAGACGTCCTACTGCGGTCTATTTAAGTGTAATTAGGCCGCCAATTCACGTTGCAAGGTCCTCTGGCCATCGGTAACCTGATGGCATGAATTCTAAGCTTCATATGCATTTTGACTCAGGGGTTTTTGAAAGCCTCGTGGGCGGACGCCCCATGATCGAGACGATGCGCCTGAGCATCAAATCCAATGAGGAAGCTCGCTCCTATCTTAAAACCTACGGGTACGATGTCGATGTCGAAAGCGATTTAGAGCGACTTTGGCAGATTCACATGCGCGCCATTATTTATATCAAGACGCAAATGCTGAGAGAGAGCGAACAAATTCCTGAAGAGATCAGTGATCCGAAAAAACTCGAAGACATCACTAAACTTTTAATGTGGGCCTCGATGCGGGATAGCTCGGAGAACAGCCTGCATCGGTGGTCCTGTGCGGTCTTGCGAGTTATGCACGTGGTCGCTCAACTGCAAAATGATCTCTTTAATTACTTTTCGTTGGAAATCCAGGAGGAGATCTTTCGGTCCTATCGCCGCTTCGTGCATCGGGATGCGGCCACCGGCATTCGACTGGGGGGCGAGCGCGAGGGCGAATCGATTACACTGCAAAAATTCGACATGAAGCCGTTTAAGGACTCAGACTCCTCCATCACCAAGCTTTTGGCCAAACCAGCCGAAGTGGCCTTTGGTTTAATGGATAAAATCGGGGTCCGCTTTGTGACGAATTCTTTGTTTGACGTATTTCGAGTCATGCGGTTTTTGGTTGAAAACCACGTCCTTAGTCCGGCCAATATTATTCCCAATCAGAGCAATAACACGCTTTACCCGGTGAACTTATTCTTAGAAGTAGTGGAGCACTTTCAGCGGCGCGAAGCCCTTGAACCTTCGGATGTGGATCGGTACTTGAAAGAGCGGCTCGACCGGGAAAGCGCGCGCGCCCGCTTTTTGGAGAAGCCCAATGTCTTCACCAGCAAGGATTATCGTTTTATCAAATTCATTGCGCGCCAATTGGTGCGGGTGACTTTGCCTGAGACCAAAAAGTCGTTCAGTTTTTTCTATCCCTACGAAGTTCAAATTTTGGATTACGAGCATTACCTCAAGTCGCTTTCCGGGCCGGCGTCCCACGACGAGTACAAGGCTCGCCAAAGGGAGCGGGCGCGAGAGCGTGTTTTAGTCTAGTATTGCCCTGCGTTAATTGTGCTACATCGCGGGTTTCGTTACCATTTCTATATGGTGATGGGGCGCCTTCGATGGCTAGGGCTCGCGACTTTTTGCGTCGGGATGGGGACAGCGCATGCCGTCTTGCGTGAAGACGTGGGCGTGCTGCGCATTCACGATCTTCTTTTGCGGCCCAATTTTCTTTTGATCGAAAATGGAACCGGCGCTTTTTCTATTGGCGAAAGCTCCTTCGCCCTTCGCTGGGAATTGGAAAACCGCTTCAGCGGCGTGATTCGGTTGGGTCCACGCACTCTTTTGAATCCTTTGGCCCGCTATAGCACCACCGTCGACGAGGACATTGTGGCGGTCGAAGCCTTTGCTGAAATGAATCACCCCTACGGGCGCCTTCGGCTCGGCCGTGTGCCAGTTGAGTTTGGCTACGAAGGACAACAGTGGGAAAGAACTTTGGTCTTTCCTCGAAGTCTCTTGTTTTCAAAGCGAGCCATGATGCTTCGGGATGTGGGTGGATCCTATCTGATTCATCAGAACAACTATTATACCGGCTTCGTCATTCATAACGGCGAGAGTGATACGGACAAAGACGGTCGCATCTGGTTCACTTCCCGCTGGGGCTACGCCAACGATAAATTTGAAATCGGGGCGACGGGACAAACTGGATCCACTAAGCCAACCGCAACCTCCACGTCGGCAGACACCTTGGCCGGAGTGGACCCGACGCAAGAGGCCCTCTGGCGTTTGGGGGGAATTTACGGGGCTCTTCACAAGAAAACCTGGGAATGGGTGCTCGAGTACTACATCGGCGAGCGCGAACAGAGCACGAACATCGGCAAATTCATGGCGGGTCACTTGGACATCAGCGTCGAGTTCACCCGCTACTTTTCGGCGCACTTTCGCTATGACTCCTATGATCCCAATCTCAGCCAATTCGGAGACTTGCAACGCAATGTGAGCTTGGGGCTCGAGTGGTCAAATAAGACTCATTCTTCGAACTTGATCATCATGGGCACCAAGGTGTTTGAGGAAAAACATCAGATTCCCAACGACGAACTGCGCCTGATTTGGTCTCTCTCTCCCAGCGGAATCGTTCGCTTTTGACCGGGCGCTGACCTAGCGCTATAACTCTATCTTTTAAAACGCAATTAACATGGAGAGTCACATGGGCTTTAACAACGTCGGTGTCCTGGGAGCAGGTCAAATGGGTGCGGGGATTGCACAAGTGGTGGCGGGTGAAGGCCTCAACGTGCAACTGGTCGACGTTTCGGCGCCGGCCCTGGAGAAAGCGGTCAAGACGATTGCGGGCAGCTGTGATCGACTGATCAAAAAAGAAGTTATGACCGAGGCCAAAAAAACCGAACTCCTTGGGCGAATCAAGACCTCCACGGCGCTGGCGGATTTCAAAGCTTGTGACATCGTGATCGAAGCGGCCACGGAAAATGTGGACCTCAAGCTTAAACTTTTTCGCGAATTGGATCAGGTCTGTGATTCCAAGGCGATTTTGTGCACGAACACCTCGAGCATTTCGATTACCAAGATTGCTGGGGTGACCAAGCGGCCAGAAAAAGTGGCAGGCATGCACTTTATGAATCCAGTTCCGCTGATGAAGCTAGTCGAGGGCATTCGCGGCCTGCAGACTTCGCAAGATACATTTTCGCAGGTGGCGGCCCTGGCGCAAAAACTGGGCAAGACGTTTGTGGAAGTGAAAGATATGCCGGGCTTTGCAGTGAATCGGATCTTGATGCCGATGATTAACGAAGCCGTCTATACCTTGTATGAAGGCATTGCGACGGTGGAGGATATCGATCAAGCCATGAAACTTGGCACCAACCAACCGATGGGGCCTTTAACTTTGGCGGACTTTATCGGTCTCGACACCTGTTTAGCGATTATGAATGTGCTGCATGAAGGTTTAGGTGATACCAAATATCGTCCTTGTCCGCTCTTGGTGAAGTATGTGGAAGCCGGATGGCTCGGTCGCAAAACGGGTCGTGGCTTTTACAACTATGAGGGCAAGTGATGAGCACTGTTGAACTCAGCACGCGAAAATCCGATTCAGGACATCAAACAGCCACGTTGACCATCACTCGGCCCGAAGCCATGAATGCTTTGAATCAACAGGTTCTGCTCGATCTTGCGCAAGCGCTCGATCAAGTGGAGAGCACCAAAGAAATTCGGGCCGTGGTTGTGACCGGTTCGGGCGAGAAATCCTTTGTCGCTGGTGCGGACATTAAAGAGATGGAAAAACACTCGCAGGGTGAGGCCCTGCGAATGGCGCAAAATGGGCAAGCCCTTTTGAATCGATTAGAAGGCCTTCGCTGTCCAGTGATCGCCGCTGTCAATGGGTTTGCCTTAGGTGGTGGACTTGAATTGGCTTTGGCTTGTGATTTTATTTTGGCTTCGAAAAAGGCCAAATGGGGGTTGCCCGAGGTCACTCTCGGTCTAATCCCAGGTTATGGCGGAACGCAAAGACTTTCTCGGGTGATTGGGCGTGCGACGGCAAAGCGTGTGGCTTTATCTGGTGAGATCTTCACCGCCGAGCAAGCTTATGATTGGGGACTCTTCACTCAACTATTTGAACCACAAGATCTGATGCCCGCCGCATTGAAATTGGCCGACACTTTGGCCTCGCGGGCTCCCGTCGCACTTAAGCTGGCCAAGCAGAGTCTGCAAAAAGGCTATGATTTGGATTTAGCGGCAGGACTTAAGCTAGAAGCCGAGCTTTTTGCCGAAACCTTTGCCACTGAAGATCATTTTGAGGGCATAAAAGCTTTTATTGAAAAACGTCCACCGCAGTTTCAGGGAAAGTAGTATGGCAACTGATCGGCAAAATCCCATTCGCGTTGTCACGGCGGCCTCACTCTTTGATGGGCATGATGCGGCCATCAACGTGATCCGTCGGGTTTTGCAAGATCACGGGGCCGAAGTGATTCATTTGGGTCACAATCGATCCGTACTCGAGGTCGCCGAAGCCGCTCTGCAAGAGGGGGCGCAAGGGGTTTGTGTCAGCTCTTACCAGGGCGGGCATATGGAATATTTTAAATATTTGCGAGACCTTTTGAATCAAGCTGGCGCCTCGCACGTGAAGATTTTTGGTGGCGGCGGCGGCGTGATTATTCACGATGAAAAGCGTGAGCTCGAGGCCTACGGCATCACTCAGATCTTTCATCCGGACGATGGGCGCCGTCTGGGGCTGGAAGGCATGATCGAAATGATTATGAAGGAGTGCGATTTCTCCTTGCCTGAGAAAGCCAAAGGGTCTCACTTTGGCAAAGACAGCGAGCTGTTTGCGAAAGCCCCGATCCCGCAAACGGCACTCGGCGTGGCGCTGACCGCTATTGAAAACGAAAAACCACTTGATTCCGTTCTTCCCTCTCTTCAGTCCTTCAAGCGAGTGGGGGATAAGGCGCCCTTGGTTTTAGGAATTACGGGTACCGGTGGCGCGGGCAAGTCTTCGCTCATTGATGAGCTGCTGATTCGATTTCTTAATTTCTTTCCCGATTCGAAAGTCGGCGTCATCTGTGTGGATCCGACCAAACGGCGCACGGGTGGAGCTCTGCTGGGCGATCGCATTCGAATGAATGCCCTTAGCCGTCGTGGAACTTTTATGCGCTCGGTGGCGTCTCGTGGTTCTGGCTCGGAAATCTCTTTGAGTCTGCCGAAGATGCTCGACTTCCTAAAAGGTTATGATTTCGACTTGCTGATCGCCGAAAGCTCTGGCATCGGGCAGGCAAGTTCGAAGATTTTAGAGATCGGGGATTTAAGTCTTTATGTGATGACTTCGGAGTTTGGTGCCCAAAGCCAGTTAGAGAAAATCGACATGATCGATTATGCCGACTTAGTGGCGATCAACAAAGCGGACCGGCGGGGCGCGGCGGATGCCCATCGAGACGTCCAAAAGCAGTATCGTCGGGCTCGAAAGATTTTTGATCATTCCACCCCTGTTCCCGTTTATCTTACGCAAGCGTCCAACTTCAACGATCGGGGTGTGAACCAACTCTTCGCCGGATTGTGTGAGCACTTGAGTGGCAAGGGGTCCCGCCTGAGTTTGACCGGGGATCAAACGGCCAGGCTCAAAGGGAGTGAAAAGCAAACCGTTGTTCCGCCCGAGCGACAAAATTACTTAGCTGAAATCGTGGCGACGGTCCGGCAATACAAAAAAGATGTGCGGGAAAAGGCCGAAGTCGCGTCCAACTGGGGCGCACTTGAACGCGCGGCTCAGGTGACGGGTTTGACTGACCCTCTGACAAAGGCGTCGACGGCGATTGCGGCCACGTTGTCCGAGGCCGATAAGCGTGATTTGCAAAAATGGGATCAGCTCCAAAAGTCCTATTCGGGCCAGACGTTCACTTATGAAGTGCGCGGTAAGAAAATCGAGCAGCCTTTGACTCGAACCAGTCTGTGCGGTCTTGAAATCCCACGGGTGGTATTGCCCGATTACACCGATTGGGGAGACCGCTATAAATTTTTGCGTCTTGAAAATGTGCCGGGCGAGTTTCCCTACACAGCTGGCGTTTTTCCTTTGAAGCGGACGGAAGAAGATCCCACCCGCCAGTTTGCCGGGGAAGGCCCGCCGGAAAGAACGAACAAGCGCTTTCACTATTTAGCGGCGGGCGAGCCCGCCAAACGTTTGTCGACAGCCTTTGATAGCGTCACGCTTTATGGTGAGGATCCAGCGCCCCGACCCGACATTTATGGCAAAGTCGGCGAAAGCGGGGTTAGCATTGCTTCACTCGAGGACATGAAGAAGCTTTATGCCGGTTTCGACCTATGCGATCCGTCTACAAGTGTCTCGATGACCATCAATGGTCCTGCCCCCATGATTTTGGCATTTTTTATGAATACCGCCATCGATCAACAGGTCGAGAAGAAAGAAAAGGCCTTGGGGCGGACCCTCACTGATGCGGAATATGGTGAGGTGAAGGCCCAAACCTTGTCTTCAGTCCGTGGAACTGTGCAAGCGGATATTTTAAAAGAAGACCAGGGCCAAAATACTTGTATCTTCTCCATCGACTTCGCTTTAAAGATGATGGCCGACATTCAAGAGTACTTCGTGCAAAATCAGGTGCGAAACTTCTATTCGGTCAGTATCAGCGGCTACCATATCGCTGAAGCTGGAGCCAACCCGATCACCCAATTGGCGCTGACTCTTTCCAATGCGTTCACCTACATCGAGTATTATCTTTCCAGAGGGCTTAAGATTGATGAATTTGCGCCCAATCTTTCGTTCTTTTTCTCCAATGGACTCGATCCTGAATATTTGGTGATTGGTCGCGTGGCGCGCCGAATTTGGTCTATCGCTCTTCGCGATAAGTATCGTGCCTCCGAGCGCTCGCAAAAACTCAAATATCATATTCAAACTTCGGGGCGATCGTTGCACGCCCAAGAGATTGCCTTTAACGACATTCGCACCACGCTTCAGGCCTTGATCGCCATCTTTGATCAATGCAATAGCCTTCATACGAATGCTTATGATGAAGCCATTACCACCCCGACGGAAGAAAGTGTTCGGCGCGCCAAGGCCATTCAGCTGATCATCAATAAAGAATTTGGCGCCTCGAAAAATGAAAATCCCATGCAGGGCAGCTATTTTAATGAGTGGCTGACGGAGGCCGTCGAAGAGGCTGTGCTGGAGGAGTTTTTGCGCATCAACGAGCGTGGTGGTGTGCTTGGTGCCATGGAGACCCAGTATCAGCGAAGCCGCATACAGGATGAATCGCTTTACTATGAAAGCCTTAAACACGACGGTCGCTTGCCGATTGTTGGCGTCAATACATTCGTGGATCCGGCCACTCTGAAAGAGGACTATGTGCCTCCCAAGATCGAATTGGCCCGGGCCACTCCGGCCGAAAAGAAGCAGCAGCTGGACAACGTACTAGATTTCAATCGGCGCCATTCGGGCGACACCAAACAAGCCTTGGAAGACCTCAAGACCGCGGCAGTTCAAGGGCAAAACCTCTTCGCAGCTTTAATGGCGGCGGCTCGGGTTTGCTCCCTGGGACAGATGACCACCGCTTTATTTGAGGTGGGCGGGCGCTACAGGCGTAATATCTAGTTCACGGCTTTTGAGTCTGGTAACCCAACTGTGAATCGGATAGAATCAGAATATGATTTGGCTTAAGCCTTTGGTCCTGACCATTTTGTTTCTGGCCACGAGTGGAGCTTGGTCGATCGATCCAAAATATCTGGGTGCTTATCGCTATCTTCAGACTCAGTTGGACACCCCCAAATGCGAAGGCAACGGGGTTCGAATTGGGGGCAAAGTGGTGACCAGCCCCAGGCAAGTCGGTTCTGATCTGGTGAATTACCCTAAAATTGCCCGGTCTGAGCGTCGCGCCGTTTTGGATCAGTTGCGCCAAGACGTTCAGCAGATGCTCGTTGCGTGCAGCGCGGACTCGAGCGCGAATTTATCGAAGTATATTCAGCCTTCGCCACTCAACGGAAACAAGGCGCAGAACAAATTGAGCCCAGAGCCCAAAGATCGAGATTCCGGCCGCACCAATCGATAAACTTGGGAAATTTACTGATTGACCATGTTCGCAAAGAATATTTGCGAATTAATCAATTTATTTTCGGTCACCGATTGGACTCGCAATCGGTTAAGAGTGTCGATGGATATCAATGGCCCACCTGCGCCGTCGGGTAAGGCCGCTTGGAAACGATTGCCAAATGTTGCCGTGCTGACTTGGATCAGCCGACCCCCGTAATTCACATAAACCCCGCCGCCCGAATTGCCTCCGGTGATTGGCATATTGTACGTCAAATTGTTCGTGCGAGGATCAAAGGTCAAAACTCCATCTGAGCGTGTGAGACGATACTGCGCGGGATAACCCAAAGTGTAAGCCGGTTGATTGTTGAGACCGCTGAAGAACGAAGTCGGGCAGCGCATAACATAACCCTCGGTTTGGCATTCTTTTCCTTTTATCGCTGGGTCATGGGCGGCGAAGTACACTGGATTTGCCGGTACGGGTGTCGCAAGCTTACAGACGCCCGAATCGAGGGTCGTGGTCGTTTGATAATCGGTATTGCACGTAGCTTGAACGTAGTGGCCCACTCCATCTTTGTCATGGACCAGAATCTCCCGAGTTTCGCCCGTGCGCTGGGTGCCTTCACTCCCAAAGCAATGTCCAGCCGTCACGACGGTTTGTCCATCACCCAGGAGCGAGCCTGAACATTGGCTCCTTTGCGTTTTAGGATCGAACAATCGAACGGGATTGGTGCCGGCTTTGTCAGGATTAGCATCTTCGAAGGCCGATTCCCTGAAATTCTGTTTGCCGGTTTCGTCAAATCGGCAAATACGAATTCCCGTGTCACCGGTGAAACAAAAGAATTTTTCTTTCTTAAATTGTTCCTCGGTCTTAAGACCCGCGGATTCCAACCATCGTTTTTGGGCTTCTTCTTCGGTTTTCTTACCCTCGGCTTCATAGCAATCTCGAATGGATTTACCGCGCCAGTAAAGTGCTTGTGTAAATTCCTTAATGGCACCATATTCGATCGCCCGGTCCGCTGCGGCCGCATTTGGAATTTTTTGATTGGTTTCGGCTTGTCTCCTAGCTTCACTGTAGCACTTTTTTAAAATGGCTTCAGCTTCGGCCTGACCATTTTCAGAACCGTCGGTATAACAAAAGCCGATCTTGCGCTGACAGTTGGCAAATTTTGTGGAGGTCTCAATCAAGCGGTTGGATTGTCCGGACATCGACTTGGTGTCGAGGGCCTTAAGGATACCCCCCATTCGTTCTTTGCAATCTTTGTCGTCCTTTTCAACGTCATGGCATTTTTTGTTGAGTGCAGTGGCATAGTCTAGGCACTTTTTTAGATCAGGGGATTCAAGGCCAATCTTGGCTTGAGCCTTCTTATACTCACTCTCGATAAAAGCCTGATCTTCCTTGAGGGGATTTCCGCACTGCCGCGGAGCCGAAGGATTACCTCCGCCAGCAGAAGAACCTCCCTTAGCCGAAAGCCCGGCCCAAGCGGGGCTCGCAAGCCCGATGAAAAGGCTAAGGCCTATTGAAAACAGGGGACAAGAACACATCGATTTAGATTAACACTAACCATAAAAATGATGGATTTGATTGATCGTGCCGTCTCAATTCGAGACAGAGGGGCGCTTCAAAAACGAAATTCGAGCGAGTTCCTATCCACTATCTTCGTTCTATCAGACGGGTCGAAGTCCTCAATCAGGACCGACGCCGATTCCATTTTACCGTCGCCATTTTTCCTAAGAATCACGGTTGTCCAGGATGAGAGTGAAACGGAGTGCTTCTTGATAATGAACTGTTTGGGACCCGACCACAGGTAAACTTGATCCTTAAGAAGATCTTCCCAATCTCGAATCAATTGGCGCTGACCAGGGGTGAGGTGAATTTGACTTTCAAGATTTTGAATCTCCAGAAGGATACGGTCGGCGTGTGGTGATTTAAGTCCGTTGATCAAGTTTGATTCACCCAAGCGAAGATTGCGAAGCTGTCCGTAGGCGCGCGCGCTATCGATGGTGAAGTCGAGACCTGGCAGGCTAAGATCTGAGGATCTTCCGGCGTAAAACAAAAGCTGAGCTTCATCGGAAGTCGCTGAGACCGACTCGCCCTTAGGAAATTGCGTTTCCTTCCATGCGACGGATCCCTTGAGGTCCATCGCCGCCGTAGGTTCCGAATTCTTCCAGCCCAGAAATTTTGCCAGAGCTTCGAGAGCTTCCGCTCGTGGCAAGGCGGTGAGCCCATTGGGTGGTGCAAGAAAAACCGCGCAATTGGAATCCTGTGCATGAGCGTTCGCGATCTGAGCCGCGACGATCAAATAAAAGAGTGCTTTCATTTGAGATCCCCTTACCTTACGGCAGGGATCTACCCGTATGGGCATAGCCTGTCACGCCGGTTTGAAAACAATTCCTGCTGGGCCCGATTGATCCTACTTCTCATTTTTTTTGGCTCTAGCCTGAAGCTAGCCTCATATGCTCGTCCCAAGCGACCAAAAAGGCATTCAACCGGTGCTGACGATTCTGGTAAGAAACAAAACCCAGCACCTCGTCCCGATTCTTGCGAATGTATCGTGCCACGGCCTCAAGGCTTCTTCGACCCCATGACACCAATCGGGTGAAGGGCCGGGCCTGCCATAGGGGTCCTGGTTTGATTCGGTACTGCCGGCGCAGGCGCGCATAGTAGCGTCCCAACTCAGCGGCGAAAAGTCTAATGAAGCGGGTGTGCGCCTCTTTTGAACGCGAGTACCAAAGCAAATGGATGTGGTTAAAGTTAATGGCCACGTCCTTTATGCGAACGCCATAACGGCGCGACACTTGCGCTAGAATTTCTCGGACCGTCTTTTCATGCTTGGTGAACCTTAGGCCGCCCCTAATGTCGGCCTTGAATACGCCATGCACCAGCTTATCTTTGGCAAACGGGCGCGGAAGTTTTCGATAATTAAGAGCGCCTCCGTAGGTGTGCTGCTTTGTGATCCACCATTTTTTGGTGTTCTTTCTTGGGTCTTTTAGGAGATTAGGGGCGTAGCAGCCCTCGGTGGGGGATTCCCAAAGGTAATAGCGGCCGGCAGCTTCTTGGCAATGACACCCCGGCTTGCAATCGCAAGGTTTAGCCACGGGGTTGGAAGTCGGTCAAAGTTTAGAAGTATAGATCCGAACAAGCCAGACGGGATCCATCTGCATCGTGAATGACGACCGAATAGGCCTCGGGCCGGGCAATATGTTTCACCGTCTTCGTGCCGGTGCCAGCGCCCACTGCATCGGTGGTCGCGCTGATCCAAATTTCATTGGACTCTATAGCGGCCGCGACGGAATAGTCGATTTTGTAATGGCCGCCTCCCCCCGCAATGTGACAGGGGCGATCATGAACATGCATGGCGTAGGATGTGGCGGGTGCCAATCCACTCAAAGCCACTGTGACTTTGGTTTCGCCAGCACCCGTGCGCACCAGTTTGGCTGTACCAAAGAGATTGGGAAACTTTGTAAGTCCAGACTCGGTGGGAATAAAGCCCGCATCGAGGCTTAGATCCACGCACATCAAGCGATTGGCTGAATTGGCTGGATCATGAATGACAACCGACATCGCGTCGGCCCGTGCGACGTGCCTGACGGCGACCCGAGTTTCCCCGTGACCGGTGGTTGAAGTGGTGAAGAGTGGCCAGATTTCATTGTTGGCGCTGGCTGCGACTTCCGTAACATTTGGATTCATTTTGTAGTGAGCGCCACCGTCGCCATTATTACAAGCTTGGTTGTGAACGTGGGCCATGTAGCTCGTGCTAGGCAACAATCCATTTATCGACAAGCGAACCACGGTCTGATTGTCGCCACCTTCACGTGCGATGATGGCCACTCCTTGACCTTGGTTTTGAATGGATGTTCCAAAGGCCGTATTCAAGAAGCGTCCACCCTTTGTCGAACTCGTTTGCAAAGAGTGAAGATCGGCGCACGCCATACGAGCCCCGCTCGCCGAATGAACGACAAAGGCCTGGGCTTCGGCGCGGGCAAAGTGTTGATTGGTGCGAACATAGCCGGGACCGATGCCATCTTGCTGGGCGACAATGGCGGGCCAAATCTCGTTGTCTTGCAGGGCCGCCGCGACCGAGTAGTCGATCTTGTAGTGACCGCCGCCGCCGTTGACCGAGCAAGGCAGATCGTGAACATGGGCCGCATTGGAACCTGAAACGAGTCCAATCCCGTGGGCGAAAGTCTCTGTCGCGCCAGACAACGCGTCTCGAACCATCATGACCCGGCCGACAATATCCATGCCCGCGACCTTACCGTCGGCGGTTGTTTGCAACTCACCCCAAGTGACAATGTAGCGCTCACCCAGCGGGTTGACCGTGGGCCCGGGAAGAAAGGGGCCGCCTGTGCTGGATCCATCAGTGGAATCATCGCTGACTTTGACCGCCTTGAAATACTGTTCCGGCGCACAGTTTTGAAATGAAAATCCAATGACGAAACTCAGGATGCTAAAGGTCACCGCCACCCGCAAATTGCGATTTACGCGCACGTCACTTCTCCTTTGTTTGCTGTCACCAGATAAACTCCCGAACCCCTGCCCTATGAAGAGTGTATCAACACACGGGGTGGTCCAAAAGCTCATGTCTCAATTTGGCTCGACGAAGAACCTGAAAGTTATGATCTGTTCAAGACGCCTTGGTCCCGAGGGGGCCTAATCGATTGATTGGCCATGCCGATCAACCGGCTGAGTAGGTCGGGATGGCCTTGCTCGGCCAGGGTCAAGAGTTCCTGGGCCTGGGTTGAGAGATTCGTGAAGCCTGAGGATTGACCATGATCACCCATGGGGATGGTCATAATGTCCGGGTGGCGCGTGGTCCGCTCGTGCCCCGTTAGGCACAACTCTTCAAACATTTTTTCGCCGGGCCTCGCGCCCGTGAAGGCGATGGAGATCTCATCTTCCCTACGACCCATCAGCGCGATCAAGTTTTTGGCCAAATCCAAAATACGTACGGGATCACCCATGTTCAACACATTCACATCCCCGGGCTCAGACAAGGTGGCTGACATTAAAACCAAAGACACAGCCTCAGGAATAAGCATAAAGTAGCGGGTCATATCGGGATGAGTGATAGTCACCGGACCGCCACTTTCAATTTGTTGTCGAAGAACGGGAATTAAACTTCCAGAGCTTCCCAAAACATTGCCAAAACGCACGGAGGAATATCGTTTTCCCGTTTTAAGCCCCATTTGACTGGTTAGAAGTTCACATACTCTTTTCGTCGCGCCCATAGCGCCCACGGGATTGACCGCTTTATCACTTGAGATCATGACAAAGCGCTCGACCTGCTGACTCTCAGAAGCTTCGAGCAGATTCATCGTGCCCTGCACGTTGTTTAAGACCGCAGAAGCCACATTGGCTTGCACGAGGTGTACATGCTTATACGCGGCCGCATGAAACACCACCTGTGGCCGGTGCTTGGTGAAGACTTCGTTCACCATCCGTTTGTCTTTGATGTCGACTAAGAGTGGTACGACGTGCGAGAAATCTTCTGTGTTGGGTCTCAGTTCCCGATCGATCTCAAATAAATTAAATTCCGAATGATCGAGCAAGAGTAAGCGAGAAGGTCCAAGTCTTGCCAACTGACGGGCCAATTCTGAGCCAATGCTTCCACCAGCCCCAGTCACTAGAACCACTTTGTTGCGCACCAGTTCTTGAATCGATTGAATGTCGATCGCCGCCGCAGGGCGAGTTAATAAATCCTTAAGCTCCACCTGTCGGTAGAGGGCTTCACTTCGTGCGATTGAGGTCGAATCAAAGTGGGCAATTCGTAAGACCCGAACATTCAGCTTTCGTCCTAGCACCACGAGATCTCGCATCAAGTCCGCCGGCGGGTGGGTGATGGCGACGACCAGCTCCGTGCAACCCGACTGGCGCAGCACTTCTTCTAAATCGGTGTGGGCTCCCAGCACAGGTAGGCCCTGAATGCGTTTGCCACTCATTTCGGCACTGTCGTCAATAAAGCCCAACAAATCCCGGTCGCGATGGGGATCGCTCAGTAATCGCTGAGCTAAAAGGCGCCCATTCTGGCCTGCCCCGTAAATGATCAGTTTTCCGAGGCTGACACTGCCTTTGCGCGGCTGCATCTGCCACTCGAAAAGTCGCCTGCGAGTCAAGCGAAGTCCCATAAGAAATACGGAAGCCAGCAAGGCATCAATGATAAAAAACGAGCGCGGCACACTGCCTAACTCCGCACTAAAAAAAGTCACTGAGATCATCAGGGGCGTGGATAAAATGACGGCCAGAGCCAGTCGACTGGCGTCTCGGGAAGAGATGTAGCGCCAAAGACTTTGGTAAATTCCCAAAAAATAAAAGACGCCCAAGCGAATCACCAAAAACACCACCGCCAAGTGGTTCAATGTAGAGAGGTGTTGATCGAGCCCATCCCATCCTGTGCGCAGCCAAAGGCTTAGGTACAAGGAGGCCAAAAGCAAAACTGTGTCGGGCAGCAAATGTTTCCAACTGACTCGGCGAAACCGCATAGAATTTTGTTATGACTGTGCCACGCATCGAGGTCAATAAGCGCATTGCGTCATTAGATCGGGACGAGTCGTGCTTACTCGAGCTGAATTTGATATCCCTTGGTACCTATGTCCAAACTGAAATTCGCCCTTTTAGGGTGTGGTCGAATCGCCCCCAAACATGTGGATGCTCTTACCTCCGGAGCCGTGCCCGGTGCCGAACTGGTCGCGGTCTGCGACACGGAGGTGAGCCGAGCCCAAGCCATCGCGCAAAAGCATGGGGTTAAGGCTTTTGGTGATCGCTTTGAGATGCTTGAAAAAATGGGCGATCAAATTGACGTGGTCAGCATTTTGACCCCGAGTGGTCTACATGCCCAGCACGCCATTGATATGGCCAAGTTTCGCAAGCACGTGGTGGTCGAAAAGCCGATGGCGCTTACGCTGCAAGATGCGGATCAAATGATTTCGGCCTGCGACGCCTTTGGAGTGAGACTTTTTGTCGTCAAACAAAATCGCTATAATCATCCGGTTAAAAAACTACGCGAGGCTCTCGAAGCCGGCCGCTTTGGTAAGCTCGTACTCGGGACCGTGCGCGTGCGCTGGTGTCGAACGCAAAAGTACTACGATCAAGACAAATGGCGTGGAACATGGGCCTACGACGGTGGCGTATTTGCGAATCAAGCTTCCCATCACGTGGATCTTTTGCAGTGGATGATGGGGGATGTGGAATCTGTCTTCGCCAAGACGTCGACCGCGCTCGTGAATATCGAGACCGAGGACACCGGTGTGGTCATTTTGAAATTCAAAAATGGTGGGCTTGGAATTATCGAAGCCACGACCGCCACCCGCCCGAAAGATCTCGAAGGATCGATTTCTATTTTAGGTGAAAAAGGCACAGTAGAAATCGCAGGCTTTGCCGTGAATGAGATGAAAACGTGGAATTTTTCAGAGACCCAGTCCGGCGACTCCGAGGTTCTAGATAAATATCGCAACAGTCCGCCCAACGTTTATGGTTTCGGCCACACTGAGTATCTTAACAAAGTGGTCGAGAGCATTCGCGAGGGTCGAAGTGCCTTGGTGGACGGCCTAGAGGGGCGAAAATCTTTGGAGCTCATCTCCGCGATATATGAATCGGTCGAAACCGGCAAAGAAGTTTCTCTGCGCTTTGTACCCAAGAAATGTCGCCTAGGACAAATTCAGCCCGGCCTTACGCTTTAGGAAGATTTATGGACAAAATTCCCTTTATGGATTTGGACGCTCAATTTAAAAGCCTCGAAGGTCCAATTCGAGTGGCGATAGATGGGGTGTTGAAGTCTCGCGCTTTTATTCAAGGACCCGAAGTCGACAAATTTGAGCAAGAGTTTTTGCGAATCCACGGCGGTCGTTACGGCGTGGGGTGCGCCAATGGAACCACGGCCTTGACGGTGGCCTTAAGGGCCCTTGGTGTCGGACCAGGTGATGAAGTTTTGGTGCCCAATCACACATTCTTTGGAACTGTGGAGCCTGTGGTCGAAGTCGGTGCGACGCCGGTGTTGGTCGATATTGACCCCGAGTACAGGCAATTTTCGTTGCGTGATGCAGCGGCGAAGGTCACCAAGAAAACCAAGGCGATGATTCCGGTTCATCTTTACGGCATCCCTGAGCCAATGGACGTGATCATGTCCTTCGCCGACGACAATGGATTGAAGGTGATAGAGGATTGCGCCCAAGCCCACCTTGCCAAGTGGGGTGAAAATGCGGTTGGTACCTACGGACATATCGCGACCTTTAGTTTTTATCCGGGTAAAAATCTCGGCGCGTTTGGTGATGCCGGCTTTATTTTGACGGAAGAAGAAAACCTGTACCAGTGGATGAGTCGTTACGTGAATCATGGTCGTGTTGACAAATATGTCCATGAGTTCTTCGGCACCAATGCGCGGATGGATGGTCTGCAAGCCGCCGTCTTGAACGTAAAATTGCAAAAGATCGAAGAGTGGACGGAGCGTCGTCGAGAGCTGGCCAAGGCTTATAACGAAGTTCTTGAGCCCAAGGGCTTTCGCACGTTGAGGGTGCGCGATCGGGCGACGCCGGTTTATCATCTCTATGTGATCGAAGTGAGCAATCGCGATGAGGTCTTAATTGAGTTGGACCGACAGGGCATTGGTTACGGAATTCATTATCCCGTGCCTTTAAGTCGGCAACCGGCGTTCAAATTGATTGGTTACAAAGAAGGCCAGTTCCCTGTCTCGGAGGCCGTGGCCGAGAGAATGATTAGTTTGCCCTTTTTCCCCGAACTTACGGCCGAGCAAATGGCCCGGGTCATCGAAGTTTTCTTAAAGGTGGCCCGTCCGTGAGTGGACTGGTCTCAGTTGTGATTCCTTGTCGAAACGAAGCGAAGCACATCGAGGGGACCGTCCGTGCGATTCTGAGTTCCGATTACCCAAGTCTCGAAGTTCTTGTTGTAGATGGTATGAGTGAGGACGGAACACGTGAAGTCCTAAAACGGCTTGGCGAAGAAGATCCGCGCGTGCGCACGGTCGACAACGTAAAAAAATTAACTCCTTACGCCTTCAATCTAGGGGTGCAGCACGCCGCGGGCGAGTACATTCAAATTGTAGGATCCCGCAATGTAATGGCCCCTGATTATCTCTCCCGTTTAGTTCACGTTTTAGCCAATCGGCCAGATGTGGCCTGCGTGGGCGGGGATTATCAGCACGTCTCGGACTCCGCCGCGGGCGCGACGATCGCGCACGCCATGGAGTCCAAGTTTGGTATGGGAAGCGGCAATTACCGAACGATGACGGATGATGCCTTTGTCGACACGGTCGGCGTGCCGATGTATCGGCGCACCATCTTCAACGAGATCGGTTTGTTTGATGAGAGCCTGACCCGAAATCAAGACGATGAGTTCAATTTCCGCGTGCGCCAGAAAAATCATAAGATCATGTACGTTCATGCGGCCAAGGTGACTTATCTTGTGCGCGGCAGTTACAAGAAGGCTTTTTGGCAGTTCTTCCAGTATGGCTATTTCAAAGTATTCGTGAATAAAAAGCATGGCGCGGTCACCACCTATCGACAGATGGCGCCGGCTCTATTCCTAGCAACGTGGGCGGTCGGACTGCCTTTATCGATTTTCATTCCTTTGGTGAACCCACTATTGGCGCTGATTCTTTTCTCCTATGCTGTGGCCGGACTCGCTTTGGCGGGTAAAGGTTTGTCTCTCTCCCAACGGCTGCAAGTCTTGATCACTTGTTTCATTCTTCATGTCGGTTATGGCAGCGGCTACTGGGCGGGAATCTGGGACTTCCTAATCGTCAACCGCACCCCCCGCACCACCTTCCAACAGCAAACCACCTGAAGCGCCAGACCCAAGTCCAGTTCACCTGTAGATTTGGGGTTCTAAGTCAGTCCACAGACAAGTGAAATCCCACACGAGGTTAGCCCGGGTTGATCATAAGCGCCAATTGGCTCCACAGCAGGAGCAGCTTGAGCAGCACGAAGTGCAGCGCAAGCAAGAATTTAAAAATTCCAATGGCGAGCCGATAAGAATCATTGTTGGAATGATCCATACTTGCTCCCTTCTGGTGTCCCGGACATTGGGCCCAGCAAGGGAGGGAGTATGCAAGACGGGGCCAAGCGTGAGCTTGGCTTTTGTTATTTCTGGCGTCCGGCGGTGTCCGGGCTTCCGTTCACAAGTTCGAAAGCTGAATTGTCACCCGGGTTCCGATTCCGAGAGTCGATTTCAGCTCGAGCTTTCCATTCATCGACTCCACTACTTGATTTGCGTGATAAAGACCAAGGCCGTTACCATTGGATTTGCCGAAGGAAGAGCCTCTTTGGAAAAGTCGTGATTGAATGTCATCGGGTATTCCTTTGCCCTCATCTACCAGAGCAATTGTACAGGTCTGACCCGAGGGCTGAAACAGAACACGAATCGGTCTTTCTGTTGTGCTTGCCTCAATGGCATTGTTGAGTAAGTTTGAGATTGCACGTTTAAACTGGCTTTCAATCCCTCGGGTTTGGAAGTCGCCACTTCCCTCCAGCAGCAGTTGATGAAACGGATACTCCATTCTTTTCTCGTCAACGACTTGCTTGAGAGCTCGGTCCAATCGAAAGGTGGACTGCCCGGACTTCAACAGATCTGATTTTTTTTTCAGGTCGTCGAGGATTTCGCTAATTCGTTGAACCACTCCCTCCAATAGCTCGGTTGGATGGCCTTTTTTGGCCATGGCACCACTGTAGAGATTGAGAGCGCTCAGAGGTGACTTGATATCATGTGAAATCTGTTCCGAGATTTGCTGAAAAGCGTGAATCCGGGCGTTCGCACGAACGGATTCTAATTGTCGGCCAAAAAGGGCAAAACCGAGTAGAAATACCGTCAGCAACGCCGTAGTGAATGCAAAAGTATAAGAAATGAATCGCGGCTTAAAGTAAAAGATCAGGAGCTTTTGGTTTTCGATGGGGTGAGTGAATACGTGATCGAAGAGTCCGATACGCCGCTGCCTCTGATTTGGCTCAATGGGCTGATCTGGGAGTGTACCCAATAGAATCAATGGATTTTTAAGTAAGGGGTCAGATGAAAGATCATAAGCGGCGACTCCCGCTAAATTTTCCGAGTGATCAACCGACGACTGAAGCTTAGTAATAGAAGATAAAAGATTGCCCTGCTGAATGGCCGCGGACTCGGTGTGGAGAATTGCGCTGATAAGCTCCTCAGCAATATTTGTAACATAAGAGTTGAAGGCCCAATAAGAGGCCGAGATTCCCACTAGGAGCGCTGTAGCCATCGCGACAACGGGCTTCGTCCATTTCATAGGCAAAGCCTTTCAAGGTCACCGCCAACAAAAGGAGGTTGGTTTTCAAAGTAGCACCGATGGACATACACTTCTTTAGACATTGAGTGATGAACACCTTCATCAAACTTCAAGTCAGGTAGCTGTAAAACAGAGCTCCCGGAATTCATGATCCGGTTGTTCAGAATGGGGCAAGTAGGGTGAGTCGCCATATAGGCGAGGCGACGCTCGTAAAAGGTCTGGGCGCGGGCGCCTGCCAGAAGTTTACGAGCCGCAGAGGCATGGCGAGACAGCTCTCCCAGGGCCCGAATTTGCGTATGATCTTGCTCTTCAAGCGTACCCGAGGCTCCCCCGCTGACGAGCCCGTCATTTTCGAGAACAAAAAAGTAAATTTGGGTCTGAATGGGCGTATCAACAGAGGGCTCAATTCGAATTGTTCTTTTGATGGGTACGAGGTCATTTATGGCATGGACAATCTCCCGAGCCGAACTCGACCAATTGATGCAAGAATCCCGTGAGATTTTTGCGCCAATGGAGCGATTGTCCCACCAACTTGCCCATGTGAATCGCTCCACAGCCTCCGAATACGCCTTTCGCCTCGCTAGTTCAAATGCTCTGGGCCCAACCCCAAAGGTGGGAAAAGCGGCCATGCCATCGGACCGGGGGAGCGTACAGCTGGCCTCCCCCCTGGATCGACCTTCTTCGATGGCTCTTCGTTCGACTCTTTCGACCAGCGCTTTTAAGATTGCGAGGTCTCGATTGAGATCCATACCTGAAAATGTTTGCGCCCAAATGAGAGCGTCGGCGGGTGTTGATTTTGGGTAGAGTGAGGCGTAGTGAAGAGGCCCGAGTGTTGCTAAGTCGCAATTTAGCGGTTCATCACCTAAAGCTGCGAGTTTGCATAAAATATGATCGGCGATTAGGGCGGGGGAAGGCCTACTTTTTCTCCACACGAAACACCTGCCATGGCGCGGGAGGAGTTATAGCGACGGGAATGCTCTTGCTGACTCCGGGGCCCTTTACGACGTAAACTCGCTTCGAGTGGGCGTAAACGTTGAAGACAGATTGCTCGTAAAGATATTCATTCACCTTTTTGAGTCGAGCCGCTGGATTGTCTTCGAACTCAAGGCCTCGCAGAATATTTTGAAGGTGAGTGTCTTCAGCCAAAGACACGAGCGGCTTATGCAATCCTGGAGTGAAGAGCATTTGAACATCACCGACCGGGTCAAAGGCCCAAAAACCACTCCCGGCCATCAGTAGATCAATCTTGTTATGAACAAAATCATCAAATCGCTCTTGTCTATTCTTTTCTGGCACGATCTTAAGCTTGAGATTTAGCCGCTTCGTGGTGGCAGCGAGGGCCCCGTGGATGGCGGTGTCTGATGCACTTGAGGCTTGAGGCATCCAGCGCAAATCTTGTCCGCTGAAGAATTCAAGGCATCGATTTCGATCTGAATCGTTTGGGGTTATGACTTGGGCTAACTCCTCAGGGCTCATGTAGCCCGGGATGATTCGATTGAAGATGCTGGACTCAGTGCTGTTGAGATTCAGGTTTTTCGCCAGCTCCTGGCGAAAGACAGAGGCAAATTGTTGACGACAGACTAAATTCGAAAAAATATTGGCCTTGGGGTTTAATAAGAAAACCGAGAAGCGCGCATTTGGATGTTCGATTCGAGTGAAGCCTAAGCCTTCTTGAATTGTTTTGTTTTCGCTTGCTGCGGAGCTCTCCTCGGAGAAGATCACCTGTGTGCCAGACTGCGCCAAGGACTCTAGCTTTGCCTTGTTGAGGGCACCGTTTTGATAAATCAAGTCGATGGAATCGGCGAGTTGGTGACCTCGGCTTGCGACGTTTAAGCTCCGCTTAAATGAAAGCGTGTTACCAGCGGTTTCGGCCAGGAGGTAAAAGCCACTGGTGGGGCAGTTGGGTTTTAACGTGTTTGTTTTGAGGTCGACACAATCTTTCTTAACAACGCCATAAATTGGGAGTGCGAATCGAAAAAGTGGGTTTTTCACGTCTTGACCGAGTTGCACGATCAGGGTGTTTCCTCTAATCTGAATTCCGGCGGGTCGTGTGGTGAGGGGGGCGGTCCCGTTGGCCCAGGCATGGATGCCCTCGATATGTCGAAGGACGGGAAATGTTGGCCGTTTTGCCATCATGCGCCTGATCGTAATCTCGACATCTTCAATCGTAATGGGCGATCCGTCGCTGAATTTCGCGTCACTAAGAAGTGTGAATTGAATTTGGCGTGATTGAGGATCGTAACTAAAAGACTCAAGGATGCTAGATTGAAGGGTGTTGTCATCGGAAACTTCTAACAGAGCATTGTGAACCATCTGTGAAGCATGCAAGTTGTTTGAGTAGTCGGCCTCCAGAGGGTCTAGGGAGGTGGGCATGGCCATTTCGGACAAAATGAATGAAAAGCCACCCATCGGCATCTCCTGTTTCACTGACGAAATAAGAAAAGAGGCGCAAATCGCGCCCCCAATCGTAATAGCTCCCACCATGGACTTCTTCCTAAGTGTCAGGCTAGAAATCCTGCTGGCCTGGCCTGACTTCAGTAAAGTCCTTTTTCTCAACTTTGAAATTGTAGGACTTCAAAACGCTTTCGGAGTCTTCTTTAGCAAAAGCTGTGCTGAATCCAAAGAAACCGAGTACGAGAGCAAAAAGAGCGGTGATCTTGCGCATATTGGACCTCCAGTTCGCCGGAGGTTAGTTAGAGTGGATCTGTTTAGTCAAGGTACCTGAAAAATATATAGGTATGTGTACATGTTTATGCTCTGTTCGTCCGGATTCCGGACGGGGAATGAATGAATCGGCCTGAGGTTAATCTTAATAGCGCCAGACCCAAGTCCAGTTCACCTATAGATTTGGGGGTCTAAGTCATTCCACAGACAAAGTGAAATCCCACACGAGGTTAGCCCGGGTTGATCATAAGCGCCAATTGGCTCCACAGCAGGAGCAGCTTGAGCAGCACGAAGTGCAGCGCAAGCAAGAATTTAAAAATTCCAATGGCGAGCCGATAAGAATCATATTGGGTATGATCCATACTTGCTCCCTTCTGGTGTCCCGGACATTGGGCCCAGCAAGGGAGGGAGTATGCAAGACGGGGCCAAGCGTGAGCTTGGCTTTTGTTATTTCTGGCGTCCGATTGAATCCGAGATCAGGACATCATTTCCGGTTGTCGGTCGCGTGTGAGCGAGTCTTCTCTTAGTCCCATGCTCTCATACATCTTCGCAAGCTCGGCGCAAACTGAGTCGCGATCATGAAAGCGCTCAAGCCATGTTCGTGCGCGGGACTCAAGATCTGAATAAACTTTGGGGTCTTCGAGATAGCGCTCAACGGCCGCGACAATTTCTTCTTCTGTGCGGGCCTTCACGAACGGGGGTGCTTCCGCATAGACATCGTCGTATTCAAAATGACAACAAACCGTGCGGCCCAAAGCTAAGACTTCAAGCTCCGACATCCCGATCGCGCCCACTTTCACTTGGCCTAGAATAAAGCCGGCACTCGACAAAATTTCGGGTAGCTTTTCTCGCGGCTGGCGGGGCAAGACTTCCACACCGGCCGCTCGAGCTTCCTCAACATATTCACCAATGGCCACAGCTTGAAAGCGAAGGTGTGGGTGTCGTGACTTCAGTGTGCGAACTGCCGCCAAGACCATAGGCGCACCTTTGATCTCCTGCAGCTGTAGATGCAAAAAAATCAAATGGGGATCTCGTTTTACATCGCGCGGATAGAACAAATCCAAATCCATGGGATTGGGTAAAAACGTCGCCGCCCGATCAATCCATTTTCTCAGGTCCGGAGTGGAATAAAGTACGGTCCGCGCACGGGGTAGAACCACTTTGTTCACCAAATCTAAAACCGGACTCTTGGGCTCTAGTCGAACATCACAACCATGAGCATGGATAATGACGGGGATGCGGCCCCAAACAAACCACAATGCCGCCGTCGTGTAGTGAACGTGAAGAGCGTCGACGCCCGCGGCCTCGGCCCGTTTGATAAGCTCCTGGGCGCCTCGAAATCGGGTCCCGGTTCCAAAAAATTTGACCCATAGAGAGTGTTTTGAAAAAGGCTTCGGAATATCAAAAAATTCGGCGTCGACACCGGCTTTGCGTAAGCCCTCAGTGAGGATGCGCCCCACTTCGGCGATGTTGTTGATGTGCCAGATTTTTAAGGGCTTTTGCGTCATGGGTCTCTTAGTCCTATCATTTGGGAACCGACTGGGGCAAGGCGCCCTTGACTTCGCCACGGCGGTCCTCAATACCTTACCCCTATGACTGACGCTTATGTTCATCCCACCGCCTCCGTCGAAGAGGGTGCCCAACTCGGCACCGAAACCAAGGTTTGGCACTATGTGCATGTTCGAAAAGGCGCCCAAATTGGCAAAGGCTGCTCGATTGGCAAAGACTGCTACGTGGATGGGAAAGTCACAATTGGTGAGGGCTCCCGTATTCAAAACGGGGTTTCCATTTATGATGGCGTCCAGATAAGACCCTATGTGTTTGTCGGTCCCCATGTGGTTTTCACCAATGACCTTTACCCAAGGGCTGGCGTTAAGGGGTGGAAGGTCATCGACACTGTTCTTCATTCTGGTTCGGCTGTGGGTGCGGGCGCCGTTCTTCGTTGTGGAATTGAAATTGGTGCCTTCGCGATGATCGGGGCGGGGGCCCTCGTCACCAAATCGGTTGAACCCTTTACCCTCGTGCTTGGTTCGCCCGCCACGCCTTACAAGAAAATCTGCGCTTGCGGCAAAACCCAGTTCGACCTCGAAAGCCCCGACTGGAAGCCGGTTTTGCCTTGTTGTGAAGAGACTTTGATTGCGCCCTTGCTTAATTTGGCCAAAAGCGAGGCCCGGTAACAGTGGAGACACACGTTCATCCTGAGCAACTGAACCGCGTCGTTCGCCCCCTTTTGCAGGGACATTTACAAAACAGTTTCCAGCTGACCACCCAAGGGCAAAATCGTGTCATTCAGGCGAATGCAGATCTTGGTGAAGAGTACGCTCATCATCAGTGGCTGCCGGTGGCGGATTGGTGTTTTCAAGAAATCAAAGGCAAGGTGGCGTGGCTTCCGCCTAGTCAGTGGGACGAGTTGCTCGATGTTTGCGCCGGCACGGGTTACATCAGTTTAAATTTGATGCGCAAAGGGCTTTTTAAAAACTGTGTCGCCTTGGACATCAATCAAGATGCTCTTAATATCTTAAGCCAGCGCGCTCGCGATTTGGGCGTTCACGGAATCAAAACCGAACAGGGTGATATTTTTCAAACCCATTTTCCTGATAACCGGTTTGATTGCATCGTGGGGAATGCGTTTTTGCATCACCTACCAGATGTACCTCGATTTCTCGCCGAAATGATTCGTATTTTAAAGCCCGGTGGCGTTCTGTGCTTGACCAAAGAGCCTGGAATTTCCACTGAGTTTTGGGAGAACGTAATTCCCGTCACCTTGAAGCGCCTTGTGGGTAAAAAGCATTGGCCAGAGAATTCCGACGATGTGCCTTTGACGGATATCTGGCAGTTCAAACAATCGACGATTAAGAGTCTGTTCGAGTCCGCCGGTTTTGAAACGGTCAAAGTCGTCGGAGTGGGTCGTTACTCAAGCTCGCTCTACGAGCTGATCAATCGTCGCTTTGTCCGCATGACGGGAAAGTCCGCGCCCCATTGGGCGCTACGCTTCGCGTATTGGCTGCGCAAAATCGAGCCTGGCCCCAACCCCGAAACCCACGCCGATCAGTTCGGTTCCATCTTCATAGTCGCGCGCAAAGGTTAGCCCGTTTTTTTACCTTTGGGTGGATGCGGCCAATTTGCAGAAGGCTCAAGTCCTTTTTTGGCATACTTGCTTAAGATACTTTGGCTCTGCCTTTTTCAATTTAGTAAAATCATATTCTTTACGCATCAGTTCCTCCAAATATCTGTTTTTGTTCCTTTCGTGTGGCCTTGCGAGCGGAGATAATTCTCCGATCCAGTCGCGTTTTCGCGTCCAATCAGGCATATTTGGCTTTTAGAGGTCCATTAGGTGGAGCCGATCTCAGACTTCTATAAATCACTAGTAATCCTAGAAGGTGCGTGATGGTCCCCAAAACGGCCATCCAATGGACACAGGACATGACGCTCGCGCCTTGCCAAAGGCCTAGAAAAAATCCGCCGACTTGGGCGGAAAAAAGCGTGATATGAATGCCAAGCTCAAGACTTAGTTTTCGCTCCAGCAAAAGCATCGACCACTGGGACACATAGAGCAATCGAGATAAAGAGTAGGGCGCAAGCCATAAAGCTAAATAGCCGGCCTGGCTCCAGTCCGCGCCGAAGACGAATGAAAAAATCGGAACCCCAAAGAGCGCGGTCAAAACCATTGGCGGGCCGAATAGCGCGGCCATAAGACCGGTCATGCGCCAAAAGGTTCTGCGCCTTTCGTTTGTGGCAAGCTCCGCATTGCGCCGGTAATAGACGGTTGAAAAGGCGGTTCCCACTAGAGTGATGGGAATTTCATAAATTCGATAGGTCAGGTTGTACTGACCCAAGGCCTCCATCGGAAAATGCGCCGCAAATAAGATCGAGGGTAAAAACAAAGCGCCGGCAAAAAACAGGGAAGAGATCACATTCTTCGTCGGAAAATCACCGAACCCGCGGACAGTCTTCCACCAATCCCGAACTGCAAAGCGAAATTCCCCCTGATTGATCATATACAAAAAGGCGCAGGCAAGTCCGGCCGTCTGTGCACCAATAAGTCCCCAGGATTGAAAACCTAGCCACCCGAGTCCAAGCCCTAAAATCAAGACCACCAATTTCTCAATGATATTGCGCTTGGCGAACTCTTTGAATTTTTGATGGCGGCTGAGCCAATAGGCCATGGTTTGCACAGCCCCGGTCAAAAAGACCGAAAAGCCTGTTAGAAAAGTAAAGACCGTGGGGCCCTTCCATAAAAGAAGACCAAGGGTTGAGACCACTCCAAACAAGGCCGAGCTCACTAAGGCCACTGTGGCCAAAACTCGCGCCTCTAAATCGGTCTTGGCCAAAACTAAGGTCAGCTCCAGCCGTAAATTCGCCATCACGCCAATGATGGAATAAATCGAAACCGCCAAAGCATACTCGCCCATATCTCCAGGCGCATAAAGTCTGGTCACGATGGGCATCAGGGCCATGGTTAGGCCCTGGGCAATCAAAGTTCCCGTGCTAACGGTCAAAAATTGCTGGCGAAAGCCGCTCATTTTTTAAAGAGCGCCTCTTCAACCCCTGCACAAATGGCGTGGCCAATGGTGATGTGACATTCTTGAATTTTGGGCGTGATGGTGGAGGGCACTTGCACGGAAAAATCACACATAGCTGCAAAATCACCACCCTTGGCGCTTGTCATAGCCACGGTCTTCATTCCGATGGTTTTGGCGACCTCGACCGCTTTCAAAATATTGGGAGATTTGCCCGAAGTGGTGATGCCAAAGAAAACATCCCCTTTTCGGCCGTGGGCCTGCACTTGGCGGGCGAACACATTCTCATAACCGTAATCGTTACCAATGGCGGTCACGACTGAGGGATCAGACGACAACGAAATAGAAGAAAGCCCCGGTCGCTCAAAGTAAAAGCGACTTACAAATTCACCGGCGATATGTTGAGCATCGCCCGCACTTCCACCATTGCCAGCCAAAATAGTTTTGCCGCCGTTCTTGTAGCAGGCAATGACGGCATCGGTGATTTCGGCGATCTGCTTTAAAATCACCGGATCTTCCATCATCTTAATTTTGGTTTGCACCGACGATTCGATTTCTTTTTTGACGAAATCAAGAGCGTTAAACATGTTCCAACTCCTTGGTTTTATTTTCAATCAATGCGGTTGGGGATTCGAGGGCCTGTTCGACCAAGTAAGGCGCAAAGGCAAACGAAGACGTAAACGCGGGTGAGATGGCGTTCAAGACATGCAAAGATTTTTCCCCGCGCTTAATCACAAAATCCATCTCAAGTTGACCCTTGGTCAAATCCATCAATTGGGCCCGAATGCCGACTTTATAAAAGTCACCGATGTCGGATCGTTTTAACTCCTGCACCAGATTCTTAGCTTCTTTATAAAAGTTGGTCGGATTGTACCTGGCCATTTCTTCGCGCACGTAGGCGCGAAAATTCCCCGGATTTCGAATCAACATTTTAAGCAGATGCCAGGAAATCGACGGAGACTCCAATAAATCCAAACCACCTAAGAGCGAGTAATTCTCGCGGCCAAATGCCGGGATCGCGGTCGGTCCAAACAAAACTTTGCCATCCACAGTTCGCGTAATATGCACTCCTAAAAAGGGCATGCCAATATCGGGTGCCGGGTAAATTAGCCGACGGATTTTGCCGCTGAATTCTTCTGAAGATTTCCAATAAAGGCCTTTAAACGGCATGATTCGGTAGTTCAATCCGACGCCAAATGGATGCGCAATGCGATCGGCGTAAACGCCGGCCGTGTTGAACAAAAATCCATAAGACCACTTCTGCTTAGGCGATTCGATCACCCGGGCCGCGGGATCGATTTTTTTAATCTCGTTGGTGAACACGATTTCGGCGCCTAAACTTTTCACTTCGTCTGAAAGCTTTCGCAAAACGGCCTTTGAATCAATGACGGCCGTCTTTGGCGACCAGATGGCCCATTCATGGGTTTTGGCCTGCGGCTCATACTCGCGCAATTGATCCACCGAAATCTTTTCGGCCTCAACTCCATTGGCTTTGGCGCGCTCTAATAAGGTGCCCAGAGTGGTCACATTTTCAGGCCTTGTGGCGACAATGACTTTGCCACATTTCAAAATAGGCAAAGAGTGTTCATCCACGTACTCAAGCAGGCGACGAGCTCCGTCCACACAAAATTTGGCTTTCATTGAGCCTGCGGGATAGTAGATCCCTGCGTGCACCACGCCAGAGTTTCGTCCACTGGCATGGGCGCCGACATGGTCTTCTTTTTCAATAATTAGAACGCGACCGAGCTTACGTTTGACGAGCTCGCGCGCCAGGGTCAAACCCACGACGCCGGCCCCGACGATTACAAAATCCGCAGATTGGGAGTTCATTTTTCCTCAAAGCACTTCTTTAAAACTTTGGCCCGACAAAATTCATCGGTAATGGTGTACTGAGATTTGCAGCCATCGCAAGTGACATCGTCAATTCCATGCAGCTGCAGCCCACAGTGGCACATCCAGCCGATCCGTTCGGCAGGAACGCCGATCATCAAACCAAACTCAGGCACGTCATGGGTCACCACAGCGCCGGCCCCAATAAACGCGAAGCGGCCAATCTCTACGCCGCAAACGATGGTGCAGTTGGCACCTAACGTAGCGCCGCGTCGAACAAGGGTCGGCTTAAACTCATCTTTTCGCGGCACGTGGGCCCGCGGATTGATGACGTTGGTGAAAACCATGGAGGGCCCGCAAAAGACGTAGTCCTCTAAAACCACCTGATCGTAAATAGACACGTTATTCTGGACTCTTACACCCTTACCGATTTTGACCCGTGGGCCAACGTAGGTGTTTTGCCCCAAAATGCAAGCCGGGCCGATGTCGACCTCTTCGCCCGAGATATGACAAAAGTGCCAAATTTTTGTACCATCGCCGATGTGTGCGCCCTCATCAACCACCGCCGATGGATGCGCGAAAAAGGATTTTTCTTCAGTCATTTGAACTTGGTAGCACGAGTTCCTGAAGTTGACATCGATTTTAACACTTGCCACGATTCCCCCTTTGCCATTACAAAACTTTTTTCAGCTCGGGGTGTCGAATACATGGAAACAACGGCGAATTCATCGAATTCAAAGGGTGAGCTCAGCGCAAAAATGAAAAACAGGCAAAGTCCAAAAATCATCTCCTTTGAGGAGCTTGCTCAAGTTCGTGAACGTTTTCCTGGAAAAAAGATTGTCCAGTGTCACGGCGTTTATGACGTTCTTCACGCTGGTCACTTGGCGTATTTTCGCTCGGCCAAAGAGTTTGGCGATATGTTGGTGGTGACTTTAACGTCGGATCCCCATGTCAATAAGGGTCCTGGTCGCCCGTATTTCACAGACAAAGTAAGAGCTTCGATGATCGCCGCTCTTGAAGACGTGGATCTGGTGGCGATTAGTGATTTCCCGACTGCGGTGCCCTCGATTGAGCAGCTAAAACCGCATTTCTACATCAAAGGCCCCGATTACCGCGATAAATCCAAAGACGTGACGGGTGGGATTTATCAAGAGGAATCCGCCGTTCAACGTCATGGTGGAAAATTAGAGTTTACTGAAGACGAAACTCACTCTTCTTCAAGTCTTCTCAACAAGTTTTTTATCAATTGGACTGAGGATCAAACCAAAACCATCGCGAAGGTTCATGAGCTCGGCGGTGAGACTAAAATTGAAGAGATGCTCGACAAAGTGGCGGAGCAAAAGATTCTGATCGTCGGTGAGCCCATCGTCGACACCTATCGCTTTTGCATGCCCGAGAATATTTCGTCGAAGAGCCCGTCGATTTCGGCCAAGTTTTTGTATGAAGAAAACTATGCCGGTGGATCGCTCGCCAATGCCAATCACTTGGCGGATTTTGGTAAAGT
>JBFWON010000014.1:0-56445 GCA_050250515.1 Bdellovibrionales bacterium | reverse complement strand
GAACACGTAGACACCCAAAGCATCACGGATATGTTCACTGTTGAGCTATCCAAGTCGGGGAAGGTTGCGTTTGTTGACAAGGCCGCGCGCGAAGACATTGCTGAAGAGTATGATTACCAGGGCTCGGGGATGGTTTCTCGCGAAACTCAAAAGGGAAAAGGCGGTCAGGTCGGCGCCGATTTCATTATGAATGGTCGATTGGACTCAATCGTTCAGGAAGCGGGTAAGGATAAGACGATCTATTACAAGCTGACCATGAATCTTACGAATCTCAAGACCGGCCTGATTCAATGGACGGATCACAAACAACTGCGCAAAATCTATAAGAAGAAGCGCGTAGGAATGTGATCTGAGTTCGAGTGATTTTGCCGAAACAAATCCCCTTTTTCATCCGTATTTTTGCTGGGCTAGTTGTAGGACTAGCCCTTTCAGCATGTGCGACTTACCAAACGAAGACGCGTGGTTTTCGTGACTCGATACGCAGTGGAAATCCCGCTGCGGCCGCGGCAAAGATAAAGGAAAAGGCTTATACGGATGGCGATGACCAAGTCGTTTATCTTTTGGAGTATGCGACGGCGGAGCAGTTGGCCGGCCACTATGATGAGAGTACAAAAGCTTACCTCAAGGCTGAAGACTTAACGGATATAAAGGATTATCACTCGATATCGCGGATTACGGGGTCACTTTTATTGAATCAGGGGATGGTTCAATACAAGGGCGATGATTTTGAAAAGGTCCTGATCAACGCGATGCTGGCTATCAATTTTCTGATGCAGGGTAAATTGGAAGAAGCCCAAGTCGAATGCCGAAAACTCAACGACAAGCTTTACAAGTTCCGCTTCGAAGGAAAAAAGAACTACGATCAGAATCCTTTTGCATTTTACCTTTCGGCTTTGATTTGGGAATCGATTAAGGACTGGGACACAGCCTACATCGATTTCAAAAAAGCCTATGACCTCAACCCGTCGATTCCCTACCTAAAAGAGGATCTTATTCGGGCGGCTATCAGCGCCCAACGACCGGAAGAATTGGCCAAGTGGAAAAAGGCCTTCGGTAATATCAAACCGGCCAATTTGCGCGAACTCGGCGAAGTCATACTGGTTTACCAGCAGGGATGGGGACCAGTGAAACGGCCAAATCCGAGTTTTCCGCGGGTTCCAAAGCTTTACCCCACCTTCAGTAGTACGACGTCGGCTCGCTTGGAAGTGGAAAATGGAAATGTGGAGACCACCCAATTGGTTTCAAACATCACGGATGTGGCAATCAAGACCCTGGATGACCAATATGCGGGCTTAGTGGCCTCTCGCGTTGGTGGCCTTGCCGCCAAAGCTGTTGCGGCCGATCAAATTCGCCAGAAAAACGCGCTTTTGGGGGAACTCGCTTGGATCGGAATGAACATTGCGGACCAGGCGGATCTACGCCAATGGACCACCTTGCCCTCCAGCTTCCAAGTCGCAAAGATTCGCCTGGCGCCGGGTGACTACCGGGTGCGCGCGGTGGGGTTGAATTCGTCGGGCGGACCTACCGGAGAAACCAGTGAATGGATTCCGGTAAAGGTAGTGAAGCGACAAAAGTCTTTTATTACCTGGCGCTCGCTGAATTAAGGCAAAAAAACCCCCGAATTTCTTCGAGGGTTTCAAAATCCAGATCAAAAAGAGAGTGTCTTAGTTACCGAGGCTACGATTGGAATTCGGCAGATCGGGAAGATCGTTGCTGAATCCACGCTCAAGGTCCTTAGCAGCAGTTGCAGCATTCGCGGCTGAAGCCACGCGCTCATCGAGTGATTTCTTCATATCGTCGTATGAAGCTTTGCCGCTCTCGAGCTTTTGAGCTGCTTCCAACTGAGCTTGGGCTTGCTTCTCCGCATAATCTTGCGGGAAGGCGCCGAGCTTTGCCAAGTAACTGGAGATACTTCCATTACCGTTTTGAATGATCTCACGCAGTGTGAAAAGTGGGGCGTACTGTGACGCCTTCTTCTCAGATTCGAAAATGATTTGAGTCAGTGTTGCAGCGGTGATGTCGTTCTTAGTTTTATTATCGATCACCATCACGTCTTCGCTGGAACGAATCATTTTGGCTATATCATCCAATGTGACATAACAGCTCTGTTGCGTGTCATAGAGCTTGCGATTCTGGTAGCGCTTAATAATCTTGGTCTTCGCGTTAGGCCTGCTTGTCATCATTTCTTGGTTCACCAAAAGCCTCCCTCTAAAAAAATGACTCCCTCTGTAAACTGCGGCCAACGTATTCTTGGCCGCCACAGCTTGTCAAGCGTCCCCCCTGGAGTCTTTCAATAAATTCAAGGACTAAGACACCGCGTGGCAATCGCCGACTTGACTCAATGACCCATCGGAAGATGGCTCGGGTTAACTGAGCTTTCGGAGTGGATCTCGACCAAGTGCTGGGAGCAACCAAACAATCCCTAATGATAGAAATAAGACACTGATATTACTGCAAATTTCCTGAACCACACTTTTATCGCGCACCGCGCTTTTAGGACCTTTTTTCCCGGATTGGTCGTCAAGATTCTCTTCAAAAAAGCCGAATTCTAAGTATGAACCGCCGCTTCCGGCCCGAAAGGTCCTTAATGAAGTTATTACCATTTATGGTGTTGATAGCCCTCGTCGCGACAACTTTGGGCTGCTCAACGCTGGGTAGAAAGGGCCAATATCCCGACACTTTGCTGTCCAATCCCAATCCGGCGCCCAACTCTTTAATGCCACCCAATTACGCAGGGGATGGTTCACCGTTGATGGATGCTACGTACTTAAGCAGCCAGTCGGATTACCACTTCACCATGGGTGAGACCTACAGCTATGCCGGTCAATCGAGCAAGGCCATTGAGGAATTCAAACTGACCCTGATTTACGATCCGAAGTCCGTTCATGTGCGTCTTCGACTTGCGGCTGAATACTTTCGCATGGGCATGACGACGGAAGCCGTGGAGCAAGGGGAAATCGCCTCTGAAATGGATCCAAAGAGCCTTGAGGCCCACATGCTGCTTGGCGGAATTTATTCGGGACTCAAGACTTTTGATGCCGCCCGTAAGCATTTTGCGGCCGTTCTGGAATTAGAACCAGAGAACACCGATGCGGCCATTTACATGGGCGCCCTTCTCGCGGAAGAGCGTAAGTACGATGAGGCCGTCCAGTACTTTCAGAAGCTGGCTAAGAACAAGAACTTCAAAGAACCCGAAAAAGCCCACTACTACATAGGACGAATCTACGCGGAAGAGGGTGAGAGCAAGTTTGAGCTGGCCATTATGTCCTTTAGCCAGGCTCTTAAACTCAAGGCGGATTATCCGGAGGCCGCCATGGCCCTAGCCATGCTTCATCGAGCCCGAAATGAAGACGAAGCCATGGCCAAAATTCTGAATACCTATCAGGAGAAGTTTGGTCCCCAGCGTGAAATGGCCCGTCAGCTGGGTCAATTTTATCTCGAAAAAGAAGACTACCTGAAAGCTTTGGAGCAATTGGAGTATCTTGATGGTTTCGAGCGCGACAACCTCAATGTCAAAATTCAGATTTCACTCATACTCATCGAGCAAAAAAAATACGAAGCCGCGGCTCAAAGGCTCGAGGATGTTCTTCGCTTGGCACCAGATTCGGATAAAGTCCGCTACTACTTGGGCGCCGTCTATGAGGAATTGGGCAAGCCGTCTCTCGCCATAGAAAATTATAAAGAAATTCCCTCGGCGAGTTCCTATTATGCGGAGGCCGCTGTCCATACGGCTCACTTACAAAAGACAACGGGGCGATTGGACCGGGCGTTGGCCACGGTCCAAACGGCGATCAAGCAAGCGGACGACAACCCCTCGCTTTATGCCTACTACGCCACCCTGCTGGATGAATCTAAAGACTATAAATATGCAGTTAAAATGTTGCACTCCGCATTGGACAAGTTTCCAGACAACACTCAGCTTCGATTTTTTCTGGGCACAATGTACGATCGCGTGGGGAACCAGGACGAGACCGTTAAACAGATGATCCGCGTGTTGGATTTAGATAAGGACCATGTTCAAGCGCTGAACTATTTGGCTTACACTTACGCTGAAATGGGACGAAACCTGGACGAGGCCCTGGCTCTGGCCTCTCGCGCCGGGGATTTACAACCCGGTGATGGTTACATTCTTGATACTTTGGGTTGGATTCACTTCAAGAAGGGCGAGATGGAAGAAGCCATTCGCTTACTTGAGATGGCCTACAAAGCCAAATCTGACGAAGCGATTATTGCCGAACATTTGGGCGACGCTTATCTTCGCCACCAAATGTGGCAAAAGGCACAAAAGATGTATCATCGGGCCAGTGAGCTTGAGAGCGATAACATTCGCAATCAAAAGATAATGGAAAAGCTCGCAAACCTCGAAGGGCAAATGCAAAAGCCCGATCGTAAGCCGGCCGGATTCTAGTTGCGAGTTTGACTCACTCTTAAAACCGCGTTTAAATATCAACGATGAGAATTCTCCTCCGCACCACTTTCTCGTTGGCGTCTATTTGTTATCTGCTGGCTTGTGCCAGTAATCCGATCAAGACAGATCAACTCTCTGAGGGGCAGTGGAAGGCCCGGGCTCTAGTGAAAGATAAGGAGCAGGGGCGATCCTATATCGTTAATTTGAGCTTCAATGCGGTTCGCGGGCAAAATCTTCGAATGGACGTCACCAACACGTTAGGTACGGCCGTGGCTGCCCTCGCTCGAGATGGTCAAGAGGTTCGCTATATTCTGTTTGATTCCAAACGCTTCTATTTTGGCAAAAGCCAGCCAGATGTTATGCGTCCTATCCTCTCGATCCCCCTGGACCCTCGATGGATCGAAAGTATGCTTTTTGATCGCGCCATTGAAGACAAGTCCTGGACGTGTACAAAAGACGGTAAAAACTATGTCAAGGACTGCCTCGACGCTGTCACCGGGCTAAAAGTCTCGTGGAGCAATCGAGTGGGCGGTAAGAAAACCGTCTCGATTGAACACCCCAAGGCTTTCGTTCAGCTCAATGTGACGAGCTTTAAGCCCAAGGTCGAGGATAGGAAAAATTTATTCGTGCTAGAAGCCCCCGAAGGCTTCCAGAAGCTGCGTATCCGGTAACGGGTGGACCCATTTTCATTCTGAGACCATCGCTTTTGAGCATTGCTGAAAGCGCCTTTTTCATAGGATAATTATAGTAACCAAGGGGGCTCGATGGCTATGGACTCCGGCCGGACCAACTTTAGTGACCTAATCAAAAACCTGCAGCAGCAAAATCATTATCAAGAATTGGCTTGGTCAGGCAGCTTCAATGACTATTTGAATATGATTCGTGAGAACCCCAAGGTGACTCGCAATGCCTTTCAACGCATGTACGACATGATCATGGAGAAGGGCACCTCTGAGTACATCGACGTTAAGAAGCAAATCATTCACTACAAGTTTTTTGATGATGAGGACAACGATGGCAAGGACGCGGTTTATGGCTGTGCCATTCCGCTAATGAAGCTCGTCAACGTGCTCAGAGCCGCGGCACTTGGATACGGTACCGAAAAGCGTGTTATTCTCCTGCACGGTCCCGTGGGATCCGCCAAGTCGACCATTTGCCGCCTGCTGAAACAGGGTGTGGAGAAGTATTCCAAAACGGCCAATGGCGCGATGTACACGTTCGAGTGGGTCGACGAAGCCGGCAAACACGAAGATATCTTCGGCAAAGACTGCCGAGTGTTCCCTAGCCCCATGCATGAAGAGCCCCTTTTGCTCATTCCCCCGGAAATGCGTCAACCCTTGTTCGACGAACTCAATCGCGGGGCCAAAGGCGAGTTTCGAATCAATGTGACCGGCGAACTCTGTCCGCCAAGTCGCTGGATTTTTCGAAGTTTGATGGACCGCTACCATGGCGATATCAACTCGGTCCTGGAACACGTCCGAGTGAAGAGACTTCTTCTATCAGAAGCGGATCGCATCGGCATAGGAACCTTCCAGCCCAAAGATGAAAAAAATCAGGACAGTACGGAGCTCACTGGAGACTTGAACTATCGTAAGATTGCGGAGTATGGCTCCGACTCGGATCCTCGAGCCTTTAACTTTGACGGTGAATTCAATGTGGCCAATCGGGGCATGATTGAATTTGTCGAGGTTTTAAAGCTAGATGTGGCATTTCTTTATGACTTGCTTGGTGCTTCGCAAGAGCATCGTATCAAGCCCAAGAAGTTTGCCCAGACTCACATTGATGAAGTGATTATCGGTCACACCAATGAACCCGAGTATCGAAAGCTGCAAGACAATGAGTTTATGGAGGCCTTGCGCGATCGTACAGTTAAGATCGACATCCCCTATATCACTAAGCTTCGAGATGAAGTTCGTATTTATCGAAAAGACTTCAATAGCAAAATACTGCGCGGGGTGAGCATTGCTCCCCATACCATCGAAATGGCTGGTATGTGGGCGGTACTGACCCGATTAGAGAAGCCGAAGAAGGCCAATCTCACTCGCCTGCAGAAATTGAAGCTGTACGATGGCAAGACTTTGCCCAACTACACCGAAGACAATATTAAGGAGCTGCGCAAAGAGGCTCGCCGTGAAGGCCTAGAAGGGATTTCGCCTCGTTATATTCAGGACAAATTGTCGAATAGTATTGTGATGGCCCAGCAAATGAACCGCGGGTCAGTGAATCCGTTCATGGTTTTGAACGAGCTCGATGCGGGACTGAAACATCATTCTTTGCTCGCGAACGAAGAGCTGAAACAGGATTATCGTGAGCTTTTGAGCGTCGTTAAGCAAGAATATGAAGAGATTATTAAGTCTGAGGTTCAAAGAGCCATCTCGGCCGATGAGAGTGCGCTACACCGTTTGTGCGGTAACTACATCGACAACGTGAAGGCTTACACGCAAAAAGAGCGGGTTCGAAATCAGTTCACTGGCTTGGACGAAGAGCCAGATGAGCGGCTGATGCGCTCGATTGAAGAGAAAATCGAGATTCCCGAGTCGCGTAAGGATGATTTCAGGCGTGAGATTATGAATTACATTGGGGCCTTATCTCTTGAGGGCCGCAAATTTGATTACAAGACCAACGAGCGCCTGCACAAAGCCTTAGAACTTAAGCTTTTCGAAGATCAAAAGGACTCGATCAAGCTGACCAGCTTGGTTTCAAGTGTAGTCGACAAGGATACGCAGGAAAAAATCGACATTGTTCGCACACGACTGATCAAAGAATTTGGCTATGACGAAATCTCCGCGACGGACGTGCTTCACTATGTGGCGAGCATCTTCGCCCGGGGAGATGTGAAAGATAAGAAGTAAATGGGGATAAGAGAAGACCATAGCCGGTTTCGCGACATTGTGCGGGGCCGGATCAAACAGAACTTCAAGAAGTACGTGACCCACGGTGAAATGATCGGGAAACGTGAGAACGACTACGTCAAAATTCCGATCCCCTCCATTGATGTTCCCAAATTTAAGTATGGACCCAAACAATCCGGTGGAGTGGGGCAAGGTAAGGGCCAATCCGGCGACGCCGTCGAAGGCGAAGCCCAGCCCGGGCAAGGTCAAGCAGGGGATGCTCCCGGCGAACATTTGATCGAAGCGGATGTGACGCTCGAGGAACTAGCCGATATTTTGGGTGAGGAACTTGAACTCCCTCGGATTATGCCGCGAGGGCACAAGGCCGTTGAAAGCAAGGCGACCAAGTACACGGGTCGCTCTCAAGTGGGCCCTGATTCACTCCGCCACTTTAAGGCGAGCTATAAAGAAGCATTGAAGCGCAATATTGCGGCGGGTTCTTATGATCCAAAAGATCCGATCGTGATCCCGATCAAGCGCGATATGCGCTTTCGTTCTTTTCGAAAATCAGTGAAGCCTCAAGCCAATGCCGTCGTTATTTATATGATGGACGTTTCGGGCTCCATGGGAGACGAACAAAAAGAGATCGTGCGGCTCGAGAGCTTTTGGATCAACACATGGCTTAGGCGCAATTACAAAGGTCTAGAAACTCGGTTCATTATTCATGATGCCGCAGCCAAGGAAGTGGACGAGAAGACCTTCTTCTCGACCTCGGAGTCCGGTGGAACCTTAATCAGTTCTGCCTACAAACTGTGCAAGAAAATTATCGACGAGGAGTATCCGCTCAACGAATGGAACGTTTATCCATTTCACTTCAGTGACGGTGATAACTGGAGCGGTGAAGACACTCGATTGTGTGTAAAACTTTTGAAAGAGTACTTTTTGCCGAACGTGAACATGTTTGGATACGGCCAAGTTGAGAGTAAATACGGCAGCGGCCAGTTCTTAAAAGATCTCGAAAAGGCGTTTCCTGAGGAAGATCAGCTCGTGATCTCGCGAATCGAAAATCGTGATAAAATCGTCCAGAGTATTAAGGACTTTCTGGGCAAAGGGAAGTGACGTGGCGAACCTAACAGCCGATTTAGAGCGCGAAAGAGTCAAAATCGAAAAGGCGGCGAGGGCCGTGGGACTCGATTTTTTCGACACCGTATTTGAGCTGGTCACCTATGACCAGCTGAACTCGATCGCTTCTTACGGTGGTTTCCCCGTTCGATATCCACATTGGCGTTTTGGGATGGACTACGAGTCTTTGTCCAAATCCTACGAATACGGCCTGTCCAAGATCTATGAGCTCGTGATCAACAATGACCCTTGCTACGCCTATCTGATGGAGGGCAACGAGTTTTTAGATCAAAAGTTGGTGATGGCCCATGTGTTTGGTCACTGCGATTTTTTTAAGAACAACTTTTGGTTTTCTTCCACCAATCGTAAGATGATGGATGCCATGGCCAACCATGCGACTCGGGTCCGCCGTTATATGGACCGCTTTGGTATTGAGCCGGTCGAGAACTTTATCGACCTTTGTCTTTCTCTCGAAAATCTTATCGATCGCTACGCCCCTTATGCTCCCACTCGGTCGGTCACCAAATCGGACGAAAAGCCGACGGGCGACGGAGTCGAAGGTCGATTGAAAGTCCATCGCGGCTACATGGAGTCCTATATCAATCCGCCGGATTACCTGGCCGAGCAGAAGAAGATTCGCCAGGAAGAGAGTGAGTCCAATCGGGTCTTTCCGGCGAAGCCTGATAAAGACGTTATTGGCTTTTTGATGAACCACGCGCCTTTGCAAGATTGGCAGCAGGACATCATGTCGATCATTCGAGAAGAGGCCTATTACTTCTCTCCGCAGGGCATGACAAAAATCATGAATGAAGGCTGGGCGTCTTACTGGCACTCTAAGATTTTGACCGAAAAAATCATGAATGATTCAGAGATCATCGATTTTGCCGACCGTCACAGCGGAACCATGGCCATGTCTCCCGTCGGATTCAACCCCTACAAAGTGGGTATTGAACTGTTTCGCAACATTGAAGAGCGTTGGAACAAGGGTCAGTTTGGCCGCGAATGGACCGAGTGCGAAGACATCAAAGCCAAGCAGAATTGGGATCGCAAGACGGGCCAGGGTCGCGAGAAGATTTTTGAAGTTCGTAAACACTACAATGACGTCACCTTTATTGATGAGTTCTTAACGGAAGAATTCTGTGTTGAGCATCGAATGTTTGTTTATAAGTTCAATAAGCGAACGAATCAGTTTGAGGTCGACACCCGGGACTTCAAGGCGATCAAGAAAAAGCTGCTTTTTCAGCTGACCAATTTTGGTCAGCCGATTATCAGCGTAGTCGACGCCAATCACAATAACCGGGGCGAGCTTTTGCTCTCGCATATGTTTGAAGGTGTCGAAATGCAGCCGGACTACATGGCCGACACTATGAGGAACATTTTTGCAATATGGAATCGCCCTGTGGCGGTCGCTACCATCCTCGACGGCGACCCCAAAATCGTGACCTTCGACGGCACGGATTTTAAACATCAGACTCTATCTGCCGCTGCGACCTAACTGTCACTCTCATTGACGATTTTCGCCCTTTGAACAATGATGGGCAAAACCGATCAGGAGATTTTATGAAAGTTTTGATGATGAGCGTAGCCCTTTTAGCCGCAAGTGTGGCCTTTGCCGCCGATCAAAGTAAAGAAATCAGTGGCCAGATCACCGTGGCCAAAGGAGTGAAGCTCGAACCCAATGGTTCGCTCTTTATTTTTGCCAAGAAACCAGGAGCTGGTGGTCCCCCGGCCGCCGTGTTGAAAGTTCCTTCACCAAAGTTTCCACTCAAGTTCACTCTCAGCGCGGCCAACGCGATGATGCCGGGCACTCCGTTTGATGGACCATTTGTGGTCACTGCCCGCTTTTCTGCGACCGGCGATGCCATGGATAAATCCGGCCCGCAAGGGCAGGACAAGCGCAGTGATATTAAGCCGGGTCAGCACGACATCAAGATCGAACTGAAGAAGTAGGCCGATTATTTTAGAGCGACCGGGTCACCTCCAAAATCCAGCCATCGTGGGGCGGAGGGGCTCGCGGTCAAAGACTTGCTCGTCTTCTTGAGACTCGCGCCACCGATCACGAGCCGGCCCTAAAAACCACACTTGGGTTTTACTCTTAGGCAGCTTCGGCTGCCGGCTTGCCACCATGGTTCGTCCCGCGCCGTTGCAGTTAGCCTGTACACCATTTCGGTAGAATACATCCTGCGCAAAAAACGCATAGGCTCTCTGACACCCCGAATTTCCCTGACTCAAAATCTCTGGGTGAGTGATAAAGGCGGCGAACACCTCAGCAAATTCCTCATGAGAATTCCGCCTCGAGTAGCGCGTGGGCTGACATCGACCGGCCAATCGCTCGTAGGCCTGATAAAAAGTCTCGCCACTTTGATAACTGGAATGCCCAATCTTGTGCGCCAGCTCGTGCATAAGGTGAGCGACATTATTAGAGGCACAGCTACTTCCTTTAGAGTTGCAGCGGTTCATCGAAATTCGATGCCGCCCTTTGCTCATCCCTTGGTAGCTCGAGTAGCCTACTCTTTCAGCAAAGCGAAAATCCACATTGCGAACCCATAGAGGGCGCTCGCCATAAAGAGTTTCGATTTGGGCGAGACCGGATGCCAAAGCGGCTCGCTCTTCGGGACGGGCGTCTTTAGTTGTGATTTGGTTCTGTGACAGAATTTCATCAGCGCTGCGGGACGATCGGATTTGTTGGAGTAAGCATTGGCCGCTCATTGCGACTTTTTCTTTTTTCATCACCTGCGGTTCGGCAAGTGAACAGGAACAGTAGGAATACAAAAAGCTCATTGTGATTTTTGCCATCAATGGCCGATTATTGTCTTGGATCGCCTCCTCTCCTCGAAAGCATCATGCGATCGAGTATCCGATCTTTCGCAATGCAAGCGGAAGTCCAGTTGCAAATGCGTCAGAACATTTTGGAGCGTTTGACCCCTATAATTTAGCTTAATATCCTCGATGATCAAAATTCATGGAGGACCTGATGAAAAAATGGATCGCGACACTTGTCTTATGTTTATCGAATTCAGCTTTTGCAATGAGCATTTTGTCGACCACGAGCTCTGCCACATCGGGCGAAGTTAAATTGGTGGTTTCGCCGCAAGTTTCAGACGGTGGACCTAGCAAATTGGATCTGATGTTTGTCATCGACAATTCGGCCAGCATGGATCCTTTTCAGGCGAAGCTTAGGAATCAAGCCTCAATGTTGGCCTACAAACTGTCGACTTTCAGTTCGATTCAGGTGGGCGTGACATCAACTGATATGGACACTTCTGGGGGCGGTGAGTTTGTCGGAACACCCGCGGTATTGAACAATGGAAGTCCTAATTTTGCGTCGGATCTGGCGGTGCGCCTTGAGTTGGGGATTTATGGCAGTGGCTGGGAACAACCATTGAAGGCGACCATGCGCGCGCTTTCCGATGAACTCTTAACCACCAAGCATGCCGGCTTTTTGCGAAGTGACGCCCAACTGGCCTTAGTATTCATCTCCGATGAGCCTGGCGAAGATTCAGATACCACCACCCGGCAACTGGTCACTCGTCTGCAGCAGTTAAAAGGTAGCCGAGCGACGGTCGTGGGAATTCTACAGGGGCCACAATGTGCAAATTCCCCGTCGAAAAACGTGGTGCGGGAACTGATCCAATTGGTCGGAGGAGCCGAGGGGAGTATCTGTGATGAAGATTACGCCTCTTTAATCAGCCAACCCATATTGGATAGACAATTTGTTTTAGAAAGAACCATCGCCCTCCCATTCCCGGCCAAAATCGACACCATTCAAGTGAAATACGGACAGATCGAGTTAACTCGTGGAAATGTACACGGAGGATGGATCTACAATTCGATCTCAAACTCCATCGTCATCGGCGAGCAGGTGGATTTCGCGTCGATGCCCGATGCCAATTTAGAGATCACCTACATCCGGCAGTAAGTCGAAACCAGGGGGTCCTCTCATCGGACCCCTCGATTTACAGGTTAGGCTTCAGTGGCCTTCTGATCTTTATGAAACTCTTCGTAGACGTAAACGGGAATTCCCAAGGCGGATAAGTGATGTTCAATTAAGGGCTTCACTTCGGTCCAAGGCAGACCGCCGACTCCTGTCGCAAGCTTGGTGATGGCGACGCTTTTAACTTTCTGGTTTTCAATTTCTTTCACCAGTTCCTTAAGTGTGGAATTCACGTAAGAGACTTGCGCTCGTCCGGGAGTTCCACCTTGGGTGGGGGGATGCTCCTGGGTAAATAGGTTGATGATCATGGCGCTGCCTGCACCCTTCCAGCTCCATAAGCTTCCTTCTTTGGGATGACTGGTTTTGCAAAAGTGACGAAAATCCTTATACATCGCCGGCCAACGTTCTCGAAGCGATAGGGCCAGTCCCTGTTTGAAGTCATCATTGGGGGCCACGCCGTGGGCAATGGCTTCAGCCGAAGAAAGTAGGATATCGCCTTTGACGAACTTGATCATGTTACCTCCGATTAAGACAAAATAGCCCGGAGCCAAGTCGAATCGAGACAATGTGTCCCTAAATACCACCACCGAGCTTTGTAAGTGATCGTTAGTACAAGAACGATGCCAGATCCATTTGAACCCGCGCCGGCCATAAAAAAAATCTAGGGAATTGTGGCCATCCAAGGTCGAAATTTTTCAAAGGTAATCCCAATTGGACTTATCCGAATTGTCCTGTTGGATTCTAGCCCTACAAAAAGGGGGATTTGATGAAAAAAATTGCGTGGGGACTTTTGACCTTGGTGGTGGGAGCGCAAGCCTCCGCCCAATCAACGCGGTATTTTAAAAATCCAATTCAAGATGACAAGGTGGCACTCGATGCTTGCGCGATTCAAGGTGCACTGTACGGAATCAAGAAAGGTGAGTACGGAGATATCCTTTGCTTTGGTGATCTTCTGACGGGCAAGGAAGAGAAAAAAACCCGCGTCGCTGTTTTCCATGATTCGACGACAGGGAGGCAATATCGATTTGTCGTGGCGTCAGAAAATCTAACAGCCGCGTGGGGCGAGCAAGAAGGTGGTGGCCGAACTTGGAAGACGGTGATTAAAGAGGCTGACGAGAATTTCTCTATCGTAACAAGAGCCCACTACTCCACGTTGATCATTTCCCAATCCTGGCTCTACTCTGATGGCGTGACGGTGATTGCGGGCCGAATCCCAGTGGTGGGCAAGAAGATCTCTTATCCCTATTTTGGCCTCGGTAGTTTGGACGAACGTATCGACGAGGACTTTAATTAGAATTTGTTTATCAGTTGTCCGGGACTCGGACTCAACAGGGCCCGGGCCCTGTTTGTCCGAATGACCGGAAGTTTCTATTTGTTCTCTGGGCTTGGTCTTTTTTCCAAAAGCCGCGGCCCTATGAGATGGCATCACGCTATATCCATGGGCATGGTGATGACTTACTCTAGCGTCACTTGGCCATTTAATGCGTTCGCGCGGAACCGAATGACTTCGCGTTTGCCAGCGCCATCTGGATTGGGTTGGAGAACCGTGATTTCGAGCAGGCGCCCGAGTTTGGAGTCGTAGCCAGTCGATTTTAACGAGCTCATATCAACTGAGCCGAAGCCTCGTCCGGTTGAGCTCATGCTAATAGCTGTGCAGTAAATTCCCATTTCGTTGTCGTAGACAAAAACGAGAACATGGTCAGGAGCCGCGGCTGGCTCTTCCGTGGAGACGTAGGCCACTTTCACGTTGTCGCCAAAAGTTTTGGTCTGGCCGATCAACATACCGATACTGTCCAGATGCCCGCACTCATGAGTGGCGGCTGCAAACGCCGAGCTTGAAAAGTGAAGAGCTATTGCCAAAAATACGAATGATCTCATTGCTAACTCCTAAAAAGGAAAAAGGTTAAAGTCGAGAGCCCGAGACTGATAGGCGCATCAATCCTGACCGGCGATACCAGGCTTTCCCTGATTTCTTGTCGGTCAGAAGAACTAAGAGTGTTCTTGCTTCTCCATCACGATGTTCGACTTTGATTGAATTGGACCCATATTCAGCTACGGGTAGGGAGAGGGCAAACTTTGGCCCACCTTTTTTGGCAAAGAACGATGTGCGCAAGTAGTCGACATCCGTCGGGGGGTCTTCTGGCGAATAAACTGTTTTAGTATATAAGTCGGCATATCCATAAAGGGCGGATTGCGAAACTGTGCGATATTCGCAAGATTTCTCGCCGCGCTTGTGCAAATGATAAACAACGAGGGCCTGGCTAAGATCATTTAGCTTGGCGACGGACTCCGCATAAGCCGCATCTTTCTTGAATTCTGCGTGTACACGAGCTTTGACGGAATGAATTTGCAATTGAATGGACTCAGGGCATCGCCCCGGTTCAATGGCGAATGCTGATGCGCCTAGAAAGATCAAAGAGGCAAAAATTACTTTCATAATCTTCTCCTGAAGAAGAGTTGTTTGCTTGGTATGGAAATTTGACAGATGAGGTATGGGCTGTCATTTGGATTGTAGATTTCGAAAGAAGTATACGCACAAACGGTCGCACAGTTGAAATTAGGACTCTGTCGGAGCGAAAGTGCTAGGCGGGCCTGAAGCCGACCAAAATCTGACCGGTCTCAGGATTGACGCAGCGACGGCCCAAAAAGTAGTCCGAACCTTTTAGTCGTCGCGGTCGTTGGTGGAGGCGCCGGAGAGTTCGTCGAGGTCTTCAGCATTTTTGGGTTCGACGCGAAAGAGCCAACCATCGCCTTGGCAATCTTCCATTATCAAGGACGGGTTTTCGATCACGGCTTCGTTCACTTCGATAACGTTTCCTTCCACCGGGCTATACAAATTCATTGGACCTTGGTCGGTGTCGAGTTCGCCGCAGACCTCGTCTGGAATGACTTCTTCATTTTCCGAAGGGAGGTTGGCGCTGGAAATTTCGGTAAACTCTTCGAGGCCCTGATCGCTGATCCCGATGGTGACCACACCATCATCAACGAGCAGCCACTGATAACCCATGTATGGAATAAGATCTTTCATAGCTCGACTTTAATGGGGCTTAGGATGTTTGGGAATGGCTTCGTCGCCAGAATAGTCGGCGCGTCAATAAAGGCTCAACGACTAACAGGTCCGCGCGAGTCGGCGTGAGGCCCAAGGCATGGGCAGCTCATTCCCGATGGCCTGCTTGTCGTACGGACGGAGCAAGTACACAGCCCCGGCCGACGTTGAAGTGAGCAACAAAATGAGGACAAAAATTCTCTTTACCATTTGTGTGATGAGACTGTTTTGGACCCCGTGACCGGTTAAGTCAACGGGGTCCTGTTAAAATTACAGATCATAGTAGAGGTAAAATTCGTACGGCGAGGGTCGCTGTTGCATCGGCAAAATCTCCCGCTCGTATTTATAATCTAGCCAAGTGTGAATAAAATCCTGACTAAACACATCTCCTCTCAAAAGAAACTCGTGATCGCGGCGTAGAGTCTCCAAGGTCTCGTCCAAAGTCCGCGGGACCGAAGGCACTTGTTTGGCCTCTTCGGGAGGTAGTCCATATATATCTTTATCTAATGGGTTCCCCGGATGGATCTTATTTTGGATGCCATCAATACCCGCCATCAGCAGAGCAGCGAACGCCAAATAGGGGTTCGAGCTTGGGTCCGGCGTGCGGAATTCAACCCGTTTTGCCTTCGGATTCGAACCTGTGTTCGGAATTCGCATGGCGGCTGAACGATTACGGTACGAGTAAGCCAGGCGAACCGGAGCCTCAAAGCCCGGGACCAAGCGCTTATAGGAGTTGGTCGATGGATTGGTGAGAGCACAGGTGCTCGGGGCGTGCTTCAAAACGCCACCGATAAAGTGAAGCGCCATATCCGACAAGCCAGCATAGCGGTCACCGGCAAACAAAGGTTCGCCGTTTTTCCAAAGCGACATGTGCGTGTGCATTCCAGAACCGTTGTCACCGAAGATCGGCTTCGGCATAAAAGTCGCGGTCTTGCCATGTCGGCGCGCCACGTTCTTCACGATATATTTAAACCACATCAATTTGTCGGCCACGTCGACCATGGTGTCGAAGCGAAAATTGATTTCCCCTTGTCCAGCGCTGGCAACTTCATGATGTTGTCGCTCAACTTCGATTCCCAACTTTTCCAACTCAAGGCAGATTTCCGTGCGCAGATCATGGAGCGTATCCGAGGGTAAGACAGGGAAGTAACCTTCCTTGAATCGTGGTTTGTAACCCAAGTTTCGGCCGTTTTCGTCCCTTCCCGAATTCCAGGTCGCCTCGTCGGAGTCGACTTGGTAAAAGCCACCATACGGAGTTTGTTCATAGCGAACGTCATCAAAGATAAAGAACTCAGCTTCGGGTCCGAAGTAAGCTGTGTCGGCAATACCCGTCGATTTTAGGTAGGAAATCGCGCGCTTCGCGATTTGTCGTGGGTCGCGGTCATAGGGCTCGTGGGTGTCGGGCTGAACCACATCGCAAATCAGTGACAGCGTCGGCACTTCCATAAAAGGATCAATTTTTGCCGTTGAAGGGTCAGGCAACACGGTCATGTCAGACTCGTTGATGGCTCGCCATCCGCGGATGGAGCTACCATCGAAATTAAGGCCCTCTTCGAAAACAGAAGTCTTGAGTTCGCTCATAGGAATGGTGAAGTGCTGCCACATTCCCGGTAGATCGATAAACTTCAGATCCACCATTTTCACACCGCGCTCGCGCGCAAATGTTATGACGTCATCGGGTTTCATACTGGGGCTCCTTGGGTAGTTGGGTTAAAGGGCATTTTCATCGCGCTCTCCCGTGCGAATACGCACGACGGAATCAACCGATAGAACAAAGATCTTTCCGTCCCCGATTTTTCCGGTAAAAGCAGCTTTTTTGATAGCTTCTAGGGCGGGCTCCACCAGATGAGAGGAAACAACGGTTTCGACTTTAATTTTGGGCAGGAAATCGACAACGTACTCAGCGCCTTGGTAAATTTCGGTTCGACCTTTTTGGCGGCCAAAGCCGCGAACTTCAGAGACAGATACCCCTTCGATGCCCAGATCTGTCAGGGCCTCGATCACGTCGTCCAACTTGAAAGGCTTGATTATCGCCTCAATTTTTTTCATTGCGGGACTTCATTCAAGTCTTTGTTCACTCTTCTTTTGTAGCGGTTCCCGTAGTTAAAGCGCAAAACAGTGTTCCAGTCAAAAAATATCTGTTATGGCCGAGGGTCATCATGTCTTCACCGCTCTTTAACGTCGTACTTATTGAACCCGAAATCGGGGCCAACACGGGTAACATCGGTCGTACCTGTGTCGGCTTAGGTGCTAAGCTTCACCTGGTGGGGAAGCTTGGTTTTTCCATTTCCGATAAGCAGCTTCGTCGGGCGGGATTGGATTATTGGCCCCATTTGGATTTTGTCCACCATCCGGACTGGGCGACCTGGTGGCGGGAGGTCAAGAGCCCCGATCGAGTGTTCTTTTTTAGCACTAAAGCAAATGCTTCATTATTTGAATCCACATTCCAACCCGGAGATTGGTTGGTTTTTGGTAAAGAAACCAAGGGTCTCGACCCTAGCATTTTGTCGGAATTTCCCAGTCAAATACGACGCATTCCGATGACCGGTCCCATTCGTAGCCTCAATGTAGCCACCGCTGTCGCCGTCGTCCTGTTTGAGGGCTTTCGTCAAGTGAACTGTCGGTAGACAATATTATGCCTTTGCGCATATCTTAGGAGGCTATGATTCAACGTGTCCTTACGTCGATGTTCGGCAGCAAGCACGAGCGCGACATGAAGAAGCTTCGCCCCTTAATTGACCAAATTAACAGCCTAGAAGGTAAAATCTCAGGCTTAACGGACGATCAGCTGAAAGGGAAGACCCCCGAATTCAAGCAGCGACTGGAAAAGGGTGAGGCCCTCGATGCCCTTTTACCCGAGGCTTTTGCGGTTTGCCGAGAGTCCGCCAAGCGGGTTCTTGGAATGCGCCATTACGATGTTCAGCTGATTGGAGGGTATACCCTTCATTGTGGCGGGATTTCGGAGATGAAGACCGGTGAGGGAAAGACGTTGGTCGCCACCCTGCCGGTTTACTTAAATGCACTGACCGGCCGGGGCGTGCATGTCGTGACAGTGAATGACTATCTGGCCAAGCGGGACTTGGAATGGATGGGCCGGGTTTACAATTGGTTGGGACTTAGCACGGGTACGATCGTTCATGACTTAAGTGATCGAGAACGTAAGGTCTCTTACGGCGCGGACATTACCTACGGCACGAACAACGAGTTCGGTTTCGATTATCTGCGCGACAACATGAAGTTTGACCTCGAGGACTATGTCCAGCGTGAGCTGAACTTTGCCATTGTGGATGAGTGTGACTCGATCTTGATCGATGAGGCCCGAACACCATTGATTATTTCGGGTCCCAAGGATGATTCGACCGAGAAATACCTGGTCGTAGATAAGGTCATCCCCCATCTGAAGCTCGACGTGCATTTCACTATGGAAGAGAAATCTCGCACCGCGAGTCTGACCGAAGAGGGCAATGCCAAGGTCGAGCAGCTTTTGGGCGTGGGCAATTTGTACGACCCAGAGAACATTGATCTTCTTCACCACATTTACCAGGGCTTAAAGGCCCACCATCTCTACAAGTTAGATGTGGATTACATGATTAAAGATGGCGAAATCGTCATCGTCGATGAATTTACGGGCCGCCTGATGCCGGGGCGTCGTTGGAGTGATGGTCTTCATCAAGCCATTGAAGCGAAAGAAAAAGTGAAGGTTCGAAACGAGAACCAAACCTTGGCGACCATTACCTTCCAAAACTATTTCCGGATGTACAAGAAGCTGGCCGGTATGACTGGAACGGCCGAAACCGAAGCGGTTGAATTCAAAAAGATTTACAATCTCGACGTGCAAGTGATTCCGACCAATAAGCCGATTCAGCGGAAGGACCATGAGGACATAGTCTACAAGTCCGAGGCCGCGAAGTTCAAGGCCATGGCGAAAGACATCATTGAGCGAAATAAAATTGGCCAACCGGTTCTAGTGGGTACAGTGAGCATCGAGAAGTCTGAGCGTCTTTCACGAGCGCTAAAGAACGAGGGCATCACCCACAATGTGTTGAACGCCAAACACCATGAGCGTGAGGCCGAAATTGTGGCCCAAGCAGGACGAAAAGGGGCGGTGACCATCGCCACGAATATGGCGGGTCGAGGAACGGACATTGTTTTGGGTGGAAACCCCGAGTTTTTGGCCCGGGCCGAAGCGGGACCGGAGGCAGACGATGACCGTATGAAGAGTCTGATGCCAAAATACAAAGTCCAGTGTGAACAGGAGAAGCGCGAAGTTCTAGAGGCCGGCGGACTTTACATCATGGGCACTGAGCGCCACGAATCCCGGCGAATTGACAATCAGCTGCGCGGTCGATCGGGTCGTCAAGGTGACCCGGGGGCCACTCAATTTTACCTATCGCTTGAAGACAATTTGATGCGCATCTTTAATGGCGAGCGTATTCAGAAAATCATGACGACTTTACGGGTGCCAGATGATGAACCGATCACCCATCGCATGGTGACCAATGCCATTGAAAATGCGCAAAAAAGAGTCGAGGGTCATAACTTCGATATTCGAAAGCACTTGATTGAATATGACGACGTGATGAATCAGCAGCGGACAGCGATCTACACCCTTAGACGGGAGATCTTGGCCGGTAAGGACATCGAGAGAAAAGTTCTAGATATGATGAGCGATCTCACGTCCAACCTATTAGATACATTTGTGCCGGAAAACTCTAAAGCCGAAAGCTGGAATCTTGAAGCCCTGGTGGCGGAGAGCAATCGCATTTTTGGCTTACGGCTAAAGGCCCTTGATTTTCATCAGGCGTCGGCAGAGGTCATCACGAACCGGATCAGCGCTGGTGTGAAGGAAATCTACGAAAGCCAAAAGCAGGAAATCGGAAACTTCTTCGAACAACTGGCTCGCATGTTGATGCTCCAAACCATCGATCAGCGCTGGAAAGAGCATTTAGAGCGCATCGATCGTCTTAAAGAAGGTATTCATTTACGCGCCCACGCACAAAAGGACCCGTTGATCGAATACAAGAAAGAAGCATTTGCGGCCTTCCAAGAGATGAACGTGTGGATTCAAGAGGAAACTATTGAAAAGCTTCTCAAGATCAAATTGGTCAATCAGGAGCGCGCGCGCCAGGTTCTAGAAGATCGTCCAGAGCTTGACGAGTCCGGCTTGAGCTATGCCGGAGCGGAAGAGAGCCCGGATGCCTTTTCTGGGGGCGGCTCGGCCCCTGCCCGAGGCGGGATGCCCTATGCCCAGCCCCAGGCAGGCCCTGTTCAGCTGCAGTATGGCCCAAATGGGGACGATTATGATGATGGACCCCGCATGAATCGAGAGCAGCGACGGCGTATGGAGAAGAAGGGAAAGAAGAAAAAGCTCAAGCTTTAAGAATACTTAGCTTTCTTCTCAAATTTGTCACAATTTTCTGCCTCCGGCGAGCCCTATCCTTATTTTAAGGGCTTGGAGGACAAAATGAGCAGTGACCAAACAGAGCGCTTTAAGAATCTCTTGGTTTTCATTCAAAACCACTTGAATGAACCTTTGCCGATAGGGCGCTTAGCCGAACAGGTGGGCCTATCAAAATGGCATTTTCAGAGGGTCTTCCAGAGTCGATTTTCGATTTCGGCTGGAGACTATGTTCGACAACAAAGATTGATGCGGGCGCTTGAGACCTTGAAGACCTCGGACAAATCGATAAAAGAAGTGGCCCAAGAAAACCAATTCTCGACGACCCAAACATTTTCGCGAGCCTTTAAAAGAACTTTCGGATTTTCACCGCGCCAATCGCGCACGATGAAGAATCCGATCGAAAATTCGAAGCCAGGACTTTGGGCAGATTCGCCCCGGCCTCAGTCGAGTGCGAATGTGGTTTGGAGTCTGAGTAAAGCGGTGGAATAAGAAAAAGCTCAAGATCCCCAACCAGCGTGTTAGAATGGGCGGATGGGGCAGTGTCCGATTTGTAATGGTCAAGTGGCGGACGACTTCGGGCTCGTGGAGTGCCCAAGTTGTGGAGCCCAGCTTATCGTACATGTAGATGGTACGATCGAGCATTCGGCCTCTCCCGTGCACAACATGGACGAGCTTGCCTCAGCGCCGCTTACTGCGCAAAAAGATACTTCTGAGCCGAGCGATGATGAAGCCTTGTTTGGAGAGGTCGAATACCAGGATCCGCCGGCCGAAGATTTGACCTACCAGACAAAAATGGCGACGGTTGACGAAAGGCCTCCAGATGCTGCGGAGGAACCGCCAGACCTCGGCCCTTCGCAGACGATGGAATCGGCCACGCCCGATTTCCTGGATGCTCCCGCCGATGAACCTCCTCCCGAAGTTTATGGTGCGTCACCTACGCCCAACCCGGCCGATCTGTCGGATCTCAGCGATTTCGGCAATTCGGAGGAATCGGGCGGTCGTGAGGGTTCGCTTCGCTACAATTTAACGATTTCTGGGATCGACACCTCCGACATTCGCCACTCCTTTCGCGAGGCGATCACCGACCGCAAACTTATGTGGGACATTGATCAAATCATTCGCAGCATTCGAAATGGTGAGGTTCAGATTGCGAATGTCTCGGCCGTAAAAGCTTATCTGGTGGTCACCCGCTTGCGAGGACTGCCGGTTCAAGTCAGTTGGGAGCAATATGCGATTCATTCTGCTTAATTTGGCGATTCTTACGGTGATGGGACTCTCCGTCCAAGCTGAAGAGCATGGCGGTGGTGGCGAAGGCGAGGGCAATGCCGCTGGCAAAGAGCTCACCAAGGATCAAAAGGACTACATTGAAAAGAGCGGCCGGCTGAACTCGCTGGCCAATCGCATCGTCGAGCACAACAAACACTTCAACGAAGTTGTTCATAAGAAGGCGGCGGCCCACTCGGCCGAGGAAAAGCAGCAATATATTTCGGTTCTCAATCAGATTAGTAAGGACCGAGATAAAGACGTCGAAACGTTCAATCGGCTTAAACAAGAGCTGAAGCTTCGCTACCCGGATAAAGGCGAGGTACTCGAGCGTCGCTACCACACCCAAACTAAAAAATCGGCCGAAGAAATGGAAAGTGTAGCAGGGTTAGATGAACTCCTCACTCGCACCAAAAAGATTTTGGACAAAAAATATCGGACGGCCGAGCCAGAGGGAGACGAAGCGCGTGTCACTCGCCCGGCTTCCGTCGACGAAGCCGACGAAAAGCCCAAACGCCTCAAGCTCGAGCGCTAAAAGGAGTCCGCCCCTTTTCCACCGTCGGCGCGTCATTTCGTAATCTTGAAAACATCTCCGATCGCCTTTTCCAGAGTCTCTTTTGGCATATAGCCAGAGGACATCGTCGGCTCGCCGGTGGTCGGGACAAAGAGCAGTGCGGGGATTCCGCGCACACCGAAGAGAGCCGCCAGTTCCGGAGTCGCCTCCGTGTCGACTTTGTAAATGTCGATCTGACCCTCGAAATCCTTGGCCAACTCTTCTAGAACAGGGGCCAGGGCCCGGCATGGACCACACCAATCGGCATAAAAATCCACGATGGCGGGGCGGGTGCCGCTAAACAACCACTCCTGGTTTTTCTCGAAGTCGAACACTTTCGCTTTAAACGTTTGCTGATTGAGTACTTCCATTCCGTCCTCCTTGACACATAATATATGAACGAATTATCATATGTCAATGTGTGGATAAAATATGGCCAAAGATAAGGTTTCGATTCCAAAAATAAAACGCTCCTGCCCGGCCTTATGCTCTATATTGAAGGCCTTATCCCATCCGCAACGTCTCATGATTTTAAGCCACCTTTTGCATGGACCTAGGACGGTCTCAGAACTGACCGAGCTCTGTGATTGCACCCAATCTCAGATGTCCCACTTTCTCACCAGAATGCGGATTGAAGGCCTGGTGGCGGCCGAACGACACGGGAAGTTTCAAGAGTATTCTCTGGCCGATGAGCGCCTGGAGAGGGTGTTGAAAGTTTTGACGACAGAGTACTGCGGCTAAAGTCCGCTGGCCCGGACGGCGAGGCCTTCAATGACGGAATGGAAATTTTTGAAAGTGTGAATTCGATCCAAACCGAACCGAGCTTTTAGACCATCGGCGACCGCAGGGATCTTGGAGGTTCCGCCGGTGCAACAAATGGCATGAATATCTTGAGCCCCCACTTGCGCCGACTTCAAAACTTCATCCAGCGTCTTAAAAATCGCGTCGACGCGATCTCGAGCATCCGAAATAAAGTCAGAGTAGGACAGAGACTGTTCGATTTCGACGTCCTCCATATCAAAATGAAAGACCGAGGTGCCGACTCCGCACAGTTCTCGTTTACATCGCTCAACCTCCTCGAAAATGGCAAATCCTAGGTTGGCGTGAATCAGGTTGAACAGGCGCTCCAGCGTGGCCTTGTCTTTGTCACTCAGCTGACAGCGCCGAACCTCGGTCAAAAACCCCATGATGTCTGAGCGGGACATCAGCGTGATGTCGGCCGGTGAAGACAAGTGCGCCTTAAGTGAGGGCGGCATGGTCAAAACATTTCGGCTCATCGGGAACTCATAGCGAATCTCGGATCCCAAGTGGCGGGCGATCCGGCTCGACATCAAAGCGCTATCAAAGGCATCGCCCGCCACGGCGACCCCGCCCATCCCTAAAACTTCGGGAGTACGATCATCCCCGGGTCTAAGGCGGGTTACCGTGAAGTCTGAGGTTCCGCCCCCAAGGTCGACCACTAACACGGTTTGTTCCCGATTCATTTCTTGGTGAAAGTGATAAGCGGCGGCCAGGGGCTCAGCCATAAACTCAATATGTTTAAATCCGACTTCGCGCGCCGCTTTTTCTAACCGGCCCTGGGCCAACCTATCTTTTTCATCTTCTGGACTGAAGCGGGCGGGGCGGCCCAAAACGACTCGATCGACGTCTTGCCCCAATTGTTGATCGGCCCGCTGTTTCATTTCCCGCAGGAAACAGGCAATTAGTTCTTCAAGCGAATAAACCTTTGCTCCGATTTGAGTCCCAGTAAAACTTGCGGAAGGTAAAAACCTCTTCACCGAACGTATGAACCGCCCCCCAGCGGATTCATCAAGGTAAACTTTGATAGCCTGTTCCCCAAAAAAAGTGCCGCCGTCTTTGGCAAAATAGAGCAGCGTTCGAAACATGGTCGGATCTAGGCCTGTGGGATCCAAGGCAAGGGGCGAGTGTGTCTTTCCGTCCTGGGCATAGGCGAGCAGCGAATTGGTGGTTCCAAAGTCGATGGCATAAGTGATCTCGGCGGGCATGGGGACTCCTTTCTATAGAATGTGATGGACCCATCATGCCCATTAAAAAGAATTTTACTAGATAGATTCTTTTTGATAAAATCCGGTAGATCTAGAGAAGATTTCAAATTCCACCAAAACCGATTTTGCTGATTAAGTTCCGTATTTGAGTAGGGGAGTCTCACAGGGAGGGCTCAACTCAAAAACTGAGTTGCCAGCTGAGGATTCCTTAGGCGCCATAATCAATGTGATTTTTTTATCGGCGGACCGCAGTCGCAGTCGAACAGGTGTCATTCTAGACGGAGTTTGCCAGCGCAATGTAACGCCTTCCGGATCGGTATCTATTTTGATCGGCAAAGATTCTTCAGTTTCGAGAATCCTGGCCGTTGCCCTCAGCTTTTCAGGATGCGAAATTTCGAGGGAATCGGAAATCGCCCAAATTCTTCCCTTTTGTATCGAGAGTCGAACTTCGTATCCGTAACCACCCAACTTCGCATCATAGAAGTGGGTGATTTGGCTGTTTTGCTCAGGACTTCGTTTACGTCCCAAGACAACCCGATACGGATTTTCAGAGTCTTCAAAGCGGGCGTTGGCTTGAAAGTTGTCGTAAATGGCGGCGCGAATGACCTGGGGATCTCCCGAATGAATGTAGCTATCTACTGCTTTTTGTCCCCATGACAAAACGGATCCCCAATAGGTCTCCTGGCGAGTCGCGTTTCTCCGTTTGGCCTGCAGGCGGGCGAGCCGCCAAAAATGCCGCTGTTTAATTCCGTCCGACGAAGAAAGTTCCAGAGCTCGGTTGAGCAGGTGACTCATGCCGTGTGCGATTTCCCGCCTGTCTGATAATTCTTCGGGAAGAGCGGCAAGTAGCTTAATCTCATCTTTAGTTTTTAGCTGAATCAGATTCTGAAGAATTGCTCCCAAATCATATTTCGTCATCTGGCCAACAGGGATTTTCCCATCATAGCCCATTAGGAACTCTTGAGCGCCCTCGCGCGCAATCTTCACCAATCGATGGCCTAGATCCAGGACAACAGGATCCCCCGCTAGAGATTGGATGATACTTGCGGGAGTCCCAGTGTGTCGTAAAAATTCAGCAGCTAGAGTTTGGTCGTAAACCTTCTGGAAAATCGCATGCAGCTCTTCCGCCTTCGGCTGTTGTTTTTGGATTTGATGCGGTAGGCGAGGGACCACTTTTGCTAAAAATTCGTCGATCATAAAAGCTTTGGTGTTTTGAGTATCACCGGAATAATCGCACCACTTCAGATGTTTGAGCTTGAGGTAGCTAGGAAGCCCAGTTTGCGTCCAGTGGTCCAAAAATCTTCCTTGAATATCAAAGTTGGAAAGGCCCATTGAATTGTGTTCCAACTTGTGAGCGAAGGCGGTGGCAAGCTGAATACCCAAACGTCGGGCGTATTCCTCTAGACCTTCGCGTATTCGGTCATCCAGTGAAGTCGCCTGGCTGAATTTTGGGTGGGGAAGCCCAACCGCCAATTGTTCAGCAAATTTTCTCGGTTCAATGGGGCCCGACTGGATCGGGCTATCGGCGCGTGTGGGAACGTAGTGGGCCGGTCGAATCGGGGCCTCTCGAACGAGTAGGGTAAGAACCTTACCGCCGGGGTCGTACCCAGTGTCCCGTTTCAAAATTGCGACGTTTGGAACTGAAGTATAAGGCAGCTCTTCTTGATTGAGCAGAGTCCAAAAGGTGTCAATAATGCTTTCTAAGAGTTTGCCCACGCCGCTGTTATGACCACGACTTCCATCCTCTAAAACGGCGGGGGTTTTGCCGATATTCTTCACTTGGTAAGGTCCGACCTCTGCAGCCCGCCCGCTCCCAATGTTTTTGCCCGCCTCGTAGGCTTGGTAAAGGTCCACCCACATGGTCCGTCGGGCATTCTCAAATGCCGAGCTATCCTCACCTTTTACAGGTAAGACCCAACCAAATTGATTCGAGTATTGGGCCATAAACTCGGCCGTGTAACCCTCGGGGGGCACCTTAGCGCCATGGGCCCGGGCATAGTCAAAATTGATCCATAGAACCGGGGCTGACTTCAGCTTGTGAGCGGAAACAGGTAAGTAGCTGGTCGAATCCAGTTTGGTGCCCATTTGGGCCGGGGCGGCCGCGTTTTCGGCCTTACCCGCATGGGCTAAGGCCGTTCCAGGACCCAAGAGGGCCATCAAAAGAAAAGAGAGCCACTTTGATTTCATAGGCAATCGGTAGTTATGCAATTTCCGGGGCTGGCACTAAAGCATTTTTAGACAGTGTCGCTGGGGTTCAAGAATAGGAAATAGGGTTTTTCGCTCGCAATTCGCACCTTACCTGTGCCTTCATTGCTAAGGCCATGGCTCGAAAATGGCCTTAAAATCCGAGGCGGATCCAACTTGTACTGACAAGCGCCTGCCAGACGCACCTCGCTGGTCTCCATCACCATTAAGGAAAATCGACCCTGAATATTTGCTTCCGTGGGACCGATGGCGGCCAAAACTTTCACCCCGGATAAATCAAAAAACCGAGCCATCGCCTCCTCTTTGCGGGTCAAAAGAAAGCGATGAATTTCTCCAAATCCCGCCACTTCGTGATCTCGTCGGCCACCCAAGAATCCGTAGAGGTTGAGCTGACGCACGGATTTCGGCAGCTCCCCCAAGACAAACGCCAGATCCGAAAAATCCTTATCGGGATTGAGCTTGAAGTCGAGCGGTTGGTCGCCCGAGTCTCCATCGCCGACCGATACGGTGGGTTGGCCCGCTTGCGCGGGGCGCCATCGAGTGCCGCCATCCACAAAGACCACAGGTCTTTCCACAGAAAAGGGAGAAGTCCACATAGGACCGACTAAATCCAAAGTTACGGTGCTTTTCACGGCCTGAAGAAATTCAGGCCAAGTCATCCGCCGCCATCGATCGATTTAAACTGATTGCTATCTTTTTGATGCTCACGGGCTCGGTGCTCGTACTCTTCCATAGTCACGGCGTTTTCGAGGCCTGAAACCCAGCTTTGTTTGGAATTCAGCGTGGGCCGGGTGACCTTTATGACTTTGCCGTTCTCAAACACGACGTCCCGCCGCCACCACTGGTTGTTGTTGTGATAAATATAGGTCCAATTGTCATAACCTCTGTCCCGAAAGGTTCTTTTCGGGTTGCCCACCCGGTCCAACACCTGATCCTTGTCCATGCCGGGTTTAATGTCGTTCAGCAGGGTGGGGATTGAGCTACAGGCCGCCATCCACAGGAACGGAAGTAAAACGACAAAACGAAACCATTTCAAAAGCATTGGGGACTCCAGACTTCTCTCCATATTATTATATACAAACGGGTCGACGCCAAAACCAAGCGTTTGCAAATGTCTCATTTGGAGACCAATGCACCAGGTCAAATAGTGAAAACCAAATGATACTAGGTGGGTGACTGGAGTGTTCAAGTGGTGTTAGTGTCGCCCCCAGACTCACATTTTATCAGGACTTGTACATGCAGAATGATACCTACAACCGTGGTGGCTTCATTGCGTTTATTTTCTCCATGGTCTTTTCGTTGGCATTTTTTGTTTATATCGTCGCGGTTCATCCAGGCGTCGACCTCAAAGAAGTTCAAGAAGAAGTGGCCGCGCCTGAACAGACTGTAGCAGGTGGAGCGGAAGTTAAGGCCGTTGACGTAAGCAAAGTGGAAAAACCTTGGATTTCGTCTGAAGACATGGTCGCCCACGGAGCGAAAGTATTTGGCTCGACTTGCGCTGTTTGCCACGGACCGAAGGGAATGGGCGACGGCCCTGCGGGAATGAGCCTCAATCCTAAGCCGCGAAATTTGGTCGAAGGAAAGTGGAAGCGTGGCGGGGACTCCATCTCGCTATTTAAGACCGTCACTGAAGGATTGCCTGGCACGGCGATGGCCCAATTCGGTCACCTGCCTCTTGTGGATCGCTGGGCGCTGGTTCATTTCATTCATTCCATTACCCAAGACAAGGGCAAGGATGATGAGGCCAAGGTAGAGGCTTTTGCCAAGGGAGCGAAATAGGTTCAGCATGACTCGCACGCTGCCACTGATTGTGGTTGGACTCTTTAGCTTTGGTTCCGCAGCTTATGACACCAAACCGGTGGTCACGGGCCATGAGTTGCCAAAAGAGCTTCAATCGGTCGGCGTGGACGAGCATCTGGGTGCGTCTTTAGATCGGACGCTGAAATTTAAAGACGAAAACGGCAAATCAGTCACACTTGGCGAGTATTTTCATAAGGGTCGGCCGGTTCTCATGGCTATGGTCTACTATCAATGCCCGAGTCTCTGTAACTATCATCTCAATGGGCTGACCGACACGATGAAGGGCCTCAAGTGGACCCCGGGACAGGATTTTGAAGTTGTGGCCGTGAGTATGAATCACCGAGAAACTCCGGATCTCGCAAAGGCTAAGAAACATAATTATTTAAAGTTGTATGGTCGTCCCAATTCCGAACTCGGTTGGCATTTTTTGACGGGGGACGAAGCCAATGTGAAAGCCTTGGCTAGCCAACTGGGCTTTCGATTTCACTGGATGGAAGATAAGCAACAGTACGCCCATGCCGCGGTTTCTTATGTGATAACACCCGACGCAAAAATTTCTCGCTATTTGCACGGCATTCAGCCAGAACTAAAGACTCTCAAGCTCAGTTTGCTTGAGGCCTCCAACGGTAAGATTGGCAACCTGGTCGAACAAGTTCTGATGTTTTGTTTTCAGTTCAATCCGCAAAAAAACAAATACACACTATATGCTTGGAACATCATGCGCATCGGAGCCGGAGTTATGGCGGTCCTATTGGCGCTGATTTTGTTACCAGTGTGGTGGCGCGAGCAAAGGAGATAGGGTTTCATGTCAGCGGGAGCATCATCGGGTAGTCATTTCATGCCGTATGCGGCGACAGAGATCGCCAAGAGCTACGATTCACTTTATATCTTTTTGCTTGTTGCCAGTTTTATCTCGTGCGTGTTGGTCATTGGGGGACTGATTGTCTTTGCCATCCAATATCGACGAAAAAAAGAAGGCGAAAAAACGGCCTACATTTCTCATAATGCGGTTCTTGAGTTTTTGTGGAGCTTCATCCCCTTTGTTATTTTTATGGTGGTGTTTGTTTGGGGCTGGATTGTCTTTCACAAGTTCCGCTCGATGCCAGAGAACGCCCTTGAGGTGGCGGTCAATGCTCAGAAGTGGGATTGGTCCTTTACGTTTAAGAATGGCCGGACTTCAGCCGCCTCTTTGACCGTTCCTGTTAATCGCGACGTGAAGCTAGTGATGTCTTCAAAAGATGTCTTACATAGTTTTTACGTCCCTGCATTTCGAAATAAACAGGACGTGGTACCCGGTCGGTACACGACGCTTTGGTTTAATGCGCAAAAGGAAGGAACTTATAATGTCTTTTGCGCTGAGTACTGTGGCGATTCCCATTCGGGAATGTTGGCCAAGATCAACGTAGTTTCGCCAGAGAAGTTTGACGAATGGTTGAGGACCGAACCTTACAAAGGTATGTCGCCCGTCCAGATCGGGGAGAAGGTCTATGGCGGTCGATGTAAGCAATGTCATACGCTCGATGGAACTAAATTAGTTGGCCCGACATTTAAAAATGTCTTTGGTCGCGATGAGAAATTGGCTGATGGCGCATCACTTAAGGTGGATGAGAACTATATACGCGAGTCGATCGTGGATCCGAACCTCAAGATCGTCGAGGGTTATCCGCCAGGGGTGATGCCCACCTTTGCAGGACAACTAAGTGATGAAGAAATTATGGGCGTCATTGAATATCTGAAAACCGTGCAATAACGAGGGTCGAATGTCAGCAGCACACACCGCCGGATCCGGCAAAAATTATTTGAATGAGAAATCGGGAATTTGGTCCTGGTTGACCACCCTCGATCACAAGCGGATTGGGCTTTTGTACATGGGCTCAGTCATGACCTTTTTCTTGATCGGTGGAATCTTCGCGATGCTTATTCGCTACGAGCTCTTCCAATCCGGAAAGCAGTTTTTCTCGAGTGGGCTCGCCTATAATCGAGCGATGACCTACCATGGCGCCATCATGGTGTTTATGGTGATTATTCCCGGGATCCCCGCCTTCTTGGGTAACTTCATTATGCCGATGATGCTGGGGGCGAAGGACGTGGCGTTCCCTCGAGTCAATTTGATGAGCTGGTATTGCCTCATGATCGGGGCGGCGATTGCCGTGTACTCGCTGATGACTCACGGTGTGGACACCGGTTGGACCTTCTACACGCCTTATTCAATCACAACCCAAACAGGTGTGGTCTGGATGGTGGTGGGCGCCTTTATTATTGGGTTTTCTTCGATTTTGACCGGACTCAATTTTATTGTGACCGTACATAAACTTCGTGCCCCGGGTATGACCTTCTGGCGCATGCCACTCTTTGTTTGGGCGCTTTATTCGACCGCATTGCTACAGGTTTTGGCGACACCAGTTCTCGCGATCACCTTGCTCTTGATTGTGGCAGAGAGAGTATTGGGAGTCGGAATTTTCGATCCGAAGTTGGGCGGGGATCCCGTTCTCTTCCAGCACTTCTTCTGGTTTTACTCTCACCCGGCCGTCTACATCATGATCTTGCCGGCCATGGGCGTGGTGAGTGAGTTGATTGCCACGTTCTCGCAAAAGACCATATTTGGTTATAAGGCGATTGCACTTTCTTCTGTCGGAATTGCGGCTGTTAGCTTCTTCGTTTGGGGCCACCATATGTTTGTAAGCGGCCAGTCCGAAGTTGCGGGAATTGTATTTTCATTCATCACGATGCTGGTGGGTGTGCCGACGGCGATCAAAACCTTCAACTGGGTTGCGACCATGTATAAGGGCTCAGTGCGGTTTGATTCGCCAATGTTATTCGCGATGGGCTTTTTGTTCCTGTTCACGATTGGTGGTGTGACGGGAATCATGCTCGCCACCGTGGGTATCGACGTGCACTTTCATGACACCTATTTTGTGGTGGCTCATTTCCATTATGTGATGGTGGGTGGGACTTTGATGGCCGTCATGGGCGGTATCTACTACTGGTTCCCCAAAATGTTCGGCAGGTTGGTGAATGAGTTTTGGGCTCGAATTAGCTTCGTACTGATTTTTGTTGGGTTTAATGTCACTTTCTTTCCGCAATTCATCTTGGGTGCGATGGGAATGCCCAGACGTTATTTCGATTACATCAAGCCATACGAGTCTCTTAATAGCATTTCGTCGATTGGTGCCTGGACCATTGGTCTTGGCTTCCTGATTGGTCTTGGCGTGATCATCCACGCTTGGTTGGCGGGCGAGAAATGTGGGCCCAATCCGTGGAACAGTAAGACACTTGAGTGGCAGACGGAGTCGCCTCCACCCCACGAAAACTTCCATGTTCAACCCGTAGTATCGGCAGGTCCATATGAGTATCGCTAGTACAGAGCACGGTCATCATCACGCTCACCACTTTGAAAGTGCGGAGCACGAATATGAATCCAGCAAATTTGGCACATGGACCTTCCTTGTGACAGAGATTCTGATGTTCGGCGGCCTTTTCGTCGGTTACATCATCTTCCACCAGCTTTATCCTGAAATGTTTCATGCGGGTTCGAAGTTCCTGGATTGGAAACTCGGAGGATTGAACACAATTGTTCTGCTGATCAGCTCGCTGACAATGGCCTTAAGCATTTACTATGCCCAGCACAACGACAAGGGTAAGACCCTTTTGAACCTGTACATCACACTCGCGTGCGGATTCATATTCATGATTGTGAAGTACATCGAATACTCTCACAAAATTCATATTGGAGTCGTTCCGGGCCACTTCTTTCACTACGATGGCCCCGAGGCCCAGCAGTTTTCAAACCTGTCCATGTACTTTGCCTTTTACTTCTGCATGACGGGACTGCACGGTTCGCACGTATTGGCTGGAATGGGACTGATTGCGTGGCTGATTGTTCGCACCCACCGGGGTGAATTCAGCTCGAAGTACTACACGCCGCTTGAGTGCGTGGGATTGTTTTGGCACTTGGTCGATTTGATTTGGATTTATTTGTTTCCGCTACTTTACCTGATCGGATAAGGAGATCGTATGTCGGCAGGCGAAAAACATCATATGCCCCTCAAGGTGTACTACAATATTCTTGGGGCGCTCGTTGTACTTACGGTCATCACCGTAGCTGCGGCTCAGGTCGATTTCGGGCACATGAATACGATCATTGCTTTGGCCATTGCTTCAGTGAAGGCGACTTTGGTTCTGGGCTACTTTATGCATTTGAAGGATGACGACAAACTTTACTGGGTTTGCTTCGCATCGGCGATTTTCTTTTTGATTCTCTTGTACTTCTTCAGCGTGCTCGACATCTTTACGAGAATCGGACAGTCGAATGTGCTGTGATGAATTGGTTGCGCGCCTATCTTAAGCTGACGAAGACCGGCATAGTGGTCTTCACTTTGATTAGCGCCTTGGCTGGCTACGCGGTAGCCTTTCAGCCGGGGCAAGAATTTGATCTCATTCACTTGTTACTTTTGCTGGTCGGACTGTACGCCACTGCGGCGGGAAGTTTTGCCATCAACCAGGCGCAAGAATGGCGACGAGATTTGCTGATGGATCGAACGGCGAAACGGCCGATCCCCGCAGGCCTCATTCGGCCTTGGCAGGCTTACGCTGTTGGAGTTTTGCTTGTTGTTTCGGGCCTTGGTGGGCTGACCATTATCAGTGATGTGGCGGCCAAGCTCGCCCTTCTGACCGTGATTCTCTACAATCTAATCTATACACTCTTTTGGAAGCGCTACTGGGCCTTTGGCGCTGTTCCCGGAGCGATCCCTGGGGCCATGCCAGTGGTGATCGGCTACGCGGTCAATGAGCCTGAGTTTTGGCAGCCGGAATGCGCCTACCTGTTTTTGGTGATGTTTCTTTGGCAAATGCCTCACTTTTGGGCTTTGGCAATACGCTTCCGCGAGGATTATGAAAAGGGTGGCTTTCCCGTTTTGCCGGTTCGATTGGGTGTTAACAGGGCCCTGTTTCATATTGGCCTTTATGTTTTCACTTATGTCGGTGTAGCCGTGATGTCGCCGTGGTTTCTTCAGGCCCATATGCTTTATCTGTTTTTAGTACTGCCGATTTCGGCCAAGGTGGTTTGGGAGTTTTTCAAGTACTACCGTTCGACGGAAGCCAAAGCCTGGTTGCCCTTCTTTTTGTGGGTCAATATGAGCCTCCTGGTTTATCTAGCCGTGCCAGTTTTGGATAAGTGGCTCACTTGGGCGTGGAGAGTTTATGCCTGAATCTTCTTACCATTTACCGCCCTGGTTCACCCGCGCTTATGGCATTTTGGTCGGAAGTGTTTTTGGTTTGATTGCACTTGGTGGCTCGGTTCGCATGATGAATGCGGGCTTGGCGTGCCCCGATTGGCCTCTTTGTTTTGGCGATGTGATTCCCGATTATCACCCTCAGGTTTATTTTGAGTTTATTCATCGAGTGGTGGCGGGATTAGTGGCGCTGGCTACGGTCGTACTACATGTGGTGATCTTCCGCTCGCGCGCACCTAAGACTATTAAGGTTCTAGCCGGTGTGGCCCTTGGGATTTTAGCCGCCCAGGTGGTGTTAGGTGGCCTGACCGTTCTATGGCAATTGCACTCAAAGGTGGTCGCAGCGCACTTGGGTATGGGTACTGGATTTTTCGCCACCTTGGTTTGGATTCATGCCAGGCTTAAGCAACAAAAGGTGGGGGACTTTGGGGCCTCATACAATGTCCGAGCTTGGACTCGTTTGTTTTTGATCGCGATCTATGCGCAAATTCTTCTCGGTGGATTGGTCGCATCGCACTTTGCTTCATTGGTGTGTGTGGACTTCCCTACCTGTCATGGTCAATGGTTCCCAACCTTTAGAGGAATCATTGGGCTGCATGTGATTCATCGCTTAGGCGCGTATACGATCTTCGCTCTGGCCGTGATCAATCTTTGGATTATGCGAAAGTACAGCGACAATCCGCGCCTGGTTCGTTTGGGTAAAGGCATCTTCGCCATGGTCTGCATGCAAGTGGCGCTTGGAATTGCCAATGTACTTTTGCACACCCCGCCCTTAATCGCCGTGGGTCATCTAGCCATGGCTACTGCCGTCTTAATGATGGCCCTTCGCCAAGTCTTTTACGCCGGCACCGCCCGTGTGGCTGCCAGCGTTTAAGTCCCGTAAAAGACTTCCGATTTGTCTGACAGAACATTTCATTATAGAAAATTTGATTTTGCCTCACTTGGGTGATCCGATGTTTTAGATCATTTTTATTTCTGACATCACGAACAGAGGCCCTATGAAATCATTGTTATTATTCGTTGCAATTTCGCTATCCAACGTGAGTTACGCCGATCAAATCTTTACTGAACAGTGGGTGAATAAGAGCCCGGGTGGGAGTTGTGATGCCGGGCTGGCGTCTTTTCAGACCGAAATGGACAAAAGATTTCCGATCAAAATCTTTGGCGTCAGGGGATACTTCCTTGAAAAGGAACAGTCTTGCCAAATTACGTTTAGCTATTATTCCGATCGAATGGTCCGTACCTTTGAAAAAGACATTCCGGTCGAGTCCAATTGGTGTCTGGACTATGCCTCGGTAGCGCTGGATCGCATCCGCATCGCGGATGGCTTAATCCCTTTGGCGGCGGGCTGTCACGGAAATCATTTTAAGTTCTGGTCTATGCAATCGGAGTGGAGCCCGCCTGCACTGAAAGAAACCGGGATCATCGCACGTATTTGGATTGATGAGAATCGGCTCAAAAATTTTATTGTGGCCGAAGGGGGAACAAATATTCTGACTTTTCGCGGACCTCAATACGTTTCCCTAATCTACCAGGTACCGGGCGACCAAACGGGAATCACTATTTTTGAGTCGAGAATTCTCCCGCGTACCTTTTTCGGATCGGTTCCGGGTGGAGTGGATCCTCAGTCTTTGTCCGCTTGTAAGGCCGAGGCCGCATTGGTGACCGCGGCTCTAATAGACTCTCGCCCTGCCGGTCTGGGTACCGGCTGTGTTCCGAGCTATTATCCTTCGTCTGAGATAACCTATTACCATCTAGAAGCAAGGTCTTTGGTGGGCGGAAAGTATGGGTATACCGACAAGCTGAAGCCAGGATGGTGGGCGGACGAAGTGAAGACGGACTTTGACTGGAGGGAATGCCAGCAAAATCGAGCCGCCATCAAGGAAGGTTACGAACGAACAAAAGGTGTGAAAGTGTCGCACATCCTATGCACCATGGACCAATACCGAGGGGCTGTGTACACGCTTTTGGGGCAGCAAGGGGAAAAATGAAGTTACGAATTGTGATATTCCTTGGTCTTTTGATTAGCTTTGATTTTGCAGTAGGTAAGACTCCTTCCGATCCTAAGAACAAGAATTGTTCAGATGAAACTTGCCTATGCGAAAAATTCAAGTCCGGCCTTGGACAATTAAAAAAAGCCCACGTGTCGAATGATGTAGAGGCTAGGTTTACCGCCTTGCCCAGTCCCGCCGAAAGGTTTGATTCGGCTTGGTTCTATTTTGATGTCGGCGACTTTGTCCTACCTGTGCCAGAAAAGCCGAAGATTTTTCAGCGGGATGGAGAAACCATCGTCATTAGATCACCTAAATTCACGGCCGTCGTGGGAGGGGATGTACTCAAGGGGTCATTGGCCCCTCTACAAAAGTATGTCGAGGCGAACGGCATCAAGTCTGACTATGATTTCAACTCGCACCTCTATTCCGAAGATTTTACGAAGTGCACGAATATAAAAACTCAGGTGGATCTTGATAGCAAACTTAAGCTGGCTACGATTAAGAGCCTTTCTGCACCCTTTGTTATAGATAAAATACTGCATTTCGATGGCGTTCGGGCCATTGTCCTAGCTGGACCCAAAAAGGGGAATGACAAAATTTTAGCTACGAATTTGTTCGTCAGAAAGTCGGCCGACGAAACATGGAATGCCATGATCTTTTTCGAAAGTGCTGATCAGCAAAAAAAATTTCATTCCTACATCTCGAGGATTCGAGAAAAGGGCTTTTTTGCCTCTGGGCATCCGCTAAAATTGTAGGCCTTTGCGAGTTCAGCTCGTCTTCAACAATCTAGTTTTGAGCCGAAGCTTTGAACTTTTTAAAATTATTTTCGTTCTCGAAGTAAAGAACGCTGCCGTCGTCCTGGGCGGCGATGACGGCCTTCGCTTTGTCTACTGACTTTTTGCTGATAGGATCTTGAGCGACTCGCGCCGAACCATCTTCGGCCAGTGTTTTCTTACAGTTTTGGCAGCAACCGTAATAAGTCTTTCCACTAACCTCGACAGGTATCTGAGGTTTGCCAAAATCCATATCGGTCACCATGCAGACATTTTTGTTAGGAACAATCTTTAGCTCCGCGTGGGCGAAGGTCGGGGACAGCATAAACAATAGTAAAAAAGAGAATGTAGATTTCATGGGCAGATTGTAGCTGGGACCGAAATGTCGGTCACTTTGTATTGTATCTTTTCAGTTCGAAATCCGGATTCTACAGGGCCCGGGCCCTGTGGCGGATCCGATATTCCTTGAAAGCCTAATCCGGTCGAATTCGTTGCCTGGAGCGGCGCGCAGCTTCGTGCCTTCTAGTTACGCAGCATCGATTGAATCAGAGCTATCGAGTTGAGAAGCTTACGGAGAGGTAGTAGATCGCAGGATAAGTGGCGATCCAGGCGAAGAAAAATCGGTTCAGACTAAAGTAAAAATAATTGATGAGATGAAAAAGTACCCCCATACTCAGGGCCGCAAGAGACGTGGTGGGTAAGATTAAAAAAACAGGGAATAGAATCTCCCATGCTAGCACTCCGATAGAGATCGCCGGGGACCACGGAATCGATTTTCCGTAAAAGTTCAGAATAGAACGAAGTTCAGCTCCATTCCACCAACGGCTCTGGCGGGCTTTTGAAACTCCAGCCACAAAGTAAGAGAGTGTGGCCACGATCCCAATGTAAATCAGAGCGATGTGAGCGGTCGCTGGTCCAGCCAAAAAAGTGAAAGCCAGTGCGAAAAGAATTTGCGCCAACATCCGCGAGCTCCCCCCATTGAACACTCCACGCCAACGCAAATTCAAAAACCAGTGGGTAAAAAATAAAATTAAAATGGCAGGGCTCAGTGGAAAAGCGAGAAGTGTGACAGCCGCCGCCACCTGCAGTTTCGCCAAAACAGCATGGGAGCGCACCATAGGCCGTAAAACCAGGGGCACCTCGTTCTGGATGATTCTCCAATGAAACGGGGTCATTTTCAAAAACTCGAGAGCATTAAGAGACAGTGCCAATGCGGTCATGCGGGAGACTAAGGCGAGCGCGCTCATTTCATCCAAGGTGACCGACCACGACTTCTTTGCCTCGACTGAGTACACGAAATTGCGCGACCAAGTCCCCTGGATTGCCTGCGCCCGGCCTTTCTTGGCGCACCAGATCCCTGACCAATTGGAAAGACACCCATTCGTCTGGCGAGCCTTCATACACCTGGGATTCTTGGATCAATCGCTCGAGCAAGGAATGAACGGCATGGGATTGATTGCCGACCGGGTTGTGAAACAAGTTTTGAAATCGTCCTGGAAACTCTAGGGGGAACGCCCGCCACTCATCAGCAGGGGAAACACGAAACTCCAGAGAGGGCTCAAGTCCTCGTTGATCAAAAAAGCGCCAGATCGGGACAAAGAGCCGCCACCACACGCCGCTTAGCCTTCCAGCTTTCGATCTAGTTCACCACTTGTCGCGAGCTGTGCGAGTTCGGTGAAACCACCGATCATTTCGTCGCCAATAAAGATCTGCGGAATTGTGCGCTGGCCGGTGAGATTACGTAAAGTCTGCAGCTCATCGTCGCGCCCGTCTAAATTGATTTCTTCAAAAGGGATTCCGCGATTTTCCAAAAGGGCTTTGGCTCGATCGCAGTAGGGGCAGATGGTCCAGGTGTAAACTTTCACTTTTTTCATAAAATCTCCTTACGCCTGGTAGTCGGGCTGTTTTTCGGGGTGAGCTTTTTTGACAGCCTCTAACTTCAAGCCATTTTGTTCGATGCGCGCAATATTGGGATAGTCTTCGGGCCGCACGCCAAATCGTCTAGAAGAAAAACACTGGGGGATCAAAAAGCAGTCCGCCGCCGTGAAGGTGCCGCCAAAACAATAGGTACCTGCGGTTTTGGCCAAGAGAGTCTCTAAACTCGCGTAGCCCTTTGAAATCCAGTGGGTGGTCCAAGCCTTCACTTGCTCGGGAGTTTGTCCCATGCTCGTTCCCAAATATTGGGTGACCTTAAGATTTTGCAGCGGCTGAATCCCACTATTGATGAATTCACAAATTTGCCGAACCACGGCCTTGTCCTGGGGTGAAGACGGAAGTAAGGGATGGGCGGGAAAGCGCTCTTCCAAGTACTCGATAATGGGTAGAGATTCCGCCAGAACAAAGTCATCGTGAACCAGGGCGGGGACGTGGCGCATCGGGTTTATACGCTCATAATCGGATGAGCACTGCTGACCCCCGTCTTTGACGAGGTGAACGGCTCGGTACTCGTGGGGCAACTGTTTCCAATTGAGGGCGATCCGCACCCGATAAGAGGCGCTGCTGCGAAAATAAGAATAGAGCTGAAGCATAGGACCTCCTGAAGCGCCGCATCCCGTAAGGGGCACGCCTTGCCAAATTGGACTGTGGCCTTGTTAATGGGGGCATGAAACTCGCCACATTAAAATCCAAGAGCCGTGACGGTGAACTTATCGTCGTTTCGAAAGACAATCAAAGGGCCGCCCGTGCGAAGCACATTGCGCCATCTCTCAGGGAAGCCATTGAGGCTTGGTCTGAGACCCGCCCTCAGCTGGAAACCCTATATGAACAGCTGAATGCGGGCAAAGCCACGGGGTCGTTCGCCATTAGGGCTGAGGATCTTCACTCCCCGTTGCCACGGGCTTTTCAATGGGCGGACGGTTCCGCCTTTATTCACCACATAAAGCTTGTGCGCATGTCACGTAATGCCCCTTTGCCTGAGACCCTAGAAACTGTTCCTTTGATGTATCAGGGCAGTGGCGATGCTTTTTTGGCCCCGACTGAAGATATTCCCCAGATCGATTTTTCGCATGGGACGGATTTTGAAGGTGAAGTGGGTGTCATCTTGGATGACACGCCGATGGGGATTTCAGCGGAAGACGCTCTTAAGAAGATCATTCTCTTTGTCGTTATCAATGATGTGTCCCTGCGCGGACTGATTCCGGGCGAACTGGCGCAAGGGTTTGGCTTTTTCCATGGAAAGCCGTCTTCGTCGTTTGCCCCCTTTGCTGTAACAGAAGATGAACTTGGGGGAGCTTGGGTTGAAGGCCGGATTCATTTGCCCTTGAAGGTGGAGTTAAATGGTCAGTTCTTTGGCAAGGCCAACGCGGGTAAAATGCATTTTCACTTTGGCCAGCTGATCGCCCACGCCGCTCGCACCCGTCCCCTGACGGCGGGCACGATTATAGGGAGCGGTACGGTGTCCAACGAAGATATGGAAATGGGCAGCAGCTGTCTTCTGGAAAAACGTATGCTCGAGAAAATTCATGACGGGGTGATGAAAACTCCATTTATGAAAGTCGGGGATCGGGTCAAAATCGAAATGAGTGATACCGCCGGGAACAATATCTTCGGGACCATCGACCAAAAGGTTTCGGCTTACAGTTTGAAGTCACCCTAACCGGCGTACTCAAGAATCAAACTGGTCACCAAAGTGAAAACCCGAGCGGTGACCAAGATCTTATCCAAAATTTTTAGTCGCGCACGTGCGGCCTTATCGCCTTTGTAGAGCCGGTATCCAGCCCGAATGGTCAAGACGTAGAGGACCACTGTCGAAATCGCAATAGACACATGGACCATCAGTAAGGTCGACATATCGGGCCCCACCTTGGATAGCGCCTGGCGGCCAAAGACCAAAGCCAGAATCAAGATCACGTCAGCCACAAAGGCGGTGAGCATCAAGCGAATGTGCCAGGTCAAGTTCTTGCGATAAAGACTTCGGCCAAACAAGAAGAGCAACAAAATAAGAAAACTTGCGAGATTGGCCATGTCGTTGACTAACTATTTGCCCGGCGACTTGCAAGAAAGATCCTGCAAATAGGTCTTAGATCGAAAGAGTCCCCAGGTGTATTCGAAGGCGGCTAAGCTCATCTCGGACCGAGGAGCCGTTTTGACTTTGTCATTCTTGCCTGGGGTGGGGGCTGCCGCATTCAGGTCCGTGGCATCGTAGATGTACTTCTTAAAGAGTCGTCCAAGCCCCGGGGCGATGGAGACCGTCGACATTGGCAGTGCCTTAGATCCCTCAGTAGTTCTGGAGATAATGTAGGCCTTTTTGACAGCGAGGCGGGTCTGGGGTTTATCGCCACAGCTCGGGATCAAACGCCCCACCTTGTCCATTACGGTGACGACAAATTGATTCTTCCCTTTAAGAAAATAAGAGCGCACTTCGCCTCCGCGTGAATCGATGAGTTGAATTCCTCGGCGAGACCACTTGGACTGAGGGGCGAAGCTTCGAGCATCAGGGCCGATTCGGAACATGAATTCCGAACAGGCGGTCTGCTTGGAAAGGGCCAAGAGATCGCCCACCAATTTTGATTTCGCGATGTCTTTGGCTGGTATGACCTCGGCGAGGTCGGTGACACGCAAATGCTCATCACCAAAGAAGTAGTGAGCCCGGGAGAGGTCAAAAGACTCATCGGCAGGCTCAAAGCGATCGAATTTTGACTTTTCATCCGTCACTACAGAACCTAAATCGAGGTCAAAGGTATGAATCGTCAGAAGCCCCGGAGTGGCCGCAATTTTGGTAAGGGCCGCGGCTAGGTTGAAGCACTGCACTTTGCCCGATTGGTCTTTTGCTACAAGCTCATTGTCGGTAGTCTTGAACCAGTCGGATTCGGCTCCCTTGCCCTTGCCATCTTTTTTAAGCGAAACCTTATGACCTTTGGATCCACCACAGGCGCTAATGAGCAGAACTAGGCCTATGACAATGGCGCGATGAATGGGCAACATACGTACGACTCCTCCGGCCCTTGATTGAGCAAGATTTGAGCCATGGTGAAGTCATCGTTATTTTCACTTGAAGGTTGGAGAGAGCCCTTTCAGGGATGTCGAGGACAAAAAAAAGCCCGCACTTTCGCGCGGGCTTTCGAGAATCAAATTTTAATCTAGATTACTTTTGCTCTGCGGTGAGAGCATCAATCATCAGATTGAGAATTCCGGCATTGATCACCGATCGACGCTCAAACTCAGATTGCTTCTCTTCCACAATCTTGGCTTCTGCAGCTTCAACGGCCTTTTCGTACTCAGCCTGGAGGGTCTTCATACGAGACTGCTCTTGACTGGTGCGTTTGAAGTAGCTCTTAGCTTCGATATCCTTGAGCTCCTGAGATTTCTCAGGCTTTTGCGTCTTCGTTTTGAAGTCAGACAAAGACAAGTCTTTGAAAATCGACTTCGAAGCCACAAATTGAGAGATCGGCAGCGGAATCGAAATTTCGCCACGAGCTCGCTCGGTCATATCGATCATCTTTACATCACCAATAGCGCCGGAGCTCAAGAACTGAATCGAGTCGAGGTGATTGGTCACGTGACTGACTTTTTCAACCATGCTGACAGTGTACTGAACGTAAACATTGTCAATCACAGCGGCGCGATCAGCAAATCCGATTTTGTCGGCAAGTGCCTTATAATCGAATTTCCAGTTTACTTTGTCGAATTTGTTCGTCGTGATGCCAAGGATGGTCTTTTCTTTCAAGTCCGACACGGACTGGTTGATCGAAGCACTCAGCATGCGTGCCAAAAGCTCACGATAAGAGCCCGACTCCATCTTTCGACCTTCGGCTGTCGAGACGTCCATGCTGTGAACGGAATCCAGCATTTTTTCACTCACCAAAATCTTCATGCACTCAGGATTGACCGAGTCGCAGGCCTTGATCTGCTGATCGTTGTTGAACAAGTAAGATCCCGGCTTGGTCAAATCCAACTTGTCGAGACCTAAAACGGTCTGCCGAGCAGATCGGATATTGTCAAACGTGGCGATGACCTTCGCTTTGCGGCCATCGAAATACTTGTTCGTGCTTCCCATTACCACCATTTTCATGCCCACTCGAACCTGCTCAACCGGTCGGATAACAAGCCACAAAGATGTGAGATTTGAAGACTCACCTGCGCGGTTCTTGCTGTCCAGTTCGGCTTCCACTTGATCGCGGACAGCTTTCATGTCCTGCGCTTTAGCCTCGATCAAAAAAGAATCCAAAGATTGTACGAAGTTAGCCGTCTCAAGCTTACCATTTTTGGTTTTAATTTGGATGGGCTTAAGTGCGGGAGTCTCCTTCAACGCTTTGTACTGGCTGTTAGAGGCATTCATGCTATCCAGCTTTGTGCGTACAGCGTTTACATTGGCTTCTGAACCGTATCCAATCACGCGTACCAAGAATACGAAGTTCTTATCGGCCTGGATTTTGTCGAAGACATCGCCCAGCTTTTCGCGTTGGAACATTTCACGGGTGATCTGGATATCTTCTGTCAGCTTCTGACGAGCTTGTTCAAGCTCAGCCTCAAGACGGACGAGACGCTCATCTGTTTTCTGCAAGTTAATAGCGCGCTCGTTGAGCTCGCCTTCTTTTTTCGCCAAGGCTTCCGCTTTCGCATCCAAAGCGGCTTTATCCGCGTCGACTTGCGACTTGAAAACCTCGAGGGCCTTTTTCTCTACGGCGATCTTTTCACGCTCAGCTTTGATGTCCTTGTCCAACTGCTCTTTTTCAGATTGCAGTTTGCCCAACACGTCCGTTTGCTCAGCAATCGACATGTTCAAGGAAAAGAGCTTCGCTTCGCGATCCTTTTGACCGGCTTTCCATGTGCGGACTTCTTCAGAAAGAGCCTCGCGGTCTTTCTTGTTGTCAGCAGCCATCTTCTCGGCGGCTTTCAACTTCATTTCATATTCTTGCTCTTTTTGATTGGCTCTGACCTGAGCCTCTTCAGCCTCACGTCTTTCCTTCTTAGTTTCCTTCACCTTTTTCTGATTGGTGCATCCAGTCAGACTGGTGTTCAATGTCATAGCACTGAGAAGGGCTGTGCAAATGACAAGGCTCGAGCGACGTACCATTTTCTTACCTCCTAAAAAACCACGAGGTCGCCATGTGCAGGGCTTATGCCACGGATAAGCTGAGTCAAAGCGGGGGTCTAAGCCGTTCTGGCGATCTTCGGGATGGTAAATTGTTTTACGGTGTGCCCAAATTGGCGCCGAAAAGTGCGTGCGCAACCCTCGCCGCTCGCATAAATATGTGAAAATGAATCCGCCCCGCCTCGCCATATTGGCCTCTGGCCAAGGTTCGACGCTAAAGTCCATTGTCGACGCTCAGTTGTCGGGAGCCCTTCAGGCCTCGATTGCCGGGGTACTTAGCAATCGCCCAGGGATAGGGGCGCTTTCGGTTGCGAGGAACTTTGATATTCCAACTATGGTGCTGGATCCCAAAGCTTTTCATAATCGTACGGAGTGGAACGAAGCTGTACTTGAGACACTGAAGAAGTGGCAAGTGGATTGGGTGATTCTGGCCGGATTTTTGACTTTGTTGGGAGCTCCAGTCTTACGAGCATTTCCGAATCGCATCGTCAACACTCACCCCTCTCTACTTCCCAAATTTGGTGGACCGGGAATGTATGGTCGAAGAGTTCACGAGGCCGTCTTGGCTTCGGGCGATCGTGAAACTGGCTTCAGTGTTCATTTGGTGAATGAACAATATGATGAAGGCCGGATTCTCATCCAGATGAAGGTCGGCATTCAGCCCTCCGATCGGGTTGAAGATATTGAAGCTCGAGTGCGAAGTCTCGAGCAGCGCCATTTCCCTAAGATTATCAACGATCTCGTCACGGCTCGGATGAAAGTGAACTAGGCCGTCTTAAGTCGAGGATCACGCCGGCTCTGGTCAGTCTTCGATTTCTCCATTATCGTGAAGTATATGAAGTGGACCGCGTGCTTTTTCGCGTTGTCATTTGTTGGCTCGGCTGTGGCCCAGGTTTGTCCGGGAGAAGATCCGGAGCCCGCGCTTTCCGTCAAACTGACGGAGGGACCTGGCTTGGCGTTATGCGGATTCGAAGACAATGAAGTGGTGAGCCCCACCGGTAAACGCACTTTCACCGACTTCACCATTTACTACACAACAACTGATAGTAAGACTCCGCGGAAAATATTTACGCCTGAAGTGGCTGAAACCTATTGGGTCAGCCCAACGACCAATGGGCTTTTGCTCGAAGAGGTCTGGTTCTTTGTCGAACAACCGAAGCCTGCCCTCCGGCGTGAAATCAAATGCGCAGGTGATAAGTGCGAGCTCGGAAAGATTGAATGTGTGTTTGATTTGACCCCCAAGTTGTTTCCTGATTCTTTAGAAAAATTTGATAAGAAGAAGGCCGAAGGTGAACTTGAAGAGGAGGGGGAGGACCTGCTCGACGAGATTTGGGCCGAGGCTCTGACTGGCGATGCAAAAGCTCGCGAGTTCTATGCGGGTACGCAGACTGGATTGGACAGCAATCTCGCTGAAATTTTTGCGTCCAACAAAAAGAAGCTATCTGAGCTACTCACCGTCCATTGCCCGGGCAAATGAGCACAACGGAAGATTTCTACCACAATCTTGTCGCGCTCAAGCGCTTGACCGATATGGTCGACCCGCACAGTTATCATGATCTCCCCGAGGATTGGGTTTTAGTCCTAACGGACGTCAAAGGATCGACCAAAGCGATCGAGGCCGGCCGCTATAAAGAAGTCAACATGGTGGGGGTTTCCTGCATTATCGCGGCCCAAAACGTGATGGGAGAGAAGCACTTCCCATTTATTTTTGGCGGCGATGGCGCCACCTTTGCGATCCCCCCAGGGGTTCGGGCCAAAGTGGAATCGGCCATGAGCTTGACCAGAAAAGTTTCACGCGAAGAATTTAGCCTTGATCTCCGAATTGCGGTCATTCCCGTTCGCCAAATACGCGGGCAGGGAGAAGAGCTAAAGGTGGCAAAAATTCAGCTTTCGACGACGCAAGATCTTGCCGTTTTACGAGGACGAGGCTGGATGGTGGCTGAATCTTGGATGAAAGACCGTGAAACAGAATTCAATTTGCCCGAAACAGCTAAGCCCGAAGGCACGATGGTTGGTCTTGAGTGTCGCTGGAATCCACTTCCTGCGCGCAAGCACGAAATCATGGCCCTTATCGTACAGGCTCGTCGCCCCGGCCTTGGGGCCTTTGAAGCTTACCAAGAGATTCTAGATGAAATTTTTAAGCCCGATCGAAAACCGATATCATTGGATGTATTGAAATTTCCATGGCCGCCCCGCTACTTGCGACAAGAGGCTCAGCTCAAAGTAACTCGGGGGATCAGTCGCTGGGTCTATTTATTGAAAATGGGGTTTAAGACTTTGGCGATCTCACTCCTTATGAATTTTCGCGGACGGCGGAAAAACTTGGATCAGCCGTACGAGTATTTGCGCGAGCTTACGGAAAACACCGACTATCTAAAGTTTGATGAAACCCTTCGAATGGTTTTGGATGTTTCGGAAGACGAAAAACGGGAGCTCTTGGAATCTCTGGAGCGCAGATATCAGGCGGGGGAAATTTTCTATGGGCACCACTGCGATCCGGCGGCCCTGCTCACTTGTTTTGTTAGAGGCCCTCACCAACACATTCATTTTGTCGATGCGGCTGGTGGCGGCTATGCCATGGCCGCCAAGCAACTGAAGTCTCAGCGCAAGGCGGCCCAGGTTTAAATCTCGACTATCGAGTAAAGGATGTGCAAAGACCAGCCGCAACGTAGTCTTGCTGAGCTCGGCGAATGTCGCGAGCATAAACTCGGCGGTTGGCATTGGGTTGGCTTGGAACCACGATCATGTACTGAGCAGGTCCAACTGGGCGACCCCACTGATTCACAGTTGGGATGATCACGATTCGGCAAACTTGTCCGTAACCGTAGGCGCCGTAACCGTACTGCTGGGGGGGCACGATCACAGCGGGGGGCTGTGCATAACCACCATTGCATGGGTTCGAATATTGGCAGGGCTGCTCATAAACTTGGCCACAGCCGCCACAGGGCTGTTCATAAACCTGACCGCAGCCACCGCAGGGCTGTTCGTAAACTTGTCCACAGCTGGTACCGCAGCCTTGAACAATAACGGGTGGGGGAACGGCTTGGCGATAAGTGTAGCCATATCCACCAGCATAAGCTGCCGTCGAAAGCGCAGCTCCGGCGACCAACGCGCCAAGAAATCCAACTAACTTCATAGATCCTCCTAGGGGGGTTGAAATAACGCGATATAGCCCAGTTGTACGACGCAGGGTATAGGAAAAGATTGCACGGGTCTCATTATGAGACACCCAGGCGCCGTGAATCCTTTAGACGGAGTTGGAAATCTGACGGGGAAAATTCCGTCAGTCGCAATGAATTTTGTTTCGAGCTGGGATGAAAGTTGCAGTCCTTACAAGCAGTAGGTTTCAAGCGTGGGGGCATCTTTGAAAAACAGCATCGCATTTATTTCTATTTTGGCCTTTTGGATTCAGGGCCACACCCAAGAACTCAGTCGTCAGGAGCCAGAGGTCCAAGCCCCCGAAATCGTCGAGCTTTATGCCTTTGGGGACCTAGAGTCCGGATGGGTTCAGGCCCATTTCTATCGAGAAAACGAAGAGGCATGGCTTGAGTTTGAGACGGAAGGCGATCTTCCAGGTCGCCAGCTTCTGGTGACCGTAGAGAAGGCCAACATCGAGATGGAGCTTGTCGTCCTTGAACTCGACAATTCCCAAGTACCACGCGCCTATTTTCTAATGGATCCAGGCCTTTGGCCGATGGATTTTCCCCGCGATCTAGACGGGAAGACGATTATACGTTTCCGAGATTTTTCGACGGACCAGATTGTATTTGAAGGCCCACTGGCACCGGAGTTTTAGCGTCTTGTCCGAAGACATGAATCCAGAAACGCATCTTTTGCATTTGTCCTGAACTGTCTTTGATGGTGGCTTCCGCACTTCCAATGCCATGGTATTTGTAATTGCGGTTAAACAAATTCTTAGAGTGGTCGGCCGAGCTCTTCCAGCCTTGAATGGCGGTTTTAGCGTCCCCACCGCCGGCAATGTTTTCGGCCGCGATGTATATGGTTTTAATCCCACTGCCATCCGCACGTTTATTGAAATCGCCAAGAGTAGGATGGTCGTGAGGATTGGCCGGGAACGGATTTGTCTTCGACAGCGCGTCGGCGTACTTCTGCGCAAATTTGTTAAGTTCGGGATTCATAATCAGCGCGGCAAGACCCTTGGCGGCTCTCTCTTTATTGACAAGGTCACACAATTCTTTTTGTTGAGCGCTTCCGCTTTTGCAAGCCTCTGCCACTGGGATCGGATCGGTGGAGGGCGGCAGAGCCGGGCTGCCCGCCTCGGTGTCGTGGTCCGGATCGACTTCGGGTCGAGCGTCTGCGGCCGCAGGTGGTGGAGCCGTGATGGGCTCAGGGGCTCGCGGATTATGCTGACTTCGGTTGCACTCTTCGCAATCGCCGTCGTCTGTGTAATCGGGACGGGAATCCTGTAACGGTGGTGGCCGCTGCTGCGTGATGGGCGCCGGTGTGGGGTTCGACCCAAACAGACTTCCGTTGCCAAGTAGAAATTTAGCGGCCAGTCCACCCAGAAGAGCAATCAAAGGAGCGGCATTGATTCGCTGATAGTTTGGTTGTTGGTAAAACGGATTCGGGCGATAAAACGGAGATTGAAACATCATATTGGGATTGAATCCCGCATTTTGAAATCGAGCCGGGCCGGCCACGAGGGGGGCACCATTGAGACCACGCAAACCTGCAAAGAACTGCTGGCTTAAAAATGGCGAAGAATTACCCAGCATGGTTCCAGGAACTCCTGTGAATCCTGGTGAGCCGGTGAATCCGCTAATTGGGCGGCCGCCAAGGAAGCCCGTTCCACCCGTGTTAGGTCGACCATTCAGGCCAATTTGTCCGTTACTTCCAAAGCTATACTGGGCAGCTCCAGCCACGATGGGCGCGCCGCCAAGACTACCGTTTGTTCCATAGGTAGGGACAAACGAAAATTGTGGAAAGGGCTGCAGGTAAGACGGTGTTGGTGTTGTGAAGCCAAGGTTCGAACCTCCGACGCTGCCCTGAGGGGGTACGATAATAGCGGGCGGAGAGATCGCCATAGCCACGATCGGATTTAAAACCAGCGAACTCACCATTAAGATTTTTAGCCAACGCTTTTCCATCGCCCCGGGATAGTGCAAGAGTGATGGACCGCGAGTGCCTCGTCGTTTGCATCTGACAGCTATCCTCTGCAGAAACCCTCGCCAGGTGCGAGCGGAAAATGTCACCCACGGACGCCCAGTGGCTCTATTCGCTAGGTGAGCTGAATCCTGTACGGCCTGGCTGACTATATATAAGGAATGGATATTGCTGAATCAGGCCCTGAGTGGATGGCTAGGAACCAGGGGATAAAATGGGTCGAATTCTCTTATACACAATAATTGCACTGTCGGTCGTCACCTCCGGCTGCAAACGCTCGGACGGAAAGTCGTCCTCCTCTGGGGTGGGCGCCTCTCCTGTTCAGCCAGTCCCGGCCCCGCCACCGATTGTCGAGGGTCCTGGAGCGGGAGCCTCAACGGACGGTCGAGGCTCACCAACTGGTTCTCGACCCACGATCAAAAGAGCTTCGCGCCAAGCCCGAAGCGATTACTTATGGAACTTGGCCCACGCGGCTCTGCAAGACCCATCTGTCGTTTGCTCCCGTGGATGGCAAGGTGGGGAGAAGCAGGCCGCTTCGGTCACGCACACCTACATACCCCCCGGCGCCTCTGTCGGGAATTACCAATGTCGCAATGGATTTGGATACGCCAACCAACCCCAACTTCCGGGAATTTGTATGCATCCTTGCCGATCGCTGACGGCGGACCCACGCTATCACCGCCCGGGCGAAGTGCTCTTTTTCAAGAGTTTGGTGGGATTGAAGTGCGGCAGCGGAAAGAACGAAATGATTCATGATGGCTTCATGGTCGTCACCGACAATGGAAATCCGGAGTACTTCAATATTGAAGGTCGGTTCGGAGTGTTCTGGGGTCGATGCAAGGTGGAACAAAATGGCTTTTGTTTGGACGATGGCGCGATCACACTTGATTTCGCTTTGACGTTCTCCCAGTACTGTCGAGCTTGGCGCCCGCTGGATCCTCTATTTCATGAGAATATCAAACTCGAAATGTTCAACACCGTCCGCCGAGAGGCCATTCGTCGCGCGGACAATCACGCCGCGAGTTTTGACTTTGATGATTTCGCCGGCCTGACCGTGAGCTCGGATGGGACAATTATTAGACGTTTCCCCAAGTAGTCTGCTATAGCTGATGTGTGAATTACAGTGTTCAACTGGATCAGCTCAAATCCATCGGCCTTAACCTATTCGGCGTGCTGGATGTCAAACACCTGCCGATGGAGATCGCAAATCCACTTTCAACTGCGGGTGTCGATCTTGCGCAATTCCAATCTTTAGTTTTAGTGGGCAACGGTGGCCCCGACTTTTGGCGCCATCTTAAGAAACCGGTGGAAGAATCATCACATCCCTTTGATCGAACGACCATTGAGGCCCTCGAAGCGGCATTAGATGGTGCGGGTTTGTTTTGGCTTTACCCCAACCCTCGATTGATCCCGCCAATTCAAAAAATGGCGAGGCATATGAATCTAGCGCGCCCGTCGTTGTTGGGATTGGATTTAAATCGCGATTTTGGGCCCTGGTTTGCCATCCGGGCTGTTTTGTTGACCAAGGAACTCATACCTGCGACCACCCATGCCCCATTCGAGCCGCCTTGTGATTCTTGTAACGATCAGCCCTGTCGATCGGCTTGTCCCGTCGAAGCGGTGGGCGACGAATTTCGACTGTCGAGATGCGCGGATTATCGCTTGGCGAGAGGTTCGAAGTGCGAAGATCGTTGTCTGGCGCGCTTAGCTTGCCCCTATCAGAAGGGGCAACAGTATGATATGCCACAAACTCAGTATCATATGACCCGTTTGAGGCACCTGCAGAAATTGTCTGAGTTCGGATCTCGACCATCGTCTAGTTAGGTGCGAATTCCGTTCGCATGTTGTTCCGGCTTCGCGAACATTATCCATATGTCATATCTGTTTTTGTTAATCTTGTCGGCCTCGCAAGCTTGGTCGGGTGAATGGAAAATTTTGGCTGTGCAAGGCGAAGTCTGGCGTGAGCGCCAGAATGAAAAAATAGCCATATCTCAAAACGTTGATTTGCAAGATGGGGATTTGGTGTCGACCGGCCCGGGGGCCCGCCTGCAATTGATCACCAATGGTTCGGTCCTAAGCCTCGGTGGGAAGACAAAACTAAGACTTGTAACTCAAACGCCGACTTCGGATCGCCCGCTAAACCTTTGGTATGGAAAGTTACGGGCCCTCGTCCAACCGGAACCAAATCGTAAGTTTGAAATTGAAACCCCTGCTGCGGTCAGTGGTGTGCGCGGAACCGAATACTATCTATCAGTGGATCATCACGGCGAGTTTGTTTGTACGCTTCATGGATTGGTTCAAGTACAGGCTAAGAAAGACGGCCAAACGTTAGAGGTGCCAGCCCGCGCGGGTGTGCATTTACATGGCTTCGAACCCATGCATTTAGAGCCAACGCCCGAAGAGGACGTGCAAAGTTGGGTTGGTGAAACCAGCGTCGAGAGCCTCCCGGTTGTGCAAAAGGCCTACGGAATGTCATGGACACGCTGGAAAGAACTCTCACATGGTCTGTTTGTCAGTCGTTTTGCCCAGGTCAATCTCTTTCACACGGAAAATGCGGCCTATACCTCGAACGCTTCGAGCTCTTCGCAGAATGCGGCGCAAGTCCGCTTGAGCCCGGGGCTGCGTTGGGGCCGAAAAAACGCTTTGGTATTTCGGCCGCGAGTGATTCTTCACAATTCGAAGGATCTAGTGCATCTTGAGGACCGGAGTGTATTGAACGAGAGAAACACTGCGCTCTTTAGAATGGGTGAGCTTTATGCCGATGGTTCGATCGGCGGCGCAAGGTTACGGGCCGGAGCGTTCGAGGTGGATTGGGATGACGGAACACTCTATTCGACCGCGCATTTGTCCTTGCAACCGCAGACCTTTTCGGGTGGTTGGGTCAATGGTCGACTGGGCGATTACTATTGGGACGCTTTAGCTACTGTACGAGGGGCTGCGCCGGCAGACGCCCAGGCTTTGCGCTTAAGATACCGAAATTTGTTTTCAGTCGTCGGAAGCCATCGTGACTATGAGACTTCTTACAGTGGAAAGCGCGTTCACGATTTGGGTTTATTCTCCGATTCTCGCGCCGGCAGGTGGGAGTGGCAGGCCCATTTTATTCGGCAGTGGACGGATAGATCTGCAACTAGCCTTCGCGCGGAGGTGGGATGGTATCCTTGGCGCTCGAAGAATTTTGTTTTGGGTGGTGGATATCGTGAAGCCAGTCGCGATTTTGTTCCCGGTTTCGAGCCCAAGTATGCGCTGGGGTACAGTCAAGTTTTCGTCCGCTCCAATCTCCGGCAGTATGTGGCCCAGTTGGGATGGGACAATCCTGATCACCGATGGCGCGCTCGGCTCAACTATTTGGCCAGTGAGAGTCTGGGCATAGGTCGTGAGACCCTTTGGTCTGGGGTGAACTCCAAACTTATGGGAGAATGGGATCTTGGGCTTGAGCGCGACTGGGCGCATTCGCACTCTGTGGCTTGGCATTTCTTCTATCTGGAACCCACCAACCACCTAAAAAATTCGTCACCGACTTGGCCTAAGAAAAACGGTTGGGGAACCGCCGCCTACGTGCGCTTCAATTTTTAGAGCTGAATAAGAAGCGAAAGGTATTCGCTAAGGTAGGTGGACGCTTCGATGTTTAATTTCAAATCAATGAGGAGCATAAATCCTCTTTGCTGATAACTAAATCCTAGGCCTAGGGCGGCACCGAATTTCGTGGCATTGGCTTCTTTCTTTTCATTGGCGATGTTAGTTGAGTATTTCGAATACTTGATGGCCGGTCCAGCCTCCAACAACACATTAAAGGGCGAGGATTTTAAGAAGCGATAATCAATAAGAAAATCTGCGAGGATAAGAAACCCGCTGGTCTCACCATAGGCTCCAGCCTCTCGCAAAAACTTGGGGGCGCCGGGTGACAAGTTGAGACTGGCGTTGGTGCCGAGGCCCCATTCCGTCCATCGGGGGCCCACGCGCCTGGCCCCGGCAATCAGCTGACCTCGATGATACTTTTGCCCTGCAACTTCTTCAGCGTAGTCTATATTGCCGATGGCGAGCCCCCAAAACGCTGAGTTCTTAGGTTTGCTCGGGCGCACCACGGGTTGGGCCGGGGCCGTTACGGGAGGACTCGTTGGAATCGGAGGTGGAGCCGTCGCGGAGCCTTGTGATACGTCCGAATCCGTAAGGTAGCCAATTTTTCCAGAAGAGGTTTTCACCTTATAGAAAACTCCTAGACCACCTTCGCCCACGTACTTCTTCGTCAGCATGTGTACGAATGATCCAGCCTGAAGAGTTTCGATGACTTTGGACTGAAAGGATGGCCTTTTGTATAGCTCAGCACTCGCCACGACCTGGGCTCGAATGACAGGCTCTGCCGCGAAGAGCGCAGGAGCAAACCAAAGAACGAAAAACGCAAGGCACCTTGGCATAGTCAAAGTCTACCGAGGGTGAGGGGCAAGAGCATCTTCTTTACAGCCGCTTGGTCTAAGGTCGGAATCGTTGGATCAAGATCTCGTAATAGGACTTAGGTCAATTGTTCTCTTCTCCTATAAATCCGAAAAAAAGAAAGCATGCAAAGTCTGAAAAATGGCACACAGCTGGGTGCTTATACCATCGTGCGATTGATCGCCCGCGGTGGAATGGGAGAGGTGTTTGAAGCACACGAGGCTTTGCTCGATCGTCGTGTGGCTCTCAAGATCATTTCTCCTGACGATCCTAAGGCCCACGACGCCTTGAACCTCATCCAGAGATTTATGCAAGAGGCTCGCATCTTAGCGAAGGTAAACCATCCCAACGTGGTGACCATTTACTCGATCAACCCTTCGGCAGAGCCACCCTTCATTGCCATGGAGTATGTTGAGGGCGTTTCTTTGCGGGAGTATCTACTAAAAAAAGCGGTGCCGGTCCCGATCGCTGTGGACATGTTCACGCAAATGCTATCGGGCGTGAAGTCCTTGCATGATCACAACATTGTCCATCGCGATCTCAAGCCAAGTAACATCTTACTCCGCGGAGATGGTCAGATCAAAATTCTCGATTTCGGTATCGCGAAACACACGGGGATGCGGGTCGATACGAATCCAGGTGTCATTGTAGGGACTCTCCCCTACATGGCGCCTGAACTCAAAGCCGGCTCGCCAGCCAATTGGTACACGGACTGCTGGAGTCTGGGCGCAATATTTTACGAGTCATTGACTCGGGTACGGTTAATGAAGCGCATTCAAGAAAACCGCGTGGTCTTTACCAAAGACGATTATGTGGTTCTTCCCAATCAGTTACTTAAGATTATCGAGAGAATGTGCAGTGAGACGCCGGAGGCCCGCTATGCGAATGCGGGGGCAGTCCTTGATGATTTGCAACGCTATCGACAAATTTTATCGACGCCGACATCGGAGGATATGGCTGAGCTCCATCAGCGAATCACTAAGCTTGTGGCAGACGAGCGTGACAAACACGATGAAGCCATCATTGTGGAATCTCAGCCACTGGCGATTTCGGCAGAAAGTCTAAAGCCACCTTCAATGCAGCCACCGGTTCCCCCAAGAGCTTCATCGAATCGGCGGCGAAAGAGTAAGTCTCGAATCTCGCTGAACTCGTTGGTGATGGCCGCGGTTTTGATTTTGGCGGTTGTCACATTCGCTCTTAAGTACTATGAAAGCGAACCCAAATCGGCGGCGCCTCTAAGCGCGGACTCGACTCATGCGGTGCCGCAGCCCTCGCCCACGACGGCGCTGAAATCTACTGAAACAGTCGTTCCCCTTCTCGGGAGTCCGGTGCGCGATGAACTCTTGATCGTCAATCCAGGTGATAGTTATCGATTTCGCTGGCAATCGGAACTTACGGACCCCTCGTTCGAAGTACAGATTTCGACCGCTTCGGATTTCGACTCAATCGCCATGCAAACGCCCGCATCGGGGCGTTTTGTCGACCTTCGATTGAACTTGGCAGACGGTCAGTACTTTTGGCGTTTACGCTCGGGCTCAGGTGAAACTTCCATTCCAGAGAGCTTTCGTCTCTTAGCTAAGTCCCCTGTGGCGCTGCTGAACCCAGAAGACGGAGATCGAATCGTCACGGTGAATCGCTCCTCCGATCTTGAATTGAGTTGGCAGTGTCGCCCGGGCCTAGATCAATACACTTTGCAGTTGTCCAAGTCCGAGAAATTTTCGGCCGGGACCATCACGCGTTCGGTTTCGGGTTGTCAGGCTGTCGAAAAAAGTCGAGGAAATGGAACTTACTTCTGGCGGGTGATTCCTCGCCATTCCGCTTATGCTCAGGGCCCTTGGAGTCAGGTAAGAACTTTCGTGGTGGAGTCCAACAAGCCTCGAGTCCACTTGGCAATTGCCACGCCCAAACTCAAAGATGCAACCCAAGTGAAGACGATGAGGTTTGATAAAGCGAGGGCTCCCGCGAATGTAGAAAAAGGTGAGGCTGCATTTGCCTTGGCATGGTCCCCGGTCAAAGGAGCCGCGAAGTACAAGGTTCAAATCTCAAGGTCCAAGGAATTTGAATCGGTTCAGGCCGAGAAACAAATAAAAGGACGTAGCCTCCGGTGGAAGGCGAGCAGCCCTGGTCAGAGCTATTGGCGTGTCATTGCGGTCGGAGGTCAGGGACAGAACAGTGAACCGAGCGGAATTGGTGTACTCATCTCGCAACTTCCCCCCCCACGCCTTAAGCCCGTTTACAAATTGAATCCTCAAGCCTCACACCTGGCCTGGCCGGCGGTGCCCATGGCCAATCACTACTTGGTCGAGACCAGTCTAAGCACCGATTTTGAAAACTCCCAATCCACAACCGTCCATTCACCAAAACTGGCCTTAGACAAATCAGTGGAGACGACTTTTGTGCGCGTGGCGGCCTCAACCGAGACCGGGGCTCGACTTAGTCCCTTCTCCAGCGTCGCCAAAGTGGCTCGGGCCGAGCAAAGACCAGCCTTAGTCGCCCCACAGCCACGTTCGCCCCCCAATGGCGCCCGTGCGCCCTCAAAAAATGGCTCGATATCCGTTGAATTTTCCTGGGACAGTGTAAATGGAGCCGAGGGATACACTATCGAGGTGGCCGCGGACGAGACTTTTGCGACGCCTTTGGTGCAAGTGACAATCCTTGAGCCGCGGAAGCTATTTCAGCAAGTCGCTTGGAAGGGCCAAATTTTCTGGCGTGTTCGTGCGCACACTGTTGAGGAGAGTTCACCGTGGAGCGAAATTTGGCATTTCAACGTTAAATAGGTTGCCCACGGTTTTGTTTTTCGACCAAAATCGTGTCTATGGGAAATCGAATTTATTTTCTAATTGTCATATTGATTGTCGGGGCTGTGGTTTGGGCGGCTCGAAATGGGGTCACTGTGCAGATTGCTGCGACCCAAGCCCAATCAAGTGCCATCAGTTCAACACCGCAAAGAATTCTAACTGCTGTGCCCCTCTCCGCTTCTGACCTCGAGCCGCATCCAGGTGCCGCTGAACAACTGCGCCGTGACCACGAGGAATTGGAAATTTATAGCCAAGACGAAGAGGCTGAGATTGAAGTGGTCGAGGATGAAGAGAAAATCCCGTCGACGATTTGTCTGGTCCGAGATCAGGGCAAGACGAAGAAGCTCGCCGTGGGCCGGCAGACGGCCTGTATGACCGCCAGGGCATGCCTTGAGTTCGCGTCTCACCTCTACACTGTAGATGGCCCAATGGAGCGAGAAGAATGTATGAAGGACGGCGCCCAGGCCCTGCGGCTCCCGGATGAAGAAGTGGAGC
>JBFWON010000013.1:0-57023 GCA_050250515.1 Bdellovibrionales bacterium | reverse complement strand
AATTCGGTCGCCCCAACAATGCCGTGCAAAAGATCACCTAGCACTTCAATGGCAAGAGGATCCCGCAACTGAGTCGAACGAAACCCCTCACGAGCTTCGTTGAAATCGATTCCGGCATTAGCCCACTCCACATCCCCCACACCATGAACCATGGTGGCCACCAGCACTCGACGATTCGGAATGAATTTCAAAAACACAGCCGGCACTTTCCCGAGAAACTCAGATGTCGACTGCATGAACACCTCAAGACAGCCCTCAAATGACTTCTGCCGAAAAAGATCTCGCACATAGACCAAGGAAGAATCCGTGGCCGACAGTTCCGTCAGCGGGACACTCGGTGATGATTGTGCATTTCCTTGACTGGCGAGCTGCTCGTTCAGGTACATAAAGTAATCACGTTCGGCCGCCCGATCGAAGGGCTTAAGAAGTTCCGCCGTGGATTTGATCGGCGAATATAAAATGTCGTAGACACCCTTGTCCAGCAGAGTGACGGCTTGATCCCTTTGATCGAGCCCGGCATAGGCAATGACGTGACTTTCGGGAAGTTGTGAAACGATTTGCGCGATCGCTTTGCCTACATCGAATTTTTTCTCGCTCAGAGAAAGAACGATCATGTGAGGTGGATTGCTTGGAAATTCAGAAAAAGCGGCGGTGAGCTCGGTGAAACAAGCCACCATAAAGCCCGCGAGACCCAAGGATTCTGAAACACCTTCCAACTCACCTTGTTCGCTCGCAATGATGTAAATCGTGAAAGAAGCGCGAACTTCCTCGGTTTTCAATCCAGCGACCTCACCCTAGGTTTTCGAATCGAAGCCTTGGGCAATTCCGTCGTCAGCGGTCCCATGGGCTTAAATACGATGTCCTCTGCCTCATATCCATCTGCCAGTAAATCCAAGTCTGAAATCGCCACCACAGGACTCGGCGGCGGTTCGGTGCTCACAGTCTCGATCGGTATTTCGTCTAATGCTGTTGGCTCGGCCGCTGGCTCCGGTGCGGGCACGGGCAAAGCAACTTCGACATGCTCCAAGGGCCACTGCATCGTCACCGTGGTGCCTGATGAGCTTAGACCTTGATGAGAGTCCACGCGCATCGAGCCTTTCATTTCCTCTATCACTCGGCGGGCGACGTTGAGGCCCAAACCGCGCGATACGCCCTCCGCATCCTTCGTCGAAAAGAAGGGGTCGAAAACCTTGGGCAAATTCTCCGGCGAGATTCCACTACCCGTATCTTCAATTGTCAGAATCACTTGACCATCTTTTTCTTCCCCGGTGATGGTCAGCCATTTGCTCTGGGAGAACTGCATGGACTCAAGTCCATTCTTCAACACTTCCTCGAGTGCCGTTTGCAGTTGCAAGGCATCGCCCGAGGCCGGAATGGCCCTAAGCGATCCGCGCTCGGCTACCTTAACACCCAATTCTTGAATACGACCCTCGAGCGATCGCAACGCCGACTTCAAAACTTTTTCTAAGGTCGGTGATTTCAAAAGCTCCGGGGCCGGCAAGGTCGAAGGCTCGACGAAGTCGAGAGTCTCCAACTGCGGATCCGGCATAGGACCCAGTGGCAGCTCTTGCTGGGCCACCGTAGTGGGCGAGTCTTGAATATGTCTTTTCAATTGTTCGATGGCTCGAGCTTGCTGATCCAGCTCCAGCAATAAGGGTTGGCGCTCGGCCCGCGCGACCAAAAGATTAATCAAGATCGCCCCCATCGCGGTCAGCAAGAGGTATAGCCAACTCGACAGCCGGTAAGGAACCGGCGGATTCAAGCTGCTTTCGACGGAAACAAAAAGATTGCTTCCGGGGACTCGGCTGGCCACGCCATAAAAGGGCTCTCCCTTTTGGCTCCACTCGGATCGAACCAAGACATCGCCTGACTCCAAAATTTCGTTCACTAGGTTTTCACGCTTAACCGAAGCGCCGATGTAAGCCGCACGAGCCAGGGCCACGGCAAAGCCTTGATCGTCGAAAACCCGGGTCTCTCTCGCCCGCTCGGCCGACAAAGCCAAACCAAGCTGTGCCACCGGAAAAATTCCTATACCCATCAATGGCACGTTGTTGGGCTTTCGCACCGGAACTAAAATCGCATAGTAGGCCTGACCCTGCCAGTCGCCCACCTTGGCCATATGGGTTTCGTCGGTCCCCATTTTGGACAGTGGCCAGTTGGCCATCCAGGCCCGGAGCTGGGGGAGCTGAAACTGATCCTTTACTTTGGTCGAGTGCCAGGCCACCTTCCACTGATTTTGGTCCCATTCAAGCAAAGAGGCTGATACAATTGGGGAATTATGAAACGTACGGGTGGGAATATCGTTGCCCTCGGCCTTCAGCACGTCCAAAAGCCGATAACGAAGCGCACTTAAGCTCGATTTAACCGCGCCCACAAGGGTGTAACTATCTTGCTCCAAACTGGCTCGGATCGATTTCGCACTCAGCTCTCCCTGCTTCGGTATTGAAATAAGGCCCCAAACGAAGGTCAAAAGTACAATGGCCATGGACCGCGTAAGGCAGAGCTTAAGTGTTTGATTGCGCATAGTTTCCTTCCCTGGACCTAGAGCGAATAAACCTGACTTTATTCTAGGGTGCATCGGGTCCGATCTGCAAGAGTTCCGTCAGAGCGCCGCATATGGTAGGACTCTCCCAGTCTATGGACACAGATGCACTTGTTTTAGGTTCAGGTTTAGCGGGATTAGTGTTGGCTCTGAAGGTCGCCGATCGGGCTAAAGTCTTGCTCGTAACAAAAGATCGACCCAGCTCGGCCAATTCGGCCATGGCACAGGGAGGGATCGCCGCCGTTGTGGCGGAGGAAGACAGCTTCGACCGCCATGTGGCCGACACTTTGAATGCGGGCGCGGGTCTGTGTGAAGAATCCGTCGTAAAGCGCATGGTGGAACAAGGCCCCGCTCGCATTCAAGATCTTGTGAATTGGGGTGTCCAGTTTGACACCGGCGCGGGTGGAGAAGTCGATCTCACTTTGGAAGGCGGGCACTCCGCTCGTCGCATCTTGCATATTGCCGACCACACCGGGGGACAAATTCATGCAACTCTGCTCGCGCGAGTTTTGCAACACCCCAACATTACCGTTTTGGAAAATCACTACGCCTTGGATTTGATTTTAAATACCCATCTCGAGCCGTTCTCTACCGGCAAACGACTTTGTCTAGGGGCCTATGTATTGAATCGTGAAAATGGCGAGGTGTTTTCCGTTCAGGCTAAATCGGTCTTCCTGGCTACAGGCGGAGCAGGTAAAGTCTATTTGTATACTTCCAATTGGAGCGGTGCCACTGGCGATGGAATTGCCATGGCTCGCCGGGCGGGTTGCCGCGTGGCCAATCTGGAATTTATGCAGTTTCATCCGACTTGCCTTTATCACCCGCATGAACGCAACTTTTTGATTTCAGAAGCTCTGCGAGGCGAGGGGGGCGAACTGGTCGACCGCCATGGTCGGGCCTTTATGTCTGACTACCATCCAAAGAAGAGCCTCGCTCCTCGGGACATTGTGGCCAGATCGATCGATGCAGAAATGAAAAAGACCGGCAGCGAATGCGTCTACCTCGACATGACCCACCTGTCTTCGGACTTTTTACTTAAGCGCTTTCCCCTGATTCATCGACGTTGTTTGGACTTGGGCATCGATATGGCCAAGACTCCGATTCCTGTGGTACCTGCCGCTCACTATTTATGTGGCGGGGTCGTGGCAGGTTTTGATGGGTCCACCGACATCGGGGGGCTTTACGCCTTGGGCGAAACGGCCTGCACCGGATTGCATGGCGCCAACCGCCTGGCCTCTAATTCCCTACTCGAATGTTTGGTGGTCTCCGACTTTGCGGCCCAACAGTTCCTTGGACGGCTGGATAGTCTGACGATGGAAAAGATCGACATTCCTGTATGGCCGCGGTCTCAGCTTTCCGATGCGGACGAGATGATTGTCATTCATCATATGTGGGATGAAATTCGACGCCTGATGTGGAATTATGTCGGGATCGTCCGCACCAATCGACGATTGGAAAGGGCGGCCAATCGCCTGGCCATGATTCAGCAAGAGATCGCCGAATACTACTCTTCGTTTAAACCTCATTCCGATATTGAAGAATTACGTAACATCGCCCAAGTCGCGGAGCTGACGGTCAAATGTGCGCTGGCTCGTAAGGAATCGCGCGGAATTCATTTTAATCTCGACTATCCAGAAACCAGCCCCATGGCCAAAAACACAATCGTCTAGGGCTTGTGTTACTTTCGCATGTTCTCAAATTGCAGAGGAAGCCCATAGTTCTGCGCCTTTAAAAAGGCGATGCACTCTTGCAAAGTATCAATGCTCTTTGACGTCACCTGCACTTTGTCATCGTGAATCGCGGCCTGGACTTTCATTTTCGTATCCCGAATGGCTGTGGTGATCTTCTTGGCCGTTTCTTTATCAATACCTTGTTTAAGTTCGATCACCTGCTTCATCATGGAGCCACCCATTTTCTCCATCTCACCAAAATTGAGGGACCCAATGTCGACGCCACGGCGATGGAGTTTGGACTGCAGTACATCCCTCATCGCATTGAGCTTATAATCGTCGGGGGCTTCAAAGGTGATGACCTTTTTATCCCATGAGATTTGGGCTTTACTACCGCGAAAATCAAATCGATTCTCGATCTCTTTTTTGGCCTGATTAATCCCATTTTCGACTTCTTGCAGGTTCAATTTTGAAACCACATCAAACGACGGCATGCTTGGCCTCCTGCGCACCATTGACCCCAAAAATCGTAAGTCAGTCAAGCGACAGGCGAGGCGTTTTTGGACGTTGTTCCTCGCAGACCATATAATCCTCATTTTAAATTTGTTTACGTAGATCTTTTTCAGGAGACACTTAAAAGAAATTCTCGCCGCGCTCGGGCCGTGACTTATATGCCGAGCTTTGGAATAACGTTAAAAAAAGGCGGAATTGTAGATTGGTTAAATATTTGAGCTCAAAAGGCTTTTTTGTTCGTGCCCAGGTAGGCTCCATCGCGGCCGTGCTGCTACTCACGGCCACAATAATGAGCTTATGGATTTGGGGCGGGCCCGACTGGCAGCCCACCATGGCGTCGACGATGAAATTCAACGCCGCCCTGTCACTCTTTTTTCTCGCGTTGGCATCGGCGGCTATGCTCTTCAAATCCCGCACGGTTTCCCGATGGATTCCCGCCGGACTGGCCTCATTGGCTTTCGTTCTAGGTGCCGGCAGTCTTCTTGAGTACATGTTTCATCTCAATCTCGGGATGGATGAACTTTTCGTGAGTGACCATCGAAATTTAGAAAGCCTCAGGTTTCCTGGCCGAATGGCGCCCAATGCGGCCTTATGCATAGTGGCCCTTTCGATAGCCATAGCCTTTTTAGGCCGGTCGGCCCGACTCAATCTATGGGCCCAGCGTTTGGCCGTTGTCGCCTGTTTTACCTCTGGGCTGGCACTCATCGGATACCTCTTCAATGCCCGGGGACTGTATGCCTATCTGGGGTTTATCCGAATTTCTCCGTATACGGCGCTGTCAGCCTTTTTGTTATCTGTTAGCATCCTGTTTTATCGACCTCAGGTCGGCGTTTTGCCCGTTATTCTAAGTCGAAGTCCAAGCGGGCACTTCTTAAGGCGCATGCTTTTGGCCGTGCTTATCGGCCCGCCACTGGTCGGTTGGCTCGGCAATCGCGCCGAATCTCTTGGAATCTTCGCCCCTTCAACCGCCGCAGCTTTGGTGGCCGCAGGCACCATTGCTTTGCTAATGCTCGCCGTTTGGTACGGAGCCAGCGCCATGCGAAAATCCGAGTTGGCGGCGTCGAATAGCCAACTTCAACTGCAATCTTTAGCGGACTTTCTACCACAGCTCATGTGGATGGCGAACTCAAAGGGATGGATCTATTGGTACAATCAAAGATGGTATGAGTACACGGGAACCACTTTCGAAGAAATGCAGGGCTGGGGATGGGTCAAGGTCCACCATCCCGATCATGTGGACCGAGTTGTCTCACAGGTCCGCCAGCACTGGAAAATGGGAGAGCCCTGGGAAGAAACCTTTCCAATCCGAAGCCAAAGCGGAGAATGGCGATGGTTTTTAACCCGGGCGCATCCTGTGCGCGACGAAAACACGAATGAAATCAAGTTTTGGATTGGGACCAACACCGATATCACAGAGAAACTTCAGACCGAAGACAGCTTGAAACAAAGTAAAGAGGAGGCCGAGCAAGCCAACCTCGCCAAGAGTCAGTTTCTTGCGAACATGAGCCATGAAATCCGGACCCCGATCGGGGCTATCGTTGGATTTAGCGAACTCTTGCGAGACAAAACGGTGCCAGAGGCCTCCCGCGAATGCTACATGTCGGTGATCGAGAGAAACTCCCACCATCTGCTTCGTCTAATCGACGACATCTTGGACATTTCTAAAATTGAGGCTGGTCAAATTTCCATCGAGCGCGAGCAGATGAACTTGATCGACTTTGTCGAGGATATCTCCACTAACATGAAGCATCGAGCGGCTGAGCGAGGAATCGAATTTCGCTTGCAAGTCAAAGGCGAGCTCCCAAATGAAATCGATTGTGATCCCTTAAGACTTAGTCAAATCCTGACCAATTTATTGAACAACTCAATCAAGTTTACGGATCGCGGTTATGTGGAGCTGATTCTCTCTTTCGCTGGTGATCACCTCTCCATGGAAGTGCGTGACACGGGTCTAGGAATAGCCAAGGCCCACCAGCGCGAGCTGTTTAAACCCTTCAGTCAGGGGGATCCGACGTTGAGCCGAAGATTTGGCGGCACGGGTCTTGGCCTGGCTTTGACCCGGCGACTTTGCGAGGAAATGGGGGGCTACCTTGTTTTGAAGGAGTCTACGCCTGGTACTGGCAGTACATTTGAAGGTAACGTGCTTGCACCCGCGCTAAGTGAGTCTCGTACCAGTGTTTTCGGGAACCGCTCTGAGCAAAAGCGAATCCATTCTTCCACTCTCCCCAAGTTGTCTTTGCCGTCCTGTCGAATTCTCGTGGTTGATGATTCCGCCGACAATCGAACATTATTGGAGATCTATTTGCGAGACACCCAGGCCGAGCTTATCATGGCGGAAGATGGCGAAATCGGAGTCCGCAAGGCCCTTGAAATCAATCCCGATCTGATTCTAATGGACATTCAAATGCCTAACTTGGACGGCTATGCCGCCGTTCGAATTCTAAGAGAAAAAGGCTTTACCAAGCCGATCGTGGCGCTGACAGCGCATGCGATGCGCGACGAGCGAGAAAAATGCATTGCGGCCGGTTACACAGAGTATTTGTCCAAACCCATTCGCCGGTCCCAATTACTTGAGACCGTCCGAAAACGTTGTCATGAGCCCCTTACGCAAGAATGCGGTTCTGATCTTCAAGTCTGAATTGAGCCAGCAGATTCCGATCAAAATCATCAGGCAAAGAGGAAAGCGCCCGAGCTTTTACCAATTGAATGTAGCAAGACGCGGCTTGGGCTAGATCTCCATCACCCATTTTGGAAATGTGTCCCAGACCTCTTAGCATATGGATCACGACTTCAATGTGACCCGCTCCATCGCGAGACAGGGGCTGAAAAAGATCATCCAAAACTTTGGCTACATTCCAAGGCCTAATAAACAGCCGATCAAACTGGTAACTCTCGCGCTTAGGTGTGGCAGCCCACTTACATAAGATTCGAACCGATGAGTAGATCACATCTATGGCGGTCCCCGGATCGTTTAAAGCCGGTGATAAAGCGCGCGAAGCCACTTCACCTAGAGTGACAAAGCCAAAACGCGGGTCCTCATCATGCGATCGGCAGGTCTCGATTTCGAAACTTTCCTCAAACCCCTCCGCCAATTCCTTTGTTGATTTTCCACAGATAGATAGAATAGCCTGCCCTGGCACCACAAAACTTCCCGGCGGCACTTGAACTTTAATCTGAAGATCCTCCCGAGCGGCCTTGGCCTGAAGACTTCGAAATGAAATGTTCTGGATGAACCCAGCCTTAGAGGAGTGGACCCGCCAATCCTCAACAGGAAACTCAGAGTGATCACGGCAGCCATACGTTGGAGACTCCGCAAGCCGCAGCAGGGCGGACTCAGTGCTTTTCTCTATATGAACGATGGTGTCGTGGACTCTGCCGAGACGGGAGAGTCGCTCAATCCAACGAATCAAGGTCCAGACAATTGCGGCGATGAGGCCCGCGGTGAGAAGAAAGATGACAACCTTTTCGCGCGGTCCATAAAAACCGGTGGTCACTGCAACAATGGCGACGATGCTGAAAATAAAAGCGCCTAAAAAAATGGAAATGGAGTTCTGTGAACTTTCATCTTGCAAAAGCAGCCGAGCGGCCCTGGGAGTCACACCATCTGAGGCCGCCGCATAGGCATTGACCAAAGTGGCCAAGCTAAAAGTCGCGACCACCAACATACTCGAAGCGACAATTTTCAAGATTTCCAGCAGGGCTTCGTGGCCCAAGATCTCCGTCCATCCATCGGGCACTAGAGGGGCAAGCCAAAACGAAGCAAAAGCACTCAGCAGGGCAAAAACGGCAAATGCGCCGGCCCGTGCAGAGAGACTCTTCGACAGGCGACGCCACCAAAATAAAATGGAAGCCATTTAATGGTCTAGGCGGGCCCATTCATGGGCCCGCCTATGGTTCCCTAGGACCGACGTCCGAAGGCAAGAACCGTCAGTGCACCTAAGACGGCGCCGATTCCCGCTGCAAACCCCACACCTTTGAGTGGATTCTCGCGCACGTACTGCCGACTGCTTGTGACGAGTTCATTCGCCCGATCGACCGCATCACTTGCGACCTGGCCGACCTTTTCTCCGGCCCTGTAGGTCATATCTTCCACATCTGATACGAGATCAGCCGCTTTGCCCTTTGCTTTACGTTCAGTTCGATCCAAACTCGACGATGTTCCGTTCATCATATTCAATTCCTTTCGTTCGTTTTTTGTCTTTTAATCTTTTAACTAGTGGCGTAGACGATCCTTCACGCCTTCGACTGCGTCGTCTTTCTCTTTGGAAAAACGATCGAAGATCTGACCAAGGCGATCCTTATAGTCTTCTTTGGCCTGCCCGTATCGCTGCTGGATAAGGCCACCGATGGCCTCCATGTCACCCTTTGTTTTATCGAGCTCGTCATCCGTGAGCTTGCCCCACGCCTTGCGAACTTCACCTTTAATTTCGCTCCACTTACCTTGTACTGTGTCTGAATTCATAGAGACCTCCTCTGAGTGTTGGTTAATAAACCTCGATTTTATAAGAGCGACACTCAAAGAGCCTGCTAAAAGGTTTTAGAATTTGTGAAGAAATCTACACGTATTGAGCTGGAAACTTAGCCATACGAGTTTCCAGAAAGACTTGCGCCTCTTTGATAAAAAAATGAACTGCCGTATCCTGCTCACGCACGGCAGCCTCTTCGAGGCCGGCACCCAATTCCCCTAGCGTGGCGAATCCATAAGGGGCACAGATACCTTTCCACTTATGCGCCATTCGTCTAATTTCCTCGAAGTCACGCAAGGCAAGAGATTCTTCAAGAAGTTTGAGCTCTGCAATCCTGTCAACGATAAATTCCCGAATATATGGAATCAGCTCAGGAATCACATCAGCTTCTAAAATTCCCGTGGATTTCAAAAATTTACCGAGTTCCACGTCGACCCACAATCCGGTTGTTATTTACCAGCGAAGCAGATATTTTGCGCACCAGGCCTTATAACCAGAGGACGTTCATTTCGTCAAATGAAACAGATTCTACTCGTCGATGACAACAAAGAGATCCACAGACTTGTTCAAGCTGCCATCTCAGGTTTGGCCGATCTTTGTTACTCTGAAAACTGGAAAAAAGGCCTTGAGCAAATCCAACACGGACAGTTTGATCTGGTTCTTTTAGATGTTGAATTGCCAGATGGAAATGGGGTCGACCTTTGCACCGAGGTTCGAAAAACCTCGCCGGACACTCAAATCTTCTTTTTGACGTCACATTCGGAACTGTCTGAAAAAGTTCTCGGCTTTGCCGCGGGCGCCGACGACTACATAACAAAGCCTTTTCTCCCTCTGGAGCTTAAGGCGCGCATCGAATCCCGCTTTCGACGAATCGACCAAATCGAAGAAGCCGCCGATCATCTGCGCTTCAAAGAAATTGAAATTCGTAAATCTCGTCAGGAGATCAAAATCCTATCCGGTAGTAAACGGCAAAAAGTGGACCTGACGGCTTTAGAGTTCAAGCTGCTTGTGCTCTTGGCTGAGCGCCCATTTGAAGTGATCTCACGAGACGAAATCCTGGACACTCTCTGGGGAAAAGACGTCCACGTTTACGCCAGGTCCGTGGACACCCATGTGAGCAAACTCCGAAAAAAATTATCCGGCCAATCGCAGCTTGTGCAATCGGTTCACGGCTCGGGCTACAAGTTTGTGCCCACTGCGCCTTGAGAAGACAGGGCTTCGGTCACTCTCTTACGAATAGATTTGGCCCCCACTGGCTTTATTAATTGACCAGCGAGAACGAAATCGGGCGAAGTTTGTTTCAAACCGGAAACCGCCGGTAAGCTCGAATACACGAGGAACGGAATGGGCCTTCCTCCCTGTGCGAGCCCAGATCGATTGCCCCAATGGATTAGCTCGACGCCAGTGCCATCAGGCAAATTTTGATCCAATAATACGAGGCTCACCTTGCACTGAGACAGCACCGTCTTCGCGGACGCAATCGAATCCACGTGCAACAATTCAAGAAAAAGTCCGTCCAGGGCGGCGAAGACCAACCGGGCGGACTCTTTCGCATCCTCAACAAGCAAAACCACGGGTCTCACGGGAGCCTCCTCCGTCCGCCCGTCAGAGCTCGAGATGGGACTGAAGCATCCAGGTGATTTTTTGGTGTCTCTTTAAAACACCCGTAATAAAGTCTTCGGTCCCGGGATCCGCATCAAACACATTTCCCTCGAGCGCGCCCGTGATTTCAGCCTCAATGGACAAGTGATCTCGAACCAATTCTAAAAGCGTCTTCAAATGCTTAGAATGACCGCTCGAGCCCTCAGTCAAACTCGACTCCTCCTGAATATGGCCGACCGTGGCGACTGGAAAACCGCGCGCCATCTTCACTCTTTCGGCGATCGAATCCATGATCTCCAAAATCTCATGATACTGGGAATCCAACAGGGCATGTAGGCTCGCAAACTGAGGACCCCGAATATTCCAATGAAAGTTGAGCGTTTTGGTAAAAAGAATAAACTCATCTGCCAAAACTCGATTGAGAGTCGAAATCATTTGTTCGCCGGCTTTCGGCGTGATCCCGAGGGGCGACAATTGGCGCGCCTCCTCTAAAGATATTTGCATCGGCATATTATCCTCCTCGTCAATTCGGGTTAATTAGCGGGGAAGAGTTCGATTCGAACCGCCTCGAACCAAGTGCACCACCAAAGACAGAACAAACAGAAATAAGAAAATATAGAACAGTGTTTGCGCAATCCCAGCCGAAGCCGCGGCCACGCCACCAAATCCGAAAAACGCGGCGATGATGGCCACCACAAAAAAAGTCAGTGCCCAACTTAACATATATCCTCCTATGGCGCGAACCTTTCCAAATGACTGCAGCCGGGTTCGCGATCGTCTGCAGAATTCAGACTGCCCCACTCAACACTAACTTGCCTGACCGAGGTGTCTTAAGAATGTGTAGATTTCTAAACATTCAATTAAAGTGACCGACATGAATTTTCACTAGCCAAAAATGATACTGCGGCCAAGACGATTACCCAAAGAAGGAGAAAGTATGAAGATCGCACCCATCACCACATCGGCCCTAATTGTGTTGTCCATGGCTCTAACAAGTTTTGGATCCATCGGGAGCGCTGAAGAAACGGTGAAAGAAAAGGCGAAGGCGACCACCAACACGGTCAAACGAAATGCCAAGAAGGGCTGGCACAAGACAAAAGAAATGGTCTGTGCGGAGTCTGATGCAGAATGCCTGGCTCTCAAAGCCAAGCATAGGGCAGAGGAAGCCGGCGATTATGTGGAAGATAAGGCCGAAGAAACCAAAGATAAGATCGATTAGAAGAATCTTGCAATGAGGGATTTTTCCCTGAGCGTGGATTATCGCCCCGAAATTTCTATAGGACGGGCGTCTTGGCCCGCTTCCTTTCAGGAACCCGGATTGCAATCGTTGAATTTCGAAATCAACCATAGGAGAGTTTTATGAACCGATATTTTATTTTGGCAGCGACAGCCCTCCTGGCTGTAGCCGGGTGCAAGGACAAACACAATCCCGTCAAGGCCGCTAAACAAGCTGGCCAGGAAAGAGACTTACAAAATACTTTTCAAAGCGAATGTCAGCTGAAGCCAGTCGATCTGGTTATCACCGGACTTTTTACCGGCGGAAAAGCGGTCGTAAAAAGTGCCCGCACTCTTTATCGATTCGAGGGAAACCGAGTGACCCGAACTACGCAGTTTTTTGCGGCTACGAATTGTTCGGCCGAAGCCGGAGCCTTTATCGAGACAGGGGTGTTTGAAATTAATAAGGATATTAAGACGAATGATGGCGGAAAAGGCATTGACCTTAAGTTCGACAAAGTCGCTCTCAAAATCGCCAGTCCGGAAGGTGCTCAAATTGCCAACTCAATAAAAATGTGCGACCGCTCAGACTGGAGCGCGGGTCAGGAGAAAGTTGTCACTCCACAATCTGAAAACACGTCGTGCTACGGGGCCAAGGTCCCTCGAACAGATGCCAACGTGTATCGAGTCGACAACGGCAATCTAATTCTCGGCTCATCCCTAAAGACGGATCGAGATGCCTCATCCAGACCTTCCAAACTTGATTTCGGCACTAAATACGCAGGCAAGTGAGCGGGTAACTGAATGACGGCGATTGTTAAAACACTCCTTATGACCCGTGGACTCTTCGACTGGATATTGGATTCGACGGTCATAATTCATCAGCTGACCAGGCTGAAAAGTAGGATTAAAAGAGCCGCGGTAAAAACGCTAGCGCTCTTTCTTATTTCAGTGTTCGCATTGGGAAAGCTCGCCTCCATCGGGTTGGACAGCCTTCGTGTCTATGAAAACGGACTCCTAATTGAATGTGCCATCCTGGGAGGCCTGGTGCTTTTACCCGTCATACTGCTCGGGCGTAATTGGGGCCACGATAAGACCGTGGCCTATGGAAAAGCTCATTCTTTTTCTCTTAACCAATGCTTTGTGAATGGCTTTCTTAACGGATGGTCCCACCAGAATCGGAAAGTTATTTCGCATAATCAAACCAAAGGAAGTGACCTATGATCTCGCTAAGGAAATTTGCCGGACCCCTCGCCGTTTCAGGATTTCTTTTCGCCGCGGCATGCTCCAGCAATGTCAAAAAAGTGGATTTACCTAACGATGCTAACCCGATTGAGGAAATTTCACGCTTCGAGACGGACATCAACCACGGGATTAACCGCCACCTTGATGTGTTGGCGAGCGATCAGCTCGCATCGGCACAGAAGTATCTCGCCGAGGCCAAGAGCGACTTGGCCAGTGGCCAAAGCCAAACCGAGGTTCTTGAAGATATCGAAAGGGGCCGTGGCCATCTAGCTAAGGCTGAGGAGGTCGCGGACTCTCGAAGAGGAGTGGCGACAATTCTGGTCGAGGCTCGGCAGCACGCTATCGAAGCCGGCGCTCGCAATTTTCCTCCGACCACCAGCCGAATTAAAACTCTAGACGACCGATTTCGCGATTACTCAGACGAGCTTGGCTCAACTGATCCTAATAAACTGGAACGCCTGGCCGCCGCCTATCTGGAGCTTGAAACGAACGCCATCCAAGAATCTCAACTGGGTACAGCGAAGGCACAAATTGAAGGCGCAAAAAAAGATGGTGCAGAAGATTATGCTCCCCGCACATTGCGGCGAGCACAAAAGGATCTAAAAGCGGCGCAACTTGCCATCGCAGCCAATCGAAACAATCCCTCTGATTACTTGCGCCAGGTCAGTGAAAGTCGCAACACGGCCTCCTTTTTGACAGAAGTCATGGGACAGGCCAAAGGTGGTCGCGTACCGGAGTCTTCCGCCATTGATTTGGCTAACAAGAACAGACAGATCAAAGGCCTCAAAGAGCAACTAGTTATGACCGAGTCTGAGGCTGACATAAAGTCTGCGGCGATTGCCCGGCAGCGCGGCCGCATGCGAGCCATGTCGTCTGAAATTGTTAATCAAGAGACTCTCGATTCCGCCCGCAAGGAACTCTCCAACGAAAACGCCGAAGTCTTTCAACAAGGGAACAAGCTTATCGTGCGGTTGAAAGGCATCGCCTTCAAATCGGGCCGGTCTGAAGTTCCGGCCGCAAGCTTTTCACTTCTTTCGAAAGTGGCCCGTATCGCCGAAGATCTGAATCCGAAAGCCATTGTGGTGGAAGGACACACAGACTCAACCGGAGGCAAGAAGCTGAACAAGAATTTGTCCCAAAAGAGAGCTCAGGCCGTATCTCAGTTCTTGATTTCCACGGGAATTGAGGAATCGTTAATTGACTCCAAAGGCTTAGGATTCGAACAGCCACTCGCATCCAATAAGTCGGCCGAGGGACGCCAAATGAATCGGCGCGTAGACATCATTATCACCCCCGCCTCCAGTGAAAAATCTACGACTTCTGTGGAATAGTTCGACCGGTAAAATCTTGCGAAAAAGCCTCGCCCACTTGGGCGAGCGCTTTTTTGAGCTGGAGACCATTCGCCTCGCAGCCTCGCTTTCTTTTTACGTTTTACTCTCATTTGCGCCCATCGTACTGCTTTACATCGATCTGGTTGGAAACTTGGATGCGAGTTTAGTCACCCGCTTAGGCGATGCGATCGAGTCATTAGGTAGTCAGGCCGGCGTTGAAATTTTCTGGAAGGTGGTCGCATATTCGCAGGAAAATAGCGTCACAGCCGGCTTCGGAGGGTTAGGAGTTCTGACTCTTCTTATTACGGCGAGTCTCACATTTTCTGAACTTCGCGCGGCTCTTGATCTAATTTTCCAAATTGGAGACGCCGAAGCCCATCAAATATCTTTTCTAAGTTTGGTGGGCCAATACGTGCAAACTAAATTAGCCTCGGTCACTCTGGTCTTAGGGTTCATCACTCTCTTGTCAGTCACTCTAATTGGTTCATCCTTCTTGCGACTTCCGGGCCGCCTTGATTTCCAGGGCGTTGCCTTTTGGATCAATGCCATAATTGGCTGGTCGGTCTACTTTGTGGCTTTTACCTTGATGTTAAGATTCGCTCCATCGAAGCCACAGCCGTGGAAGGTCTGTTGGCAAGGTGGACTGGTTATTGCCAGTTTGTTTACGGTCGGCAAGGAAGCTATCGGAATTTACATTGCAGAAGTTGCCATCGGAGCCCCTTTCGGAGCCCTGGGATCTGCCGCCGTTTTCATGATCTGGGTCTACTACTCAAGCCTTATCATTCTCGTTGGCGCAGAGATCGTACGAGTGCTCGCGCAGGCTAGTCGACAGAAGCCGAATCATCGCTCGGCTGGCGCTCTTGCGCCAAAAACTTCAACCCAATGTAACCACCCCAAAAGGCCATGTCCTCCCCCGGTTTCGCCGTAACAGGAAGGGAGCTGCGAACGTCGAGGACAATCGCAAAATGCCCCATTTGAATGGGCTCGAACTGAGCGGAAAAATCAAATCCGTAATCGGTCAAGTCGCTCGCGGACGTCTTAGGCTGCTGGTTTGAGGAGAATTCGCTATGAACGACTCGGCCACCTCCCATTGAATAGGACGAAAAAAATCCGCCACCCAACGAAAATCGTGAGTTGAACCAGTGCCGATAGCCCAGGACGATATGCATTCGCTTGCCGACTTCCGTATGAACCAGCCCATCCTTTTGAATGGAATACATTTGTCTGGTATAAAAGGCTGAAATTTCCAATCCGCCATGGTAATCAATGTCCCCCTCAGCAACCAAACCAATGGCGTTGAGCCACTGAGGATTAAACCCATGATCACGGGGCAAAGTTCGATAAAACGAAAATACTCCAGTTCCATGGATGTCTCCATCCCTGGCCTGATGACTATACGTCTTAGGAGTCATCAGAATCGTAAAAACGAGTATAGGCCATGAAGCTCTCGCCCGCATTGACGTTTATTACCCTTATCCTATTGGTTTCTCAACCGGATATAGGATCCTCAACTGAGGCCCCCCAGGAGACTCCCCCAAAGGCCGAGGAGAAAAGAAATCTTTTAAGGCGTGGCGGGGACAAGGTAGAGGAGGTCGTGGATATCATTGCGCAGACCCTGGATGTGGCCCTCGCCAGGCACAAATATCAGAAAGTCGACAATCAGAAGTCCCAGGCCAAAATCACTCAAGTTGTAAGTTACAAGGAGGGGGGAGTCATCGACACTTCCACCGATTTTGCGCTCAATCTAAGACTGCCCAATTTAGAGAAAAAATGGCAACTCCGCTTTACTAGTTATGATGAGGACGAAGAACATCGGACTCGCTCCACGGTCTATCAAACCACGGGTCCTCGCAGGGAGTACGGCGCCGGAATCGGCTTTTTTAGAAAATTGGGAAAGGTGAAGTTTAGCTTTAAACCTAAACTGGTCCTCAAGGACCCGCTCGAGATGAATTACACTCTTCAAATGGAGAACTTTACGAAGGCGGGAGAAGTCGAAGTGAGAAGCCGATGTGATCTCTACGCGCAGGCGGCTAAGGGCACGGGCGAATTCGTCGAAATCGACGCCCGATTACCAAGGGGTAAATGGACCTTCGGAACAAATCACAAAGAAGAGTATGCTCAACGCGACACTCGCTTTACAACGAACCACAGCCTGTCTGTCGACCGCGGTCTTACGCAGTACTTGGGAGTTTTTCAATCTGTGTCTTTTGGTTTGGACAGTCGTCCGACCTATCATTTGGATTCGATCACCTTATCAAACGGAGTCGGTCAAGAAATCGAAAAAAATCGGTTGGACTACTCGTTTGGCCCGTCCTTGACCTTCGCCAAGAGCCGAAATTTCAAAGGCCTTGCCAGCCTCAATCTCAACATTCACCTTTTGTTTTAGTTCTTCGAGCTAATTTCGTGCGTAGGAAAGCTGGAATTTCGAACCCGACTCATCCCACAGTATTTGAAAATAAAGGTCATGAGATTGAAAAAAAGGCGAGCTTTCCGTAGGAAATATTTGACGTAACTGACTCAATGCGCCTTGAGCTGTCGTTGAAAACCGAGCCAATGGGTCCGTCGGTTGTAAGGTTGTGCCGTCCGCGGATTTAAACAGGGTGAATCGGCAGGCGCCCACACCGTCTTTTTTCTTTGAGACTCCACACTTCCCATCCAAGAGAATCGTCCCCGACTCGTCGCGCAGCTCAAAAAGTTTCTCAAATCCGGTCACAGTCTCGGTAGAGGGTAAGTTCATTCGATCAAAAAGCGTTAGCGCATCCAGATCGCGGGTGGAGCCTTGAATGATGATGGTCGCCTTGTCACCGAAAGGCGAGAAGAAGATATGCGCGGCCGCATGGACCTGAGCCGCAAAGAAAATGAAAGAGCCTAAAGCCAGTATTGAAAATACATCTTTCATCAAAGCCTCCAGGAAATTCCAAATCCGATATAAAGTGAGGTTCCGGGATTAAATCCAAACTTCATATCCGCCCGAAACCAAGCCGATCCACTCATCTTAAGCTGAGCACCGCCGCCCGCGTGGCCGCCAAAAGTCAATTTGCTGCCACGTCCCTGGCCCTGATAGTAAACCGCATCGGCGCCGACATAAGCGAGCGCCACCATGTTCTCGACCGGAATGTCCATGCGAAAATCGCCGTGAATGTCCTTCCAACTTTGTCCTTCACCATTGCCCATAATAATCCCAGTTTCAAAATAGGAGGCCGGTCCCATGCGCATCGCCATACGAGCGCCACCTAGACCCATAATTTCGGTTACACCGTCAATCTGATTGGGTAAGAGGTTTCCGAGATGAATACCGATTTCAAAATTGGGATTTTTATCGCCGCCACCGGGGGCGCCGCCTGCACCACCTTCGGCTTGGGCCCAGGCCGTCCCTGACAAAACAAGCACCAAAATCAAAATCACACCATGCATGAACTGGCTCATGTTCCAATCCTAGGAGGTCCTTGACCCTTTGTCCATTTGGACTAAATATAAAGCATGTCGCAACGCTTTGAAGGCTACTTTCGAGGAGCCGACCGCAACGAAATTTTCTACCAGACCTGGACCCCCGAAAATCCGCGTGGGCTTTTTTTGATCACTCATGGGCTGGCTGAACACAGTGAATGCTACCATCATGTCGCCAAGGATCTAGCGGAAGACAACTGGCAAGTGGTGGCCTGGGACCTTCGCGGTCACGGTCGATCGGAAGGTAAACGTGGTTACGTTCAGAATTTGACCAAGTTCATTGAAGACCTCGCGCTTTTTGTCGACCAGCTTCATCGCACTCATCCCGATCGATCCATGGTGCTCTTCGGCCACAGCATGGGTGGGCTGATTACGACCCGGTATTGGCAGCTGAATCGCCCCGAATATGTGCAGGCCCTTTCTCTAAGCAGTCCGGCCTTTGGGCTCTCGGTTCAAGTTCCCCGCTTTAAAGAGGCCCTGGCAAAAGTGGCGGTCAAGTGGGTCCCGACTCTCACCATGTACAACGAGATTCGTTACGAAGATCTAACGCGAGATGAAGAGATGCTAAAATCTCACCGCTCCGATACTCTAAGACATGAAAAAATATCGCCGGGACTTTTCTTGAGCATGCTCGAGAATTTCAAATTGGCCTCCGACGAAGCTGATCATATTAAAATTCCCGTGCTCATGCAGCTCAGCGGCGAGGACCGAATTGTCAGTACGGAGGCCTCGCGCGATTTGTTTGAAAAAATCCCGAACAAGAGCAAATCACTGATCGTCTACCCCGATAGCCTCCATGAGGTTTTCAATGATCGGGAGAGAGACCATGCCATTGCGGATCTTAAAAAATTCATCAACCCCTTCTTAGGAGCACAACCGTCATGAAAGCGCTCCTCATTTTTGCCTTCACGCTCGCCGGCTGCGCAAGCACACCAAAATTAACGTCCGACTCGATTCAACCGATGGATTCGGACTCCTACATCAAGCTTATTCAGCGCAATACGGCCCACACCGATCAATACTCGGGCTTCTATCAAACCTTCCAAGCCGACGTGACGATTTTAACTACAGAAGTGCAGGCCGCCTCGCTTAGGCAAAAGGGTCATTTTCTTCAGTGGGATCAACGCCAATTTCAATCGGAGCGCGAAAAGTCTCTGCAGGAGTCCAATGCCTACTCTAAATTTTTCTTGCGATTTTTTAGCCCCGACAAAGATTACGATGATCTCCATAAAGGAAAAACCATCTGGAAGGTCTTTCTTGATTACTCGGGCCGCCGCTTTGAGGGCAAGGTGGCCAAGATGAGTGAGAAAATGTCAGAAGTCGTTCAGCTTTATCCCCATATGGATCGGTTTTCAACACCCTATGAAATTACATTTAACGTGCCTATGACGACCATCGAGCAAGGCGAAGTTAAGATTATTTTGACCAGCAGCTTGGGCCAAGCCGAATTCTCATTTCCTGTCGGTAAATAAAAACCTTATAGATGTGGGGCAACGACAACGCGAACGTCGGCGTCCTGCATTTTGAATAATTGCCGATCACAGTAATAGTGAACCACCTGCTCCCCCAGAGCAAAGCCCAAGAATAGACCCACGACCGTATAGACATCCGTTGGTAACGTGCGCAGCATCTCACGTGCATCAACCCAATCCTTGCCAAGCAATCCATATTGGGCGACCGGTTGGGTGCCCAGCCACACGATGAGCGCAATTCCCAAAATGGCCAGGATGTGTCCCCCAAAAGCCCAAACCGCCGTGGCTCCACGAGCTTTCATTCCTCCCACACCAACCCGACCGGCCAAATATATGGCGATCAACCAGTGACTCCAAAGGTAGGCCAAATACCATGGCACCATCAATCCAAAGCTCGCGAAGTATAGAAAAGTAGGGTGAAACAAGATGACCGTATAATAGAGGAGCTTGGGAATGGAACGATTGGCCTTTCGAATTTCCACCACCATCATAAGAAGATAAAATCCAATAGCCAGTCCGATGGCGACCCCCGCCATCCAGTGGACCGTATCGGGATGGGCAAACCAGCGAAACATGTAGCTGAAGGGAAAATGGAAAAAGATGTTCGTATAAACAATCGGCTGGACTAAATACATCATAAATTGAGTGAACCGGAGATCGAGATTTCGATCACGAGACGAAAACTGCCCCGTCCGGTGGCGATAGAGCGAGAGCACTCCAAAGTCTTGGCGACCAAAGTGCCAAAAATGCCCGATCATAAAAATTCCAATATAAACATAGTAAAGTGATCCCGCCCAATCGAGTGTGTGATCATCATTGGGCATTGCCACTTTGGCGACCAGCAATCCCAAAATCAAGCAGCCTAGAAAAATGAGAATGGGAATAGTTTGAAAAGTCGCGCGATTCTTCTGGCGAAGGGGAGCAAAGACCGGAGACGCCACCACCAAGTAGGTCGTTGAGAAAGAATGGAGTAAGGCCACAAGTCTTTGACTGGCGGCCACCACCGCGACAAATCCGGCCGTCAGCCCTAGTGGCTTACTGATGGCGAACACCAGACAAAGTGCAACACCCAAAAACATGGTGCAAGCATCCGCCCACGGCGAAATCAACCAAGCGGACCGGTGGCCATGAGATTGAGTCGTATTCCCCATCCTTCGATGTTCCCAATCGCAAAAGACTCAGTCAATTCCGACCGTGGCCAAGGCTAGGTCGGACCACCTCGTCCGCAAATATCTGACTGAACTTATGCGCACCAGATTCATTCAGATGGTCTGGGTCGAAATAATCTTCCTCAACGAAACGCTCGTCTTTGAGAAAGTCGAAAAAGGGAACTTGGGTTTGTGCCTTAATCATTTCCACGTTCTGTCGAAAGCGTGCCACGGCATCAGGGTCCAAGTGATTCCGATAAACCGAATGCGCCGGCGTTTGCGTTAAAACCAGTTGGATTCCCCTGGCTTGGGCCCAACGCCACACTTGCAAAATGGCCGCCCGACAATCAGGAGCATACTGTTTTTTCAAAGTCGAAGTGTGATATTCAGCTCGCGCTCGACCGACTTTGTCGTTGATTGGTTTTCCCTTCGACATGGACTGTGAACTTAAGAATCCGCCACGCGGACCAACGGCATCTGCTTGCTTGTAACTGAACCCGGATCGCACGATTTCGCGTGTGGTGTTCACCCCGTAAGTGGCAATGAGGCTCCAATTCCTAAGATCCAAATGAGAGAGCCATCCACCATCGCCCGCGATCGAAAGGTGTCTAGGATAAAAGAAAAGTCGAGCGTCATCTACTTCACCATAAAGCCGATACTCGAACGAGAAGTAGGACAGACTCATCACAACAAGTCGAAGTGACTTTAGTCTTTCAGCAAATTGATCCACGAGCTGTTGATCAATCTGAAGGCTCTGGCTCGGCAAGGCCAGATTAAGGCCTGATCGTCCAAAATCTTCCGGTAGGAAGTCGTAATAGGCTTGCGAATTTCCCAGAACAAGGACCTCCACCTGTCCTGCTAAGTCCTCAATCAACTGCCGCTTGCGAGAGTAACCATTTTCAATTTTTGACAATTTAAATTCAAGAAAACCCACGCCCACGAAAATGGGCAGAAAAAAGGTCATTAAATGAATAATCAGCTTGAAATGCTTCATATCAAAATTGAAAATAAATAAAAGGCGCGTCCACCGCTTGTCCCATAAAAGCAATCGTTATCAAAATTCCATAGTAGGCGGACCATCGCACCGCACGGGGCGCCGAAAAGAACCACTCCCCGATTTTTTTCTCCTCCCAAAAATACTCCCCGATGGTGACCACCGTTATCAGGAACACTGAAGTCATAAGGCCAGGCAGAGTTCGCCAAATGAAAAAATCAAAGTGATTGAGAAAAAAGCACTCTTGCACTATGGCAATGGCCTGCGCCAGCGAATCCGCGCGAAAAAAGATCCAGGCGACCGTCACCAGAAAAAATGTGCGGACTCTTCGAAACCAAAGTCCACCCCCTATTACAGGCTTCACGAATCTTCTTTCCCACAGAAGATAGAAAAGATGCAGCAATCCCCAAATTAAAAATGTTACGCCGGCTCCATGCCAAATTCCACTGATCAGGAATACCAACCCTAAGTTACGAATCGTCTTGGACTCAGAGGTGCGACTTCCCCCCAATGGAATGTACACATAGTCTCGAAACCAAGTGGACAACGAGATATGCCACCGGTTCCAGAATTCACTAAAGGAGGTCGAAAAATAGGGCATTCGAAAATTGACCATAAGGTCAAATCCAAAAAGTCGGGCCGAGCCCCGCGCGATATCCGAGTAAGCCGAAAAATCATAGTAAATCTGAAACGAAAAAAAGATCGTGGCTAAGATTAAATTCTGGGCGGGCTGAACCAGGTAGCTACCATAGGTTCCATCGACAAACTCACTCAAGCGATCGGCCATTACGGTTTTTTTAAAAAGCCCCCACAAAATCAACCGAAGGCCGGAGACAAATTTTTCGTCATTAAATAATGGAGGATGATGCAGCTGAGGTAGTAAATTTTGGGGGCGCTCAATTGGCCCCGCCACCAACTGCGGGAAGAACATCACATAAAGGGCATAGTAACCCAGATGCTTCTCGGGAGCCTGCCGACCAAAATAGACCTCGATCGTATACGACATGGCCTGAAAAGTATGAAAGGAAAGTCCAATGGGAAGAATGATTTTGAGCGCCGGCAAGGAATAATTCCAGTCCAAGGCGTTCATCATCTCATTCCATCCGGCCAGCGAGGCCGTCAGGTACTTGAAAGTAAAAAGCACTCCGATATTGGCCGTTAAACTTGCTACCAACCAAAATCTTTTGCGCTGTGGCTGGGCTCCCATCATGCGGGCGGCCCCGTAATCGACCAAGATCACAGCGGCCATGACCAACATAAAGACTGGGATAAAATACATGTAGAAGTAGACGCTAGCCGCAAGTAGAGGCAACCATCGCCAGCGCGCCGGTGTGCAATAATAGAGGGCCACCACGAGGGGTAAAAACACCATGTAGGCGAGCGAATTGAAGGTCACCCTATCATTTAAGAATGGGAACCTGGAGGAGTCCAGAACAACTAGTGAATCTTAATAAACTGGGCCGATGGGAAGCGAATGCGCGGACCATAAACTCCGTTGGCCGCCCTTTTACCAGCAGAAATGGCCATCACCACCACCGCATCAGAAGGAAGATTCAGCGCTTTTCGAACACGAGCCGAATCCAAGCCTTCCATCGGGCAAGAGTCAAATCCATAGGCTCGAAAGGCGAGCATCAGATTCTCACAAGCCAAAGCCGCCGATTTGACGGCCCAAACTTTGATGTCCGAATAGCTGGTGGGCTCGCGAGGTGTGGGACGACTCAATCCCATCGCAAAGAGAACCACTTTCTTAATCCAGCCGAAAATTCCTAAAGGACCAAGCGAATAGGCCATGGGAACGATTTTGTTATAGTACATCTTCACCGAATCCGGCACCGGCAGGTTTTGCTGATTCATGGTTTCAAGCATTTGCTGACCGTGGCGCCGCCAGACTCCAGTTCTTGCCACGACAACTACGATTTCAGCCGCGGTACGAGCTGCGGGTTGAGACAAACAAGCTTCCACAATTTGTTTTTTGACTTCTGGGCTTTTCGCCCAGTGGAACTCCCAGGTCTGTAGATTCGAGGAGTTTGGGGCCAACAAAGCCAACTCGAGGCATTGGTTCATAACGTCACTCGGAATGGCCACGCCGGGTTCAAAGACTCGCACACTTCTACGGCTACGCACAACCTTTTCAAATTCGGTGGGATTGGTCTCGAGTGCGGGCTCAGTGAAGTCCAGTTTCGGAATGGCGGAGAAAATGGAAGTTTTGTCGGCTTTAGGCTCAGGATTTTGATTCATCCGAAGGTCATAGCACTGTTGGCAAGAAAAGGAAACCGGCGGTCAAAACCCTTTAGACCGCCGGTTAGGGATTTATTGTAAGGGTCCACCTGTCATTTGGTGGTTTTCAACGATAAAGCCATGAATGGTGAGGTTGACCGAAGTCATCCGTTCACGGGGTAATAAGATCTTACATGTGATGGTGCGGAAGTCCGTGACCATCAATGTAGCCAACGGTCCGCCGGCTTCGATCGGCTGAATCTCGCTGACTGTGATGGTCTCCCCACAATGACCCTTCATGACCTCTTTGGCTTGAAAAGTATAGCGCAAGGGAGCGGGTCCGGCCCAGATGCACATAGCATCTTTGGGACAAGTGCCGGGAAGATTCAATTGAAGGGTCATCGAGTGATCGAACAGTCCCATGAACAACTCACCACCAATGGGATTATGCTGAGCCAAGAAACTGCCAGGTTGAACCGAAATTTGAGTGAGTTCCGAGCTGACGAAGGCTTTCATCGAGCGGGCTTGAGCTTGGGCCGATAGAACGAGGACAGAGAGTGCGAAGATTAGTTTTTTCATTTTAATAATTCCTATATAAAATTTTGAACTAGTTAAGTTTTTCGCCGTACATAACGTGAACTTCACGCAAGAAGGGGCGAGGAGTTTCGACGGTGTATTGAACTTCAGTCATAGCCGGAAGAATGACTTCACAATAGTTGGTGCTGTTGTCGATCACGATGATTTCGTTCAAGGGTCCATCGACTGGCATCAGGTTTTTGCGAGCGGTATAGACTAGCTCGTGGCAGCTACCCACTTCGGCTTTAACCAGTGGCAGTTCAACTTCGATTGGGGCCGGCATGACCATGGCACAAAGAGCGCCTGCAGGGCATTTCATCGCGGGCTGTAAAGTTAATTTAATGCTTTTCTCAACCAAGTTAATGCTTACGTCGCCATAGGAAATGTCTTTGCGATCCAAAGCGGAATTGGCCGCGAAATGGAACTTGTTGAGCTTCGCGCTCACACCAGATTGAGTTAACGCCATGGCATTAGCGCCAGACAAAAGGATAGCAATAGCAAATGCTAGTTTCTTCATAAATCCCCCCTAAGAGATTTGGTTGTTTCGTTTGTGGGGCTGACGATTCAGCCAATGGGAGAGTTATCGCTGAATTTATAAAGAATAAAAAATTATTTGAATTAAATGTAAACCATTAGTAATACTAATAAATGCAAACTCGCATTCCCGACTATAATCTCAACCATTTCAAAGTGTTTATGGCCGTTTACCAGACTGGTTCCATGACGGGAGCAGCGGAAGTGTTACATTTAACTCAGAGTGGAGTGTCCCAACATATACAGGCTTTGGAGGAAGAACTGGGGCGTCCGCTCTTCTCCCGTGTGGGTCGAAAGCTTTTACCGACCGAAATTGCGAATCAGATTTACCCCGATATCGCCCAAGCCTTTTTGACGGTTGGGGAGCGGCTCAACCGCGCCACCGGCCGCACGATTGAGCCCGAAGGTGTGGTTCGGATCGGAATGCCGATCGAATTTGGCGTGAACGTACTAGTTCCTAAGCTGACTGCGCTGGGACAGAAATATAGAAAGATCACCTTTGATATCACCTTGGACTATGGCTCTATCTTGGCTCAGTCGCTCGCTAAGGGCGATCTCGATTTTGCCTTTATTGATGAATCCCCAATGGATCGCCGGCTTGAATACAAACCCGTCGACCGGGAAACCCTACTGCTCTGTGCTTCACGGGATTATATGGCCCGACAATCACGCGTCACCTACTTACAGAGCTATTTTGAAAAGCTAGAGTATATAGAGTATCGCGGACAAGAGCCCATCCTTAGGCGCTGGATGCTCCATCACCTCAAACGTAAGAATCTGTCCTTAAATGTTCGGGCGCACATCATGGACGTTCAAGGCTTAGCGAAATTTATTATCAATGGACTTGGCGCCGGCGTCCTCCCCGATCACTTGGTGGCTCGTTTAAAGAAAGATGGGGTCGACCTTTATGTTTTTGAGGGCAAATCCAAACCCCTGACCAATGAAATTCGCATGGTCCGATTAAAAAGCCACCCCATTAGCCGGGTCGCAGAGCTGGTGATGAACGGCCTTTTGGAGACTCTTGGACCTTCTTAAGGCTGCAGATTTATAGATGCCATGTTGCGCAGGCCGCGGTCCTTCGCTAAGAATGAGAGTTCAACAGGAGGTCTTTATGTCCATCACTATTCTATTGCTTTCCCTGACCCAGGCCTTTGCCGCGATCCCTAAAAAAGCAGCGCCCGAGGTTTTACTTCGCTACAATTACTCAGTTCAAAACTCCTTGGTCTGCGAGGGAGATGATTTGGTTAAGCTTGGCGAGATGACAGAGATCTGCCGTGGTCAAAAAGATGGCCATGAGATTGTAGTTCGCGCTATGGCCAGCCTTGAGGGTGGTGAACAGATCAAAGTGGTGGCACAGGTCGACCGAATCAACTCCGATGGCAGCACCGTGGAACTTTCTCGGCCCAGTATTGTGGCATTAGATGGCGAGGAGGCTTCCATCGAACAAGGAAATGAGAAGGAGTCTCTCTTTAAATTCGCCGTGACTCCATCGATCGTTCACAAGTAAGGATCGGTAGAATGAACTGTAAGATTCTCTCGCTCAATGTCGGTCAGCCCGAAGAAATGGTTTGGGAGGACAAACGAATTGTCTCCTCGATGCGAAAATCTCCGATTGCCGGTCCTTTGATTGTGGGCATGACGAGTGTCGAGGGCGACGGATTCTCCAATGCGCGGCTGCATGGAACCCCGGATAGTGTGCTCTACGCCTATGGGATGTCGTCTGTTCTTCATTTTTTGCAAAAGATCGGTCGAAGTTCCTACGAGCCCGGCGCACTTGGCGAAAACTTGACCGTCGATGAACTGAATGAAGACGAGGTCAGTGTCGGCGATGAGTTTCAGATCGGCGAAGTTCTGGCGCAGGCGACCTTCCCGCGCATTCCTTGTGGCAAAGTGAACATTCGCATTAAGCATCCGGATGCACGGGAGACTATGGCGAACAATCATCGAACCGGCGTCTACTTTCGAATTCTACGCCCGGGTCGAATTGAAAGGGGAAGTTCTTTTGAGCGCACAAAGTTAGCACAAGTGCGCTTTTCTATTTTAGAAGCCTGTCGGCTGGAAATCAGCCGCGCCCTCCCCTCCGCCGACCAACTGGAGCGCATTCGGTTAAATGGCGCCTTCCCTAAGCTTTTCCTTGAAAAACTGCCGGCGTTGCGCGAGGGGCGGAACGGCGACTCTTTGGCTCAGCCGTCACCATAAACCTCGAACGATTGCAGGCTGCCGCTAAGATCCTTGGCAGCCCCTAAAATGATCCCGCTCAATATTGATACAGTTGTAATACGATTTTTCAGCCAAGCAGAGACCCTTGGAATGTTCTCTTGGCGAAGGCCCCCAAAGAATGAAGCGTACATTAGGGCATTTGGCAAAGATTGTAGCCATCTAGCAAATAATTGCCGGGCTTAAGAACCTTCCAGCCGCGCGAAGTAAGTGTTGTGGGGAGCTGATCCTGATCAGCTAAGTACCCATCTGATGATCCACAGTCAGAAAGATCCGTAGAGGTTTCAACCTTTCGCCACATAACGACCAGAGAAATTTGGGTTCGCGGACCCTGGAAATAGGTTAGACGAAATGGAACCTTGTTGCTTTTGTTCATATGAACGACCCCGGGTGAGCATCGCAGGCGAGGCGAATGTTCACCCTCGTCAACCAGCAAATCTTGCCCATCCATTGTAGAAGTCAATGTAATGCCATCGTCGGATATAATCGCGAATTGATAGTCTCCATCGGCATCTTCGGGACGAAGCACGAAATTGGATTTTAAATCGGTCGCAAACCATTCCACCAAATCTTGGCCGTTCTCATCCTTGAGCTTGCCTTGTCCTTCGACGCTAAAACCGTCCGAAAAATTTCGCGTAGGTACAAAAATCTGACTCATAAACAACGTCGCGTCGACCTTCTTCCCCTTGGCGATGTAGTCGCGGCTCGTACAGGGGGTTCCCGCACACTCAGCCTCAGGCAATCGGGCTTGAGTGTAGTGAAGAGTTCCCTCAACACCCGAGCGCGGATCCACTCTATTCTTACTTTCGAACGGATCACAAATAAGATTACTAGGAGTCACCATGGGTGGGTTCACTAAAGGAGGATTGGGCGCCGTTGAGGCCCCCTGAGTAACGCCGACGGGATCCCCGCTGGTCATTTGGTTACTTTCCGCCTCTCCGGTTTTATTGGCGAACTTCACTTTGCCGCAGTTTTGGAAAACCAGAAGCACTGAAGTTATACCTACAGCAAAAAAGAGTAGCTTGATTCGTCGACGCTCCATAAATCCCCCTCGGTCACCGGAATGAACTTCAATCCCCAGGCCAGTTTTATGTGCATTCGAACTCACTAGGAGTTCGACAGGTGTCAATGTTGGTGAAGCCGCCCAGAATTTTGACGTGCCATTCTGAGACACCTGGGCCGATCGGACCAAGTGGTCGTCACCGCAGCATTCGATCCACCGGACCACTCAACTGTTTTAAAATAAACTCCGGAGCCGAACACTCTAATATTTGTTTTCTTATGCAAGAGCGCCTACTTGATCCCGGCCACGGCCTGTCCCGCGCGGACCTGAAAACAAAGCTTAGTGCCGGGCAATCCCACGGCCTGTCCCTTCGGAAAGACATAGTTCATGTAGATCTTTCCGTCCTCGCGCCATCGCTTTTTTCCAATTAGATTGTCTTTTTCAAAACGCGCAAAGAGAGAGGGATGGCCGCTTCGGTGCCACTCCCAAAACTCACCGTTGGCTTTTCCGTCTTGGTACTCGTAGTGAAATCTTCGTTTACCGTCCGCAAACCAGCCTTCGTGAACGCCTTCATTCTCTCCGTTTTTAAATGTTCTCTTGGCCAAAATCATCTTTCCACCGATGACATGTTCGACCTGAACACCATCTGGTAAGCCTTTGCGGTAGTGAGTCTCGCGGGTGGTGCCCACGTTCTCATAATTTTCGATGACCACTCCTGTGAACTCATCACCCTGGTAAAGCAACCGGCCGCGATCAAAAGTAATCTCAGGCCCTGGGCGGACGATTCGTTTTTCGGTACACCCTATCTGCAGGATAGTAGCCATCAAGAAGAGTAGCAAACGCACGGGTTTCATTTGAGCAGCGACTTTGCATCGTGAGTGAGTTGGGATAAAGAACTCGGCTGGCGGCCGGCGTATATGCCTCGCAAGCGCAGCTTCGGATCAATCAGATAAACATTTTCAGAGTGTAAGAAATCGGCTTGAGTTAGCTTGGCGATCTCATTTTCTCGAAATGAAAACGTATCCACATCAAAACTTTTGCGCGCCAGTTCGTAAATTTTTTTACGATCACCCGTGAGCAAATGCCATTTTTTCGGGTCTATTTTATTCGTTCGACCATATTTTTGGAGCGTTTCAGGAGTATCTGTTTCGGGAGTTATTGAAAAAGAGAGCATCACCACACGATCCTCTTCTTTAAACTCTTCTTGCACCGCTCGTAGATTTTTGGTGGTCAATGGACAGATCCCGGGACACTTCGAGAAGAAGAATGAAACAATGGCGATCTTGTTTTTAAGATCCTCCAATCTCACCTCTCGGCCCATTTGATCAGTCAACTTGAAGTCACCCAAGGTGCGCGGCGCTGGGGTGTCGGGTAACGAAAGATCCCAGACTGGACGCAGGTCTTTGCCGACCAAAAAGGGTTGTCCGGCCCCACCATCCTTGGCGAGAGCCGACATCTCCGCCGGATACTCCTTCGAAATGGGGGGCGTTCGAGAGCAGCCCAACATCCAAAATGCGAGTACCAACCATCGCCGAAAGGTCATTGCACAGATCCCCGAGTCCCCTGAAAATAGCTCCCAATCAAGTCGGCGTTAACACCGGTGCCATTGGCCACATGGTAACAGTAGGTTCCTGAAGGGAAAAGCGTGGTCGTGCAAGAGACCGCGTGAGTGTTCGAGTCCAGAGTGGGAAACGAGTTGTCTTCTTTTTTCTTTCCATAAACAGGATATCCATCAAGCATAACACCGATAAATTTGTTATCGTCATCTGAAAGGTAGTAAGGCTCAGTATGATGGTGATATTTTCCAGTGCTTTCAGGATGGTCATCGCCATTGTCCATCGTCGCAAATTCAGTGGCCAAACTATCACCCGGTGCCGCTTGATTATTGAACATGCAAACCCCGTAAGTCGTGACGCCAATGCAATCCAAACCGCTTCCTGAGGTGGAGTCCCAGGATGAGCTACGGTAAGTCGGCGACTTCGGAATGTACATGGTGATGGACTGGGTGGCGATGGTATTGGGATTTTTAGATCGAGCGGCGCCGTCCGAAAGCCCGGTGGTCGGGAATGTGGCCTGATTCCCAGAAGCCGCCGAATAGTAATTTGTTTTGTACGGAGGGAGACTCGTCAAAATAAATTTGTAAGTGGTTGAGCAAGTCTGCACGGTCACACAATGAAAGTTATTTTTAATCCAATCGGGTGCATCAGACGCTATGTTCGTCGTGCATGACAAAACGGTCGGACCATTGATCATGGTGGTGATGGTTTCCACAACATCCGTGCCCGAAGTACAACTTTCGGCGCTCGAGCTAGACGTGCTTGAATTGTTACAGCCCCAAAGCGCGACACCGACTGCCCCTAAGAATATCGACGTTGCCAACCATCTCATGGAAATCCTCCATAAAATAACTTATATATACTCATTCAAAAATATTGCGGACGCTCCGGCAAAGCAAAGCTTCGGAGCAGCAGATATCCTAGACTAAAATCAACAGGCCTAAGGGCGAAAAATCGGGACGGGAGCTATATGGTCAAAGACAAAGTCCCCTGTCGGGCTGATACAGATGCTGATCCAACTTTAGTTAACGTCCGGCGGTGGTGGAATGTCTACGTAGTAGACTTTAAATGTTTTAGTGACCGTAGTGATGTTCCCAGCTAGATCCTCTGCCGTAGCCGTAAATGAATGAGGGGTGGTCGCTACGAATTCATAGGTTGTAGGTAGGGTGTAAGTTAGGCCACCTTGGCATGGAGTCTCCGCCAAATTGTCGAGCTTACAAGTTACCCTTTTAAGACCCGATGGACCCACATCGAAAACTGCGACTGGAATGACTACGGGGGCGGTTGTTGCTCCGGCGGCACCATAAAAGGCGGCTGGAATATTAACCGTCAGGTTAGGAGCGCTGGCATCGGTGATCCAGCTTGCGGTTAGTGGTGATGACACTAATCCTCCCTGAGACTTGCCGCGGATACTTGTCGTATGCAGTCCATCGGCCAAGTTGGTGAGGAGGAGCGGACTCGTGCATGCGGCATAGGCTGAATTGTCGACACTACATTCAAATAGTACAATGGGCTGTTGGCCGTCGGTTCCGCCAAAAGTTACGCTAAGATTTTTAAGTTTAGAGAATCCAGTGGGAGGATTCGTAAAGGCAATCGTCATGGCGCCGGGGGAAACCTCCCAGCTATACTCAATGGGACTTGAAAAATTACCTGCCGTATCTGAAGCTCGCGCTCGAAAGATATGCTGCCCCAATGTTAATCCACTAATGGAGACCGGACTTTCGCATACATAGAAAGGTTGTGCATCCAAAGCGCACTGAAAGGTTACGTCGGCCTTATCGCTGGAAAGAACAAATTGCGCGGTAGTCGCGCCAGATACCGCCTGAGGACCCGAGTTGATCGTGATTCCGGGAGGCGTTTGATCCCAGTGAGAGGACATACTATTCGTCCCCGAGTCAGCATTTGAGGGAGACTCTAAGCTACTGCAGGCGCAAACGAGCATCGAAAGGGCAGCGAGTGTGATTAAATTAAAACAATTCATTTGGCCTCCCCAAGGCATCATGCGGCAACAAACCCTTATTCATTTGATCGTAGGAGGCCGGCATCGGCTTTCGTAGTCACATCTTTGAAATGACATTAAGATATCAATTTGAGACGAAACCGGGTCGGGCACGCGCAGCTCACGCCGAAGCATGCGATTTAGATTAGGATGGCTCAAGCCTCCACGTCGGGTGGTCGCTCGGGTCGACGCGAAGGGCCTGTGGGTCGTGGTGTTGGAGTTGCGCCCGCAAAGTAGAGATCCCAGCTCTTTTCTTCGGCCGACGTAAACTCCCGCGACACCACCCGCTCATAGACGGGGAAGATGGCGTGCAAATGCATGCGTTGAATGTGACCAAAGCGTCTCAGGGCCCAAGCGTAAATGGACAATTGTTGTAGGGCTTTCTTCGCGCCGTCAGGATCGCCGGTTTTGTAGTCAACGAGATGGATGTCTTCGCCGTCTTCCGCCCAGAAATCAATTTGTCCTTCCAGCGGGCCCCGACCCGTCATCACCTGAAATCCCCATTCCGCGTGTCCAACAGCAAAAAGCTTTTTCATCGGGGGCGTTTCAAGACCCATAACGAACTGAAGATAGGGCTCTACATAGGAGACATCTTGAATCGAGTGATGTTTGGCCTTCTCAAACATCTGATGCAGGCGCTGTCCGAAGGCCCGAGCTTTCGAGGACCTCAACAAAAAGTCCTTCGATCGTGGCACCGAGTTCTGTTTTTCTAGATCCGCTAAAACATCCGACACCGAATTCCGTTGTTCCACCACAGAAGAATGCGGCCGCCAAAGCTCGCGCACTTGGGTAACCGATTGAGCCCGGGGTTGATAGATAGAGGGCTCCTCTTTATGATCAACCACCCGAACGCGAAAGCCATTCCGCTCATGTTCGCCCACCGGAAGATCAAAGAACCAACTTCGACTCGCCCAAGAATTTTTCGCCGCTTCCGACCATGCCAATGTCAGACTGGCTTTCGCCCTCGTCACCGCTACGTAAAGCCAGCGTTCGAATTCGGCCAACTCCCGCTGTCGGGTCGCCGCCACCTGAGCCCGATCCAAAACCGACGCCACGTTCTGGCCGAGTTCCTCATCCCACATGGGGAAAAAATAGCGACCGTTATGATGTGAAAATTCATTTGCATTCGCCAATCGAGGGTTGTTGCCAGCCCCGACCACAATCACATGTTCAAACTCCAACCCCTTCGATGCGTGGATGGTCATCAAGTTAATACAACCGGGCTCTTGAGCGGAGGCCGCATCGCCCTCTTGATCCTCAACAGGATCAATTCGATCCGAATCGCTAAGATGCAGAAGCGACTTCGTTCCTTTCGCCTCAAGCTCACGAGCTTTTTGCACCATCTTCCAAAAATTAGATTCCTTGCGCCCGGCTGGATCCTGTTGAAGGCACATATCCAAAAACCCTGAAGCACAAAGAGCTTCCTCAAAAGCGCGGGCCACGCCCTTTTCCGCCACCCCACTTTGAATTTGGCGAAGGCGAAGGACGGCGTGGCCCTCGGGCCAGTCGAGTGTCCCTTGCAACTTTCGCCATAAGGAATTGGGACGAGACTTCATCCACTCTTCGATCTCCGCATCGGGTGCATAAAAATAAGGCGAACGGAAGAGCGCCACCAAATTCGCATTGTCGTGGGGGTTTAACAAAAACAACCAAAGCGCACTCGCATCTAAGACCTCGCGACGCTCCGAAAAACCACGGGAGGCCTGCACAAAAGTGGGGTAACCATAGGCGCGAAGTCGCGTGGCTACCCGTAAGAGTTCGCGATGTGTGCGACCTAAAATCGCAATGTCTTGTGGCTCAGCCCCATGGGCGATAAGCTCACCGACCCGAGCCACTACAAATGCATCCTCTTGCACCTCATCGGCGGCTCGAATCAACTCACAGGAGGGGTGCGAATCGCTGGACGCCCGAACGGCTTCCATCGGCTGAAAGCTCTCGCTCACCGACGTCACAAATTCATTCACAAAAGCTAAAAGCCCCGCCTGGGATCGAAAGTTGCGGCGAAGTTCGCGTTGCTCGCCACCGGCGTTCAAAACCGTGCCCTTGGCCTCAAAGAAAACCCCCACTTCGGCTCCGCGAAAGAGATAAATACTTTGTTGGGGGTCGCCGACCAAGTAATAGGGCGTTTCACCGATCAATTGCCTCAAGATTGAGTTTTGCAAAGGGCTGGTGTCTTGAAACTCATCGATCATCCAATAATCGACATCCGCCGCAAACAGACGGCCTAGCTCGGGACGACTCTCAAGAGTTTCAAAAGCCAGCAATTCCAGGTCGGCCATTTCAAACTGACCTTTAGCCTTCTTCGCCTTCTGAAATTCCTGCGAAAAGCTTTCGGCCAAAATGTGAAAGCGCTGCCACTCGTCCGCAAACTTGGGCCACATGGAGGGATCCCACGCCGGATGCTTGAATTCCTCACGAATGGGCTTCACGACCTCATCAATCATGTCGTGCCAGACATTTAGCTCCGAAGATTTTGCATTTCGATTGGGCTTTCGCGGCAGACCCTCAAGCGGGCCGCCTTTCCAGGAGTTGGCAAAGATCAGCAGCTCATCGGCAAATTTTAAAAGCTTGGGATCCTCCACACCACCAGCTAGGCGGTGAGCCAGGTCGGTCAGCTCTTGCCGAGAGGAGCTCACCACCTCTTCGGCCGCGGCTTGCAAATCGCTCAAGTCCGCCGGTTCAAGGCCCGAAGATTCTCGTCGACCCACATCGAACGCTCGACACATTTTCAACACGCGATCAAAGCCGAAGGTTTCAAGCCAATGCAAGTCGGATTGCGCGGCCAGAACCTCCCGTAAACACTGGCGCGCCAGTTGTCGTGCCTCGCCCTCGGCAATTAAACTAAACCCCGCATCAAGATCCACCCACTGTCCCACCGACTTTAAAAAATGGTTCAATAGACCATGAATGGTGGAAATCTGAAGTTTCTGCGGATCACTGACAAATTGAAGAAGGGAATAATCATCCGGAAACTCGCAGGCCCGCCGAATCATGCGTTCGCGCAACTCCTGCGTGGCTTTGCGGGTGAAGGTGGTCAGAATGATTCTCGGTTCGCGCCCCGACTGATGAAATAGGCGAAACACATGGAGCACCTGTTCCACCAAGCCATGGGTTTTACCCGCTCCGGCACCGGCCTGAACGATCACTGGCCTTAATTCAGGTGTGGGGCTCGACATTGTCGTCTCCAATTGCATCTATCACAGATCTTGAGATCATCGGGCCCAGGATTGAGCTGGCCCTCTTCTATGGCACGCAGAGTTTGGCTCACTTGTTGCGCCAGCAAAGAAAACAACATTTCTTTGTCCGCTGAATTCAGATAATTTCTTCGGTTTTTTTCTCCATCGTAGAGTTCAGCACCTGGGTCGCCAAGATAAAACCCCTTGGTGCGGTCACGGTCTTTCACGACATAGTAATTGGCCGCCACGACCGGGCCCCCAATTCCTTCGATCAATCCGGCTTCGACCGCCATAGCGTAGAAGGGAAGCTGCCATTTGCCCGTTTTTAGCCACGAGGCCCAATTGTTGAGCCCATTCTTACTTGCCTTGTAATCAATCACGGCCAACCGTTCACTCTGATCCTGATCCAAGCGATCGATTCGACCCGAAAAAGGATAGTCCGTCGGTTCCCGCGATATTTTACTCTCGTTTACATCCCAAAAACCCTGAAAATCCAATTCTGTCGCCCGCGTGAAGAAGTTGGGATTCTCGCCTCGCCACTCCGCCTCAAAGGCCAGAAAGGTCTTTGCCAGGCGAATGTGCTGAGAACGTAGCGCCGGCCAGAACCGCTCATCCGCTAGTTCCACTTTAACTTCCTCTTTCGCCTGCTCGACCACGGCCATCAAGTCCTCATCCGACCGATTCGGCTGAAAGGGCTCCTGACCCAAGCGATCTAAGATTGCGTGCAACAGCTTGCCTCGCGTCAGTCGGTCCAGATCCAAATCGAGGCTGGGTTCGTCTTTTTGGTAAAACTTCTTCTCCATGGCAAAAACAAAAGGACAGGATTTGTATCTCTCAAGCCCACCAATGGAAAATTTAAGACCATGCGAGGTTGACCACGAATTGACGTTTTCACCCGCATCACGCGCCATGGCCTTCGTGACATCTTCGAAGCGGCGCTCGGGGATCTCCCGAAGACGAGCCCAAGTCGACAACGGCTGTTTTTGAATTTCATCCCAACGGGTCGCTGAGGGAACTCTGGGCTCCTTGGGGATCTGATCGACCAAGGAACTCGCCCACATCCAGAGTCTCGACGGAGTGAGCACTCGCCCCGTCATATCGGTCGCTGCGAAAGTGCAATGAAGCTCTTCCCATTCGGCCTGCCACCAAGACAAGGTTTCAAATTCGATCGGCGATTGATCATATCCTCCCAAGGCAAATCCCGTGTCTTGGCGAAGCTTCAATCGATCACCGGCGGGCACCGGTGTGAAATCCAGGCGGCGCATGGCCTCTTCATTTTGATTGAGCATGATCAAATGGGTCGCAGGAAGCCGATGGGACGACGTGAGCGACACACACCAAATGCCGGATTCATCACCCGACTCCACATTCACTTCTCGTCGTGCGGCCAAACCCTCAAGATAGCTAACCCATTCACGGGCCGAGAGTTTAAGATCCGACGGCGTCTCTTGCAGAAGAAGTCCCATCAATTTTTCCAAACGCTCCGTCGGCCCCGAAGGAAAGAGATCCAAGCTCCAATTCAAAAAGGAATCGGCGTCCAACTCCTCAGGCTCAGGAGGATGGGGCTGAAACAGCTTCGGCTGGCGATTCAAATCACGAGCATCATAGACATTGGTGAAAATTCGACGAAATTCGGATACTGAAACTCTTGGATTGCTCTCAGCGGTAAACAGATGAAGTTCAAGATCCGCCGCCTGACCCCGCCCCGTATGAAGGCGCAAGGTGGAGAGCCATGCCGCCACCTCCGCATAGCTTCCGAGTTTAGCCGTGAGATCTTTCCTGACGGGGAGTCCTTCCTCACGCAAATACATTCTGAGCGTGGGCCAGTACTCCTCAATATCGGGCGCCACAATGGCGATCTTTTCAGGGGAAATACCCTGCTCAAGCCAACTTCGGGCTTTGGCAACGGCCTCCTTGGCTTCCGCCAGCTGAGTGGCAAATCGGGCGAAGGTCCAACCGTCGCGTTTCTGAGGTTGCCATCCGGTCGTTCTCTTCTTCGACACCAAATCTTCATAGGGTGCTAACGTGGCCTCCACCATCGAAGACCAATTCGGCGTCGGACATAAAACGGTCACATCCAAGACGCCACCCAAACTTTGAATCAATTGTCCTTCAGCCAGAGTGAGCTGGGCCCCAAGATCAAAAACGATTTGTTTGGGCCACTGAAGTAACGAAAGATCTTCGTTCAGCAGGTAACCCGGAATCCAACCGGCCATAAGCCATCGCTTCTCACGAAAATCAGACCAGAGCTCCGACACAAGTTCCAACCAACCACCCCAGCGCTGGTACGCCTCAGGATTGGCGCGCAACCATTCGGCCAGAATCGGCGCCGGATCCGGATGGGTCAAACACGTCATCCAAGTCTGCACTTGACCCAAGACAATGTTGACCGATTGAGGGGACTTGATCCACGAAAGATTTTTTTTCTCAAGCCAACGCCAAATTAAGGTCTGCGCCAACTCAGGAGATAAAATTTGTACGTCTTCATATCCTTGCTTGATCAGCGATCGCCACAATTCGGTCGCCCTGAGAACACTGACCGATTCCAGCGCACCCTTCGCCCGCAGCCAGTCTCTTTGAACTTGCCATTTTGACTGAAGATCAGAGACCACCCAGGTTTGAAGGGCTGGATCTCCTTCTAAAAAAAGGGCATTGCGTTCGCTCGGCGTCGCGTAAGATTGAATTTTAAGCACGCGGCCCTCTAGCGGCGACGCTTAAGCTTTCGGCTTCCCCACACAGAGCGAGAGCCCGAGCCACCACCCTTGCCACCTTTACCGCCACTGGCAGAAGATCCACCGCCCCCAATGCCAAGCTCCATAGCGAATTCGAGCACGTAGCGCCGATCCTCAATTTGACCTGTGTATTCGCCCAGCTCCACTCCGTAAGTGGCCGCATCGACCCGGAACAGTCCAAGATTCACCCCTAAGCCGGCTGTGTAATATCCCTCGCGAAAGCCCCCTCGAATATCGATGATCGGAAGACCAATTTCAATTCCGAAGTTGATTTTTCGGGTCAGCTGCAGGTCGGACCGATTCAGATAGCGAAAATCGAAGGCTGGCGCGATGGAGATAAGCGGCAAGTCAAAAAGCAGACCGGCCCCAAGCGTAATATCATTTTCCTCTTTGGGAACATCGGATCCACCTTCTGAGGTAAAAGTCATTTCTCCCACATTTTTCCACACCGCCGAAAGAGTGGCGGTAAAGAAGGGGGCCGGTAAGACAATATTGCCGCCGATGTCCGCGCCGTACCCTGTGCCCCATCCGGTCACGTTGCTGTAAATCGTGTTCGGATCCAAATCGGCCACAAAGCTCGCACCAAAGGGGACGCGAGCGCCCGTGCGTTTGATGTACTTGAGGTTGACCCCCCCTTGCAAGAACGGACCGATCGGAACACCGATTCCCAATACGTAGCCAAAATCGTTGACCACGCTGGTGTAAATTTCCGGATAAACGGGATTGTCGATTTTAATCAGTGCGTCCGCGTGGTCGTAAACGCCAAATCCGATAAAGGGAATGGTGAAGATCGATTCGCCTCCAGCCCCAGACCAAACATGCTCGCCGTAGAGTTCGCTCACGGCACTGGAGAAACCGCTACTGCTTGAATTGAGATCCTTGATTTTATTATAGGCCGTGTAGCCGCTCGCGCCTACCTTTAGGCTAATCACTTTCCAGTTGATGCCGCTCACCCGTGCTAGTCCGGCGGGATTGTAAAACAAAGATGACGAATCATCCGCCAGCGCGGTGTAGGCATCCCCCATGCCCAGTGCACGAACGGAGGAATTGATCGTGGAATACTCGGTGGCCCCAGCACTAAAACTTCGAAGAAAAGCTAAGAATAAAATAAGACCTAGGGACACGCGCATGCCGAGACATTTCCTGAGCAGTTCGTTCCAACACCCACACTGGAGTCTTCGTTCAAGATCGTTCGAATTCCTTTAATTTGATTGGCAGTAAAGGCCGACGGATCCGTGACCGAGCAAAAGTCATATCCCCCGACCATACTGGAGCACGCCGTATTGATCGTGCTCAGCGAGGAGGATCCAAGACTGACTGAACCTGACAGGGCCGTCAAAGCTTCGATCGCCAAGGTAATCCCGGTGCCGATCTCCTGAGTGTCAGCGTCGGGCAAGCTGCCGCTGGCACAAAAGTCAAAGCCTGCATCACCACTGCCATCATTGTTCGTGTCGGCGTAGGCATTCAAATAATTGCCCACTTTGGCCAAACTGATGACCAGAAGTAGCATGTTCTCATCGTTGGTTCGGGCGCTCGATGTACCGATCGACTCCACCAGGTTCTCGGCTGTTAAACAATATCCCGCGGTCGTCGTGGTTCCGCCAACGAAATGACTCAGAAGAAAGGGGAAAAAGCGAAGGCTGGTGCTCGAAAAGGCCTGTACAAAATTTAGAAAATTCAAACCGCAAAGGCCGGCATAGGCCGAAGCCCTAAGAGCCACGGTGCCCCGATCGCTGGCCAGAGTCCCGGTGATTTCATCCAATTTGGAAATTGCACCCGAATAATCACCGTTGTTGATTAAGATCTTGGCTGCTTCTAAGCGAGCGTTGTCGGTGTTCTTGTTGGCAAAATTCTCTAAGATGTTGACCGAACAACTCGTGGATAAAACAAAAACCGTCGCCAGAAAACCAAGGCGAAGGAACTGAGTCATTCTACCTCCCCTTACCAAATCAATATTATTGTAGAGGAAATTCGGCGCAATGAGACCGGGCTTTAAGTCCGAAAATCAATCAACTACTACAACCGCCGGTCGCCGCGTTGTAGGTCTTGCCATTCAAATAACAGACCATGGCCTGCCCCAGATTGGTGGCATTGGATCCCGCAGCGCTTACTGCGTCTTTCACCTGGTCACAAATTTCGCCATCGGCCCCATCCGTTGCACAGTAAGTGGTCGAAAGGGTGGCCACCGCCGTGCCCACGGTCGAGAGATTGGCATCGCAATTCGCACTGGGTGAAGTGCTGCCACAATCCCCGAGCATAGTCGTGACGGCGTTGTTGATGTCCGTCAATGAAGAGCTTCCCGAAAGTGTGGTGCCCGCCACAGTTTCAATGGTCTTGTTCAAACCCGTCCCGGCCAAAATCACTCCCGACAAATATTGAAGACCGGGAATATCCGTTGCCTGGCAGTAGGTATTGGCATTCTCGGCCTTGGTCAGACCACTGGTCAAGTTGGGTTGATCCAGACTCAAGATGGCCATAAACGCCATCTTGCGATTGCTGTCCGTGATGGTCGAATCTTTCAGCGTGCTGTAGGCCTTGACGATTTTGGTTTCCATCAACCCACCGGATGTCATGTAGATCGAGCATTTCAAGATGTTGGCTTGCTGGGAGCTGTACTTTTCAACGTAAGTTAAACAGGCGTCCGCACCTGAGTAATTAGGTTCCACAATTTCATCGAGGCAGGCCTGGGCCTTGGCCAAGTCGTCACTCTCTGAGTTGTCATTGCAACCCGCCAAACCTAAGCACAGTCCTAGAGGTAAAACAATAAGAACAAGACGCCTTTTCATAGTGATGCTCCTACAACTGCTTCAGTATGTAATTGGTCTCTCGCGCTGACTAGTCTGGATTTGCTATATATGTCTCAAGACGGGACGTGATTTTGTCGAAGCGTCCTTCATGAAGTGGTGTCTCCCGCTTTTAGCAATGGTGCTTTTGTCTGGCCAAGTTCGCGCCGAAGAACGTTATGAATTCTACAATGGAGTTCGAGCGCTCGGTATGGGTGGGGCCGGAGTCGCGGTCGTCAACGATGAAACCTCGCTCTTAGTCAATCCAGCTGGATTGGGAAAACTGCGCGACTACTTCATTACCATTGTGGATCCTGAAATTGAGGCGAACTCAAAACTCCAAACCGTCGCAGGCCTCGATGTTCACAAAATGAATGATCCACAGACCGCACTCGATAAATTGAATCAACATACGGGCGATCGGATTCACGAGCGGGTGCAGATGTTTCCCTCCATCGTGGTGCCGAATTTTGGCTTTGGGATTTACGGTAAGTATGAAGTGAACTCAGAGGTCAACACAACGACCAATTTGTTCGAGTACGACTACACCAACGATTATGCCATGGCCATGGGATTTAATCTTAGGCTCTTCAATGGAATCATTAAAATAGGAGCCGCGGGGCGCGCGATCAATCGAACCGAAGTCAGACGCACCGACATCGATCCGACCAGTACAACTCTTTCCCTCAAGACTCTAGCCAGCTCAGGCCTTGGGGTGGCCGGCGATGCGGGCATTATTATTTCAGCCCCCATCCGCTACTTGCCGACTATCGCCGCTGTTTATCGCGATATTGGGCGCACAACCTACACCTTGCGCGATGGAATGTTTTTAAAGACAGATACGGACCCGACTTCAACGCCTGAAACCGTCGATGTTGCGATGGCGATCTTTCCGATCATGGGCAAGCGCTGGCGCAGCACCTTTACGGTTGAGTATCGTGACGTTTTGACGGTGAGTGACGAAACCGACCAAATGCGACGGACCCATGGCGGAATTGAATTCAACTACGCCGATGCCTTCTTTTTGCGCGGTGGCTACCATCAACGCTATTGGACGGCAGGTTTTGAGTTAGCCATTATCAACTACCAGATTCAGGTGGCCTCCTACGGTGAAGAGATTGGAACCAAGGATGCGCCGGAAGAAGATAGACGCTACGTCGCGAAATTCGCTTTTCGGTTTTGATTCGATGGCTCCAAAAGCCGTAGTTGACCGATTTTCCATCTGAGATTAGAGTTCTGGTCATGCGGATTCAATTTCTCGCCATTTTCCTTCTCTTTTTTTCGGCTGGTTGTGCTTTGACTGGCGCCACCCGAAGAGCTACAGGCTGTCAGTCACAGTTACAGATTTCACGCCAATCTCAGGTCAACGGAATTTCCTATTGGGAGGCCAGCTGTGGTGACACTTGTGAAGAGTCCACGCGCTATCTCTGTAAAGGAATTAAGGGAACCTTTGTCATGGATGAGGTCAAATGCGAAAATCAAGGCACCCACGTCGGCGAGTGTGTCCAGCCTTAAAAGTCCAGTGCCAATTCGGCCATGTAGCGCCGGCTCTCGAGCGGCTCGGAGCTTGTCCCCACGTCTTCACCATAGCTACAAAGATCCAGTTGAAACCACGCTAAGCGGGCACCGAATCCTGCGGTCCAATACCCCTGGTTCAAGCCGGCCGACCAATGCCCCTTCCACCAATTGAACATACGCCAATAGGCTTCGAACCCTGCATGCATGCCCTTTTTCCAAGTCCAATTGTCGTGCAAGACATCGCGCACGTCGAAGGCCATCTTGGGTTCGAAAACCCAAAACCGCGGCAGGTCCCACTTCGAACCAAAATCAATTCGGCGCTGCAGTTTCGCCGGCTCCCCCGAGTTCTTGTCAATGAAATGGAAGTTCTTTTTAAAGCCGTAATCCGCCAGGTTACGGCCCACGATCGCGAACGAAGGTTCCATATATTTTAAGAACCTAAAAAAGCCTTTGCGCGGAACCGGGGGCTTCCAAAAAGTACCAATGTCAATGTCTCCCGTTAACCCCTCACCCGCGTGATCCAACGAGAATACATCTTGTCCCTGCGCCAACATCCCCGCTGAAACCGCTTCGGCCACGTGAATTCGATAAATTCCCTTCAAAGTCGCGCCCCAACTGAGTTGGTGTCTCTTATTAAACCAATGAAGTTTATGAGCGTAAGAGAAGGCCAGGGTCGTGTCCTCGTAAAGATTGACGTTCAAAGCCGGACCAATCTGGCGGTGAACGGCCACGTCCAATGAGAGATCAGCTGGAATCAAGGCAATGCCCCAGCCGGGCCTCACCCAAATGGCCCCTATCGTAGGAATTCGGTAGTAGAAGTGATCGCCATAGTGACTGACGATCAAATCCGAATAGGCTTGCGGTTGCTCATTTTCAGCAACGTCCGACTTATCTTTGATCTCATTGAAAAGAGTCCAACTCTCAGGCGTCGCGCCGGCCCGAAGGAACATACGAAGGTGACCATCTTTGCGAAACGCGAGAGTGGCCGGGTTATAGAACATCGAGCTATGATCATCGGCCACGGCGGTGTAAGCGTTGCCCATCCCCAGCGCCCGGGTACTCACGTACTCTTGATGAATGGTAAAATCGAGGGCTCGCACCGTATCAGCCGCGGAGGCCTTCCAAGACAGACTTGCCAGAAGAAAAACAGGGATGGCTAGGTCCAGTCTCATATTGGTTTCCCTACCTCGGTCGATTGAGTTTGGATATCCTGTTCCACAATGGCAAAGCGTTACCATTTTGTCAGTGCGACCATCGTCTTAATTTTGGCCAGCCCTCGGGCGGTCGCGGCCCCGGATTTAAGCGATGTGACTCTGGATCCTCCACAAGAGGAGAGCTCCTCGCAGGAGAGGCCCCTTGACGACAGTTTTGCCATCACTCCCGCGCCGGAAGTCCCCGATCCACCTCCACCCGCTTCGCCACGCTATTACCCCTATCACCAAGCCCTCACTTTTCGCGCCGGCTACGACTCGGATTATCCCAAGATTTCCGTCGATAACTACGCCATAGGATTTCAATACCTTTTCCCCAAGTTTTTATCGCCTAAACTCGAAGCCGGAGCCGATTTGCAAAAAGATGGCTATGGTCACTTGCACGTGGGAGTTCGTTGGTTTTATCACGAGAAATCGTACTTCCGCCCCTCGGGAAAACTGGCGCTTGATCATCGCGCGAATTCAGAAAATGGCATTGCAACGTTGGGTGACTTGAGCAATTACTATCTGCGGGGCTCTGCCACCTTGGAGTGGGTCTTGTGGTTGCCTTATTCGATTCGCTTCGAGCACGAAATGCTAATCAGCCTAGACGAAATGCGAGCTCTATTGACGATTGGGATTAGTCGGGGCTGGTAAAGCGATGCCCAATTTTCTAAGCGCTTGAACTATCGCGGTTCGCAGATCTGAAATACTGCCGTCATTCGAAATCACAGCGGACGCTAAGCGAACCTTCTCCGCCGGATCCACATGGGTTTTCCAACGGGCCCGAATTTCAGAATCCGACAATCCACTTCGCTCGCGCAGTCGACGCAAACGAATCTCTTCGTCCGCCGTGACCACCAAAATCTTATCAAACTGTGAAATCAGCTTTTTCTCAAAGAGCAGAGGAACATCGTAAAAGGCGACTGGCACCGCTTGCTCGGCCAATTGGCTTCGACGGACCTCAACAAATTTCTTAACCCGCGGGTGCAAAATCGACTCAAGCTTTTGTAGAGCTGCTCGATCACCAAAAACCTTCCGCCCTAAGGCGGGACGATCAATGCCACCGTCTTGGGCCCGGACCGCATCGCCAAAGGTCTGGATGATTTCGCCGACAGCCTCACCACCTGGACTAAGGAATTGATGGGCGATTTTGTCCGCATCCAGAACTTCAAAACCCATGTCGCGCAGCTGAGCCGCGACGGTCGATTTTCCACTGCCCATTGATCCAGTAAGGCCTATCCAAATCATATTGTGACTTTAGGCCAATCCCTAAAAAATTCAAGATCTTAAGTCCTTTCACCGATCTGTTCAACGTGGCGGGACATTACGAACACTTTGGTAAATATATACTGCTCGAAAAATTGGCCACCGGTGGAATGGCCGAGGTTTTTCTTGCGCGTGGAACCGGTGCCGGTGGTATCGGGAAGTTCTTTGCTATCAAGCGCATTCTCCCGCAATACGCCGACAGCCCCGAGTTTATTGAAATGTTCAAGGATGAGGCCAAGATCGCCATCAACCTGAGTCACAGCAACATCGTCTCCATTCACGAGTTCGGTGTTGAAAAGGGGCAATTCTTCTTAGTCATGGACTATGTGGAAGGCAGAAACCTTCGACAGATCCTGAACAAGATGAAGAAAACTTCGGTTCAGTTTTCCATCGATCAGATCGTTTACGTGATCAAGGAAGTCGCCTCCGGTTTGGATCATGCCCACCGCTGTATCGACGGCACGACGGGTAAGCCTCTCAACATCACTCACCGGGACATGAGTCCGCAAAACATCATGGTGAGTTTTGAAGGCGAAGTGAAGATCGTCGACTTCGGTATCGCCAAGGCCGAGTCACAGATCGAGTCCACCCGCGCCGGCACGCTCAAAGGAAAATTTGGCTACATGAGTCCTGAGCAAGCCGAAGGCCAACCGGTCGACCTAAGAACCGACGTGTTCTCATTGGGTATCGTTCTGTGGGAGCTCTTAGCCAACGATCGATTGTTTGTCGCCAACAATGAGATCAATACACTCCGTAAAATTCGCGATTGCCAGATTCCCTCGTTGCGTAAGATCAACCCGAATATTCATACGGAGCTTGAGCGCATTGTTCAAAAAGCTTTGGCGCGAGATCGAAATCTCCGCTATCAAACGGGCGCGGCCTTGCAGCGAGATCTCAATCGATTTTTGAATCGACAGTACCCCGACTTCAGTGCCCAGGACTACGCGGTCTTTATCAAGTCGGTTTTTGCGGACGAAATTTTATCTCTGCGAAAGAGGTTGGTCGAGTACTCCAAAGTCAACCTAACCGTGAACCTGACGCTCAACACTTCTGTCACTAGGGCCGAGCCCACCAGCACCGAACTTCTAAATACCAATACGGATTCCGTCGTGGTCACGGGTTCAGATATTTCGGAGTCCGGTCAAGGCGTGAACATAATTACCAACGCCAGCGATCCGAACGGAACGGCCACCACGCCGGTCAGCAGCACCTCTTCACACCAAACTTTACCTACGGCCTCTCTGCAATCAGGCCATGGTCTTCGAATTGAGGACACGAGGGCCGCCTTCGCCGCCCCCGACCAACATACACAAGGAACCGCGACGGAGCCGATTGATCCCAACGCTCCGATGCCGCGAGCGGGTGTCGGCGTTTTAGATGATGAAGCTCTAAAGAATGCCATTTTCAGACATGAGGCGACGAACTCAAGAGTCCAACCTATTGAGATTAAGGCTGGAGATGTTCTCAAAGCGCCAGATCTGAATGTACCGCAGCCGCCACCGGATACATCAGGCCCACCCATGCCCCGAATTGCGATGCGCAACACCAGTACGCGCATCAAGCCACTGTCCCCTGAAAAACGACGTCCCGTGCAGGTGGCCACGGCATTGATCTTCTTTTTATTTTGTTTGAGTGGATATTCTTACTTGGCAAAATATCATCACTCGACCTGTGGCTTGACGGAAACTTTAGATCCTTTACTGAGTCCCCTCCACTCCGCGCTGGGGATTCCTCATAGTTGCGACCCCAAAGTCAGTGGGGACCCGAATATAAACCCAGTGAAATGCCCCGGTCCCAACTGTCCCCATCCGACACCCACGCCCACACCCGGAACAACAGAGACCGACGAATTTGATATCAACGTCGAAAAAGGTCTAGTCGTCACCAGCAATCCCTCAGGGGCCGAGATCTATTACAATGAGCAGCCCACCGGAATGGTGACCCCCAGTCGGCTCAATGTCAGCGGAACCTTTACGATTGCGGTCAAAAAGAAGGGATACCTGGAGTTCAAGGTGAGAGACGTTACCTCGAATGCTGTGGGCTCGAGGCTGGACGCGACTTTGCAGAAACTCAATGTGGCTTACCTTGATATTGAAATCTTTCCCCCACAGGCGGCTCTAGTCTTCGTCAATGGCCAAGAAGTCCAATTTCCGCCGCGCTCACCCGTGGTTCGCGAGATCCCGATCCCTGGTAACACACCAGTCAAAGTCCGAGCCGAAGCCGTCAACTCCAACACTTACGAAGAAGTCATCGTGAACATTCCCACGGACAAACGTAAGGTGGTCCAACTGAATCCACGAAAAACTTCAAGGTCGCCCTCCTCCCGTCGTTGAAAAAGTACCAACCCGCCTTGGCAAATGACCCCAGGTTTGCGATACCTGATGGCCATATGACTATTGTGAATTCGTTCTTAAATTCCGCTGGGCGCCCTAAGGATTGGGTGGCCGTCCGCTACAAAAAACACAACTCCTGGGCTGAGCTGACCTGGCAGGAGTATTTCGAACAAGGACGCACCCTGGCCTTGGCCCTTTTGGCCTCAGGCGTTCAGGCCGGCGATCGGGTCGCCATTTTGGCCAACACCCGCTACGAATGGGGGGTGTTGGACTTTGCCATTTTGAGTATCGGTGGCATCACCGTTCCCATCTACCAAAGTCAAAAAGCCGAGGAAGTTGAGTGGCTCGTCAATCATGCCGAGCCCCGCATTCTGTTTGTCGAAGATAAAAACCAATACAAGAAATGGCAGAGTATCGCCAAGCGCTGTAAATCAGTTGAAAAAGTCGTGGTCATGGACCCAGTCGATGAACTCGATGAAAAAAGCCAAAGTTGGGATGACTTCCAACGAATGGCGGCGGATCGCTATCAAACTGAATTCGAAACTCGGGCCAAGGCCGTGCGTCCCGAGGACATGGCCACCATTGTTTACACTTCAGGAACAACGGGTGAACCCAAAGGCGTCATTCTCACCCATCGCCAGATCGTTAGCGAGGTAGAGGACTTGGTCAAAGCCTATCCGATTTCCCCTGGGGATTCGACCCTCAGCTTTCTTCCATATGCGCATGTCTTGGGTCGCGTGGAGTTATGGCTTCACATGTTCCTTGGCTTCACGATGACTTTTGCACAAGGTATTGATCGCCTGCGCAGCAACTTGGCTGAAATTAAACCCACGGTGATTTTGGGTGTGCCCCGCATTTTTGAAAAGATCTACGCCGGCATGATCGCCCAGGTGGAGGGGCAACCCATTCGGCAAAAGATGCTGAGCTTCTTTCGTAAGAACTCCAGCTGGTATTCTCAAATTGCGGCCGATCTCCTCGTCTTTCGCAAACTTCGCGAAGGCTTAGGTGGCCACCTTCGATTTGTGGTCAGTGGCGGTGCGCCCCTAGAACCGGGGCTAGCTGACTTTTTTAGGCGCGCCGGAATTTTGCTTCTTGAGGGTTACGGACTGACTGAGACCTCGGCCGCGATTTGTGTCAACACGCCCGAGAGCTTTGAGTTCGGAACGGTTGGAAAACCTTTACCAGACGTTCAAATTCGCCTCGCCGACGACGGTGAAATTTTGGTGAAGTCCGACAAGGTGATGAAGGGCTATTATAAGAATCCCGGGGAGTCAGACAAAGTTTTTATCGATGGTTTTTTCGCCACCGGTGACATCGGGATCTGGACGGACTCTGGCTTTTTGAAAATCACCGATCGCAAAAAAGATTTGATTAAAACGGCGGGCGGCAAATATGTGGCCCCACAAAAGTTAGAAAATCTTTTGAAGCTCAATCCGCTGATTTCTCACGCTCTCATTCACGGCGATCGCAAGAAGTACATCGTCGCGCTTCTGACACTAGATGAAGCGTATGTGAAAAGACTCGCCAAATCGAACGGCTGGTCCTTTAAAGATTATGAAACCCTGGTGCGCTCACAGCCGGTGATGGATTTAGCCAGACAAGCCGTGGCCGAAGTGAACTCTCAGCTATCGAGCTTCGAAACCATCAAGAGTTTTGCGATCGTCCCCCACGACTTCACCATCGAGGGCGGCGAACTAACCCCCTCATTGAAAGTAAAACGCAAATATTGCGACCAGAAGTACGCCGCCGAAATCGCTGCTCTTTACTAGGTTCGGACTACTTTTTGGGCCGTCGGTGTGTCAATTGACACACCGACGGCCCAAAAAGTAGTCCGAACCTAAAAGGAAAATATGAAGTACCTCATCCTCCTTTTCTTCGTTCCCTTTGCGCACGCTGGCATTTACCAGAACACATTCAAAGATCCCGAATCCGGGTTTGCGATTGAAAAGCCGGCGGATTGGAAGTTTGTCGAAGCTCCTAAGGCGCACGGACTTAAGTTGAAAAACGACAAGCAAATGAAAGCGGTCAATAAAACTATTGTGACCTTCACCAAGCCTATGGGAAAAGATTTTGGTGGAGTGCGCCCCACCGTCGGGGTCGAAAAACTCACTCTTCCCAAAAACTCCACCCCGGTGAAGTGGCTAGCTCAAGAGCTCAAGCGCCAAGAAAAACATGACAAGTATTTCGTCCCAGCCTCACAGGCCCTTGAGACCACCATCGACCAAGTCGACCATGCGGCCCGCGCCGCCTATGTGAACAGCACGGTGATCCAAGGCGTGGAGGTCAAAGTCTATCATGTCCTATACGTGGTGCCCTCTGGCGGAAAAACTTTTTTGATCAACATGAATTGCAATGAATCCTTGGCGCAAGAATACGTCGGAAAGTTCGGAGAGATCGCAGAAACCATTTCCGCCCGCAAAGGCGGCGCCCAAGATTCGGAATAGAAGCTGATGAAAAATTCCCACCACGGTCAATCCTTCGCGCAAAGAATGAGGTCGCTCGAAATCCTTGAGAACTTGATCCTTGAATCACAAGATCTCATATGCCAAGCCCTACACCATGATCTGAGAAAACCCAGGCAGGAGGCTTTGATCGGCGAGGTCGGCGTGACTATCGAAGAAATTCGTTTGGCGCGCAGAAAATTAGAATCATGGATGAGACCCAAAAAGGCCTGTACACCGTTCGCACTTTGGCCGGCCCGCAGCCGAATTTATTCTGAACCCTTGGGACGAGTCCTTATCATTGGTCCGTGGAATTATCCCTTTCAGTTGGTCGTCGCGCCTCTGATCGGGGCCCTGGCCGCTGGCAATCGGGCCGTACTTAAGCCTTCGGAGCTAACGCCTCAAACTTCCCGTCTGTTGGCCGATTTGATCGGGCAGGCTTTCTCCCCAGATCTCGTGCGCGTGGTGGAGGGCGGTGTTCCCGAAACGACCGCCTTACTGAGCGAAAATTTCGATCACATTTTTTTCACCGGCAGCACGGGTGTCGGCAAGATCGTTATGCAAGCCGCGGCCAAGAACCTAACACCCGTGAGCCTTGAGCTCGGCGGCAAATCCCCCGTCATCGTCAGCCCCAGTGCCAACTTAGCCCTCGCCGCCCGACGAATCGTATGGGGCAAATTCTATAACGCCGGTCAAACCTGCGTGGCACCCGACTACCTTTATGTCCACCAATCCGTGGCGCAAGAACTCCTCGAGAAAATAACGAGAGAGATTCGTCAACAATTTGGCGAGGACCCGCAGAAAAGCCCGAGCCTTGGCCGAATTGTCAATTCACGAAATTGGCAGCGTCTCACCAAGTTGATCCAAAAAGAAAAAACCGCTCACGGAGGGGACACAGAGGAGACGGATCTTTATATTGCGCCCACCATTTTGACTGGAGTGACCTGGGACGATCCGATCATGCAGGAAGAAATCTTTGGACCCATTCTCCCTATCCTTCAGTACCAAACTTGGGAGGAGTTGCTAGACGCCATTTCCTCTCGGCCCAAACCTCTAGCGGCCTATTTGTTTGCCGAAGCCAGCGCAGACAAAAACGATTTCGTCGAGCACCTCTCCTTTGGCGGCGGTTGCATTAATGATGTACTTGTTCATCTAGGTAATCCCTATCTTCCGTTTGGAGGCGTCGGTCCAAGTGGCATCGGCCACTACCACGGTGAATTCAGCTTTCGTACTTTCAGCCATACCAAGAGCGTTATGCATCGGTCGAAATTCCTGGATTTGTCGGCCCGCTACGCTCCATATAATGACAAGAAACTGGGTTTTCTAAAAAGACTTTTTGGTTTGTAATTGAGTCTTTCATTAGGAGGTCCCATGTCAGTCAAAATCGCAGTCTTAGGTTCGGGCGTCGTAGGCAAAACACTGACCGACGGTTTTAAAAAGCATGGCTATCAGGTTCGACAAAGTTCTCGCGGCGAGTTTAAAGAGAACTCAGCTTGGGCTGAGCTCATCGTACTAGCGGTTAAGGGATCGGTGGCCGAATCTGCTTTGCAGCTGGCGGGTGCTGAAAATTTAAAGGGCAAAACGATTATTGACGCGACTAACCCGATTGCGGACGCACCTCCGGAGGACGGCGTTCTCAGATTTTTTACCACTTTGGATCAATCCTTAATGGAACGACTGCAGGCTAAGTTTCCCGAAGCGCACTTGGTGAAAGCTTTTTCTTCCGTGGGGAATGCCCACATGGTGAACCCAAATTTCAATGGGATTAAGCCCAGCATGTTCATTTGTGGAAATCACGAGGGAAGCAAACGCCAAGTGGGGGAGATTCTCTCTCAATTTGGCTGGGAAGCGGAAGATATGGGATCCGCTAAAGCCGCGCGAGCGATCGAGCCGCTTTGCATGCTTTGGTGCATCCCGGGCCTTCGGGGCAACAAATGGAATCACGCCTTCAAACTTTTGAAAAATTAAAAATCGCTCTAGATCATCAGGGATGCTGGCGCCGCTTCTTCGGCGCGATCATCATCCATTTTAAATGGGAATAAAGTAGAGCCCTGATTTGAGGGTGCACAATGTGCTCCACTCCTGGATCGGCAAAAAGGTTAAGCTCGGCCAGTGAACTTGCCATAAATCCCCGCCGAAAAGCGGCGGATCTTTGCTCACCCGTGCCGTGACTGAAGGTTTCGGGTCTAATCATCCCGGTCGGTTTTTGAACGTGATCATCGCCCACCGCGGCGGAAGCAAAAAAGGCATCCCGAGCGTCGGCGTCGACCAATTTACCAGCTTGACGTTCATGGGCCACGAAGTACCCCGCCATCGCATCCGCCATCAGCTCATGAAGGACCGAAAGCTTGTTGCCCCAAACCACAGGCAGGCTCGACTTTGCGGCATTGAAGGGGGCCACAAATCCTGTGATTTGCAAAATGTGATGGGCAAATTCATGCGCGAGGACATAGAGCCGCGCGGCCTCACCCTTAGCGCGGAACCGAGTGACCAGCTCGTCCCAGAAGGCAAACGATACATAGGTCTTCATATCCAGTGGACAGTAAAACGGACCCGTGGTGGCCAGCCCGTGACCGCAGGCGGTCCTGGTCACGCTGTCATAAATGACAAGGGTTGAAGGAATAAATTGGAGCCCTCGAGCGCCAAGCTCGCGCGCCCAAAAGTCTTCAAGACGGGCCCAGATTCGCCCGGCCTGCACCAATTTAGGATCTTTCTCTGAAATGGATTGCGCGCTCGCCCAATTTGGGCCGAGGCCTCCCAAAATGCGCTCGCACCACGAGGGCGACGCATGGGCCGAAATCGAAAATAAAACGCACAGGGCGCAAATGGCATTTTTTAACATGTGAATTTAGTCTCTGCGGATTAGCCGAACTGCAAGCCCAAGTCCAGCCCTAAAAGTGCAGCCAGAAACGAAACGCCACGCCAACAAAGACGCCACTCAAATCCAAACTTCGAGCCGTCCCATCATTCTTAAGGGCCTTATCCCCTTTAGCCGCCCCCGAGGGACTCACGATGTTATTCACATCGCCTTTGTATTTCAGACTGTCCACGGTCAGAATCCGATATCCGACCTGAGCCACAAAGGTCACCGTATCCGTAAACAAAGTCTCAAGTCCCGCCGCCACATGATAGGAAAGCGCAGTGGCGCTCAACTTTTCATTAAAATCGGTCACACCCAGTTCGGACGTCCCCGTCGAAGTCATGGTGTACCGATTTTCAACCGTCACTTCCGAGTTGCCTACGCCCAGCTCACCAAAGTAGCGCGTATTGCCCTCTTGATGAAAGATCACTTCCATTGTCAGATTGGGATTGAAAATAAAGGTTGAAGAATCGAGCTGAAAACGCTCGATGTCGCTCGAGTTCTTACCGCTGGTCTCTTTCACTGGGTGGTGTTGGATGACCTCAGCCCCTAAACGAAGGTTCACCATGGAGCCTAGGCCAAAAACCACTCCCAGCTCACCGCTATAGGCATAACTGGTTTTGCCAGAAACAGAAGTGTCCGAGCCGCTCGATTTAGCGAACGGATCATCACCCACGGCCGAAGTGCCACCGGTTCCGCGCAGAAACATACCGAGGCCGCTTTCTTTAAAACTAAATACGCGAGCTTGTGCGCTACTAGCCGCGAACACGAGTGCGAGCGCGAGCCAAAACCTCATAGCGAACGACGTCCCGTCGATACGGCCGGAATCAAATCCATCACGATTCGGGCGGGTTTGCGATCTTTGAGTGACTGATAGACCTCAAGCTTAACCGGTCGGCGCAATTGCAATACCATGGTGGCCGCTTTGTCTTCGGGATCCATCGTGAGGCTGACCGATTTTACAAAGGGACTTTTTTGAAAGAGGCGGCGAACCGCGGCCTCCGACACTTTGGAAAAGCGAAGCTGCGCTAGATCCAAGACCACTCGGTTGTTTTGGGAGTCGAGGTTGACCTGAAAATAGCTCATGTTTTTTCCCAGCGGTTGCATCTCATGGTCGCCCAGATCGACAATCACGCGCTCCAACTTGGCTTTCTTAGAGAAAATCCGCCGCACATTCAGCAGGGAGGTTCCGGTCCCGGCCTTTCCACCAATAAACACTCCGTCGCGGCTGTAGTCGCCCTTTTTGGTGCTCAAGGTCTTCTTATAAGGAGAGGCGGCCCATATCCCCTGCGCCGCGAAAATCCCTAATATAATGATAGTCAGACGCATCATGCCCCCTCCCCCTCGTAGACACCAGGATGCCGAAGATAGGTAAGCGTTTCAAGGCGCTCTCGCACCAGGCCAAGAACGGCAAGATCGGCACCTTGAGGCCCCAAAACAAGCTAAATATATGAAATATATGGGTTTTACCCGTCTAAATTTAAGACAGTGCGGGACCCGCTCCCCTCTCGAGTGCCGTTTTTCGTCCTTTCTTTTCTTCAAAACCTCGTAATTTTTACACAGGGCTGGCACGGACTTTGGAATACCCATCCTTCGAGAGCGTTCGCGCTCATTAACTTAATTGAATTAGGGAGGGAGTCCCATGCGACCCTTTAGCAAAATGGCAGCTGTTACTCTGGTCAGTATTTTGGCCATCGGTTTGAGCGCCTGTAATAAGAAGAAGAACGGAAGCTCTGGTGGGACTGCCGCGGCAACACCTGCAAGCAGCTGTACCTGGAACGGATTTTCCTGGGTGAATCAATCGAACCAACCTTGTACTCCGACAGCGACAACGTTCACTTGTCCGGCGCAAGGTTACTACACGAACACCAGCAACCAGCAAGTGGCTTGTACTCCTGGACAACAGGTGACGGGATTCAACTATTCGGGGAATTATCCCTACAATCCGAACCCCTACAACCAGACCGCCATCTGTGACCAATACACTCAGCAGTATGGTGTTCAGTATGTACCGGTTTATAGCACGCAGCCTCCTTACCAGAACCAATACATCTGCGTTCGCTACGATGTGATCAACCAGTACGCTTACGGCACTCCGTATTACAACAACGTCGACTACTACTACGGCTACCCGGTTTACAACTACTCGGGCAACAGCTGCGGCTCCAACTTCTTCATCGACCTTGGCTTCGGTGGATTTAACTGGTGCTTTGGTAACTAACTTCTCAGGTCCGACATGGTGATCTAAAACCCTAAGCCAAAAGCTTGGGGTTTTTGCTTTTGGGCTTAGCCCTATGGTACGACCAAGCCATGAATCCAATCTTACATCCTTCGACATTGCCGCACGGGGCCGTACCCTTTGATCAGATCCGCCCCGAACACTTTATGCCCGCTCTAGATCAAGCGCTGGAGCATGGGCGAACCCGTCTTGAAAAACTGAAAGGCGCGCCCGCCAGTTTCAATGACACCTTCGAAGGGCTGGAACACGCCTCTGAAGAAGTGGAGTTTGTAAATCTGCTTTTCTCCAACTTGCTGGTGGCTCATTCGAACCCCGAAATGGAAAAGCTCTCCATGGAGATCGGCCCCAAGGTGGCCGCCTTTGCCAACGACATTTTGCTCGATCCCGTGGTTTTTGAGAAAATAAAGAGCGTCTATGAAAAGCGCGAGGCGAGTGGCCTCAGCGACACGCAAAAATACTTTGTTGAAAAAGTGTATCGCGATTTCACTCGCAGCGGGGCCGGCCTACCCGAGGAATCCAAAAATCGCCTGCGAGCCATTGACGAACGCTTGTCCCAATTGGTGCCGAAGTTTAGGGAAAATGTTCTTCACTGCACTAACGAATTTGAAATGTGGATCGACAATGAATCGGACTTAGCCGGCCTGCCCCCGACCGCTCGGACCGCGGCAAAAGAGGCCGCGCGCGCCAAAGGGCAAGAGAATAAATGGCTGATCACGCTGCAGATGCCCTCCTATGTGGCGTTTGTTCGCTTTAGTGAAAAGCGTGAAATGCGCGAAAAAATTTATCGCGCGATGAGCTCCCGCGCTTTCGGTGGGGCCCACGACAACAGCCCCGTGCTGCTCGAGACCGTTCGCTTGATGGATGAAAAGGCCAAGCTCTTGGGCGCCTCTAATTTTGCCGAATGGGCATTAGAAACCCGTATGGCTGAGACTCCTGACAAAGTGCAAAGCTTTTTGGATAAAATCCTAAGGGCTGCAAAGCCCGCGGCCGAAAAGGATCTGGCGGAGGTGCAAGACCTTGCCACTCAAATGGGCGGGCCGAATCCCCTTCAGGCCTGGGACTTTCTCTATTATTCCGAAAAACTGAAAGAGAAAAAATACTCCTTCGATGAAGAGAGCTTACGTCCCTACTTTCAGCTTGAGAGAGTTTTAGACGGAGTTTTTGAGCTCGCGCGCCGACTGTTCGGCTTGCAGTTTCAACAACGCACCGGCTTGCCGGTTTATCACTCGGACGTCCGTGTCTTCGAGGTGACGCGGGAAAAAGGTGGGGAATTTGTCGGACTCTTTTATGCCGATTTCTTTCCCCGTGAAAGCAAATCGCAAGGCGCATGGATGACGAATTTTTACGAGCAGGGTCCTTTTCGCGGCCACATCCGCCGACCCCATGTCTCGATTGTCTGTAACTTCACCAAACCCACACCTGAAAATCCATCGCTTTTGAATTTTGATGAAGTGACCACACTCTTTCATGAGTTTGGCCACGCCCTGCACTCTTTGCTCTCACAGGTGGAGTATCGAACCATTTCGGGCACGAATGTGTACTTGGATTTTGTCGAACTCCCCTCCCAGTTTTTGGAAAATTGGGCCGAAGAAGAGGAATTTTTGCGGGTCTTCGCCAAGCACTATAAGACCGGAGCGGATTTGCCAGAGACCCTTCTTCGAAGCTTGAAGCAATCGCAAAAGTTTTTGACCGGCTATCAATCCATGCGCCAACTTCAGTTCGGCTTTTTGGATTTGAATTGGTACCGAAATCCCCCGGACGATCAGAATGCCTCGGTGGCGGAGTTTGAGAAAAAGGCCGTGGCCCCGACTTTAGTTCTTCCACCGGTGGAGGGAACTAACATTTCCACTTCCTTTGTCCATATTTTTGGTGGCGGCTATGCGGCCGGATACTACAGCTACAAGTGGGCCGAAGCGCTCGACGCAGACGCATTCGAATACTTTGTTGAAAAGGGAATCTTCAATCGAGATTTAGCCCGTGAGTTTGAACAGAACATTTTGGCCAAGGGGGGAAGCGATCACCCCATGCGGCTCTACGAAAAATTTCGTGGTCGACAGCCAGATCCCACCGCGCTTTTGCGGCGGGATGGATTGATCGATAAGTAGGACTCGATGACCAGTAAGGTTTATCATATTTTTCAGGAAAAAATTCGCCGCGTGGGCATTGTCTACCGGCCCGAGACTCGGGCGGCCGAAAAAGCCGCAGGGGATGTGGTCAAGTGGCTCAAGAGCCGAAAGATTGAACCTTTCTCTCATCCGGATCAAAAAATCACCGGCGCTAAAAAAATCAAGGACCCTAAAACCTTGGATCTTGTGGTGGTCTTGGGTGGTGATGGTACCTATTTGATGGCCGTGCGGATGCTGCAAAATCATCGCGTGCCCGTGTTGGGATTTAATATGGGCGGCCTGGGCTTTTTAACGGTCTCACGCGCGACGGAAATTCGGTCTCTGCTCGAGATGACCATCGCCGGCAAAATGGAGCTGAAGAAACGCTCCATGATTCGCGTGGATGTGAAGAACGCCAAACGCGTGCGTGGCCATTATCTCGCGCTGAACGATTTAGTGATCGAACGCGGCGTGCTCTCCCGACTTATCAATATTTCGATGGCCGTGGACTCTTTGCCCATCACCTCATTCAAAGCCGATGGATTGATTGTGGCCACACCGACCGGGTCCACCGCCTATAACTTGGCGGCGGGTGGTCCCATCCTCCATCCGGAGGTCAACGCCTTGGTC